>NZ_JAYMEE010000092.1:163541-395979 GCF_037029245.1 Mesoflavibacter sp. CH_XMU1422-2 | reverse complement strand
TCCCTGATTGCTCAGTTGTTATTGTTTCGGGGTGCAAATATAAGACCCTTTTTCATTCCCACAACCCTTTTTTGAAACTTTTTTTGCTTTTTTTTTACTCTTGCTTTTTAACACCTTGTTTTCAGTGTTTTACAACTTAACTTTTTTTTATCTTTTTTTTAAATCTGTTTTTTCAACCTATAATAAACTTAATGCTCCTTTTAAATCTTGTAATGTTATATAGAGCATATATATTATTACTTATTTCTTATAAACATTTAAATAGTGTTTCAACTATATATACAATATAAATACTTCTTATAAATCTAAAACATTAATCAATTTATATCATACCAGGAAAAAAAGCACTAGCCTTAAAAATAATTAAGTTCTGTACTTAAAAGAATTCTACATAAAGAAATCCCATACCAACCCAAAACGAACAGCAAAATCTCGAAATGGTTGGTTTGGTGCTGAGTAATAATCATATCCTGTAAAAGCTGCATTGAAGTGCTCTGCCTTTAAAAAGATTCTTGTTTGACGAATTTTAGCATTAATGAAAAAGTCTAACCTAGGGAACCCACCATACTCTTGCTGATTTTGCGTATAAAATTCTGCCAACAAAGGATCATAACCATTCATATTATACTTAGTGAAATAATTAAATATCACACCTGTTTGAAGGAACATTGCTTTTTTAAACACGTGATTTGAATAGTACAATGTATTACGTGTTACTATTTGAGGTACATTTAATGTATTATTCTCATCGGAGACATTTTGATATAGTACCGTATTATCTAAAGCGAAGTTTTTATATCGTATTTCTTTTTGAAGTTTTGCTCTAAGATATGTAATTGTAGCACTATTTTGAAAAGGCTTTACATTATCATCTTCGTTTTTTGCAAAATACACATTGTCTGTTATGGTGTTAAAGTCTAATGATAGGTTTACGTATTTATCTGATTTAATGTCAAAAACTATTTGTTGTGTCTTTATATTGTTAAAATTATTTTTCCAGTTATAATTCACATAGTCACTTTGATACAATAAAGTATTAAAGTTTGGCACTACAGTATGATGATTAATTCCTACAGAAGCATCAAAGTTTTCACTTAACTTATAGCCTGCTTTTGCAGACAGATAATTAGAATCATAATCACCTACGATATTTAATTGTGCTTCTCCGGATAATAAGAAACCTTTATATTGTTTTTTATATTTTCCGCCAACACTTAATATGTCTCCTTTAATCCTATTAGGTATTGTCCCAGAATCTAAATACAATACTTTATTGTAACCATAATTATAATTATTATGACTTGCATTAAATTGTATGTTACCTATTGTTTTATTTGTATAATCTAGTCGCAATTGATTGTAAAAACGCTCATACTCATTTCTGTCTACTAGATTTGATGTCTTAAAAGCTTCTCCAAAAAAGTCATTACTACTACTTTGTTCAAACTTGTATATTTTATCCTCTAGCATCATTATATGACCTACTTGTAACTTATTGGTTTGTGTAGAATCGTTTTGTTTAATGATATCATATGTATGGTTAAGATAAAATCGTTTTCCTAAAAATAAACTTTCGGCATTTTCAAAATTTACTTCAAAAACACCTCTATCTAAGAAATCTTCATCTCCAGTTTCAAAAAACTCAATACTTTCATCTGTAATACCACCATTTTCTTCATTTAAAATATCTTGAGAGGTAAAGTGCATATTAGCTATATATCTATTATTTTTAGTCTTATAGCTTGCTGTCATCCTTAAGTTTCCTGTACTTGATAAAGAATTTTGATAAAACCCTAAAGATCGCATTCCTTTATATGCAATAGATAAGTTAAGCTGTTTTGATGTGTTTACCGTAAAAAAAGCATCTAATTGCTGACCTTGTGTAAAAGCTGTTTTGTAGTAAATCTCTGTTAAAGGCGTCGGGACGTGGTAATAATTTACATCTTCTGCGTCTAAATAATTAAAATGTTTTGCATTAGCGCCAAATTTGGGCAATAAATTATTATCACTAAAATTATGCGTTAAGCTATTATATGTTTGTCCAACATTGGCAAAAGGCATTAAACCAAAATCGTCGCGTCTTAAATAATTATATTTGTACTCTTTTTTTATGGATAAGGTTGTATCTAAATAAGTAGAGTCTCTTTCTGGAGTAATTATTAGATATTGTGTTATTTCTGTGTCTTCAAATTTGACTTTTTTCCATTTTTTCTCTCCTCCTTGACCAATAGAATCCATTAACTCTTGATCTTCTTTTGACACATCTGACTTTCCTCCAAGTTTTCTTTGAGCAAAACCAAATACTGTAAACATTATTAAAATTATACTGAAAATTATTTTTTTCATTAATTGCTGACTATTTTAGTCTTTTAATTTTTAAATTATCTAAGTGCCAAAAATAGCAAATATCTTTATGGTATTTGATTTTTAGTAAAGAAAGGCATAAATCTGTAATTTTTTAAACGTTTTATTATTCATTTTATTTAATGCTTAAACTAAATTTTTCTGGCTTTAACCTTGAATGTGGCACAGACGAAGCTGGTCGTGGTTGTCTTGCTGGTCCTGTTACTGCTGCTGCTGTTATATTAAAACCTGATTTTAAAAACTCTATTCTTAACGACTCTAAACAGATAAGCGAAAAAAAACGCGACATTTTAAGACCTGTTATAGAAAATGAAGCTTTATGTTTTGGCTTTTCTCATATCTATCCTGATGTAATTGACGAGATAAACATTTTAAATGCATCAATTTTAGCAATGCACAATTCTATTAAAACTTTAAAAAACACACCCAAATTCATCATAGTTGATGGCAACAAGTTTAAACCTTTTAAAGAAATACCGCATGAAACTATAATAAAAGGAGATGGTAAATTTTTAAGCATTGCTGCTGCTTCGGTTTTAGCAAAAACGTATAGAGATGAGTATATGAATGAAATCCATGAAGAATTCCCCATGTATAATTGGAAAAAAAACAAAGGTTACCCTACAAAAGAACATAGAGAAGCTATTAAGAAATATGGTATCACAAAATATCACAGGAAATCTTTTAGACTATTACCAGAACAATTGAAATTAGAACTGTAACTTTCTATCTTTGCATAAACCCTCATTATTCATATGAAACATTATTGGTATTACCTTTTTATAGCACTATTATTTTTTTCTTGTAATTCGGACACAAAAAAAGTTAAGGTTGTAGATTTTATTTCAGAAAATGCAGATATTGTTTTAACCATTAACAACCTACAAGGTTTTACAAATAACCTTAATAATAACGATCTTCTTTCTTCATTAAACAAAACTAAAAGCTATCAAAATACAGTAGCGCAGTTTGCCTTTATAAAAAACCTAAAAACAAAACATCCTATATATATAGGTATAGATTCTAAAAAAGAAACTGTTTTTAGTTTTACAACAAGATTATCAGATTCTATTTTTACTTTAGATAGTACAAAAAGAAAATCTTTACAATTAAAAGGGTTTTCTGCTGAAGAAATTTTAATAGACAGTTTAAAAATATATGTTACTAAAAAGGATAGTATATTAATAGGAAGTAATACCAAAACCGAATTAGAGCAAATCATAAACAGCAAGCAAAAACCTGAACACATTAAAAATTTAATTAATGTCCAGGATAAAAATGCTTCATTTTCTGTAATTGCAACAAACAATTCACCTGTAAAAAGTCTTTTTAAAAACGAAAAGATTACTTTTTCAAATTTCACTAATTCGTTAACTTTTGATGCAGATGTATCTCAAGACCAAATTATATTAAATGGTATTACAAAAGCAACAGATAGTAGTAACAGTTTAATTAATGTTTTTAAAAACACAATACCACAAACCAACCAACTTGCACAAATTGCACCATCTAACAGTAATGGTTTTTTAAGTTTGACCTATAACAACTACACTACGTTTAAAAAAAACCTAAATGCTTTTACTAAGAAAAATGACACTTTAGCAAATTCACTTTTAAAAAACAGTATTGAATTTGGAGAAGTTTATTTTGAATCAGGCAACTTATTTATCATAAACACCGAAGATATTATTGCTACAGAAGAAGCCTTAATAAGCGAACAACACCTTGTAGAAACTTACCGAAATGTAGATGTGTTTAATTTTAGTAATCCTGAAATTTTCAATAATACATTAGCACCATTTATAAATAAAGTTGAAGCTAATCATTATTGTGTGTTAGATCAATATGTAGTGTTTGCTAAAACTACCGAAGCTCTAGAAAATGTTATTGCTAATTATCAAAACCAAACCACATTTAGCCACCGCGATTATTACAAAACAGTAAAATCAAAAATTAGCAATGATGCTTCAATCTTACAAATTTTAACTCCAGAAAGTTTAGAAGCAACAGTTAAACACAACTTAGATTCAGAAGAAGATTTAAACCTAAAGGGTTATAAAACTTCTGCTATACAATTTATATACGATCGCGATTTTGCACATTTCAATGCTATTTTCAAAAAAGCAAAACAAAGCTATAGAGACAATATTATTTCTGAAGTTTTCAATATAAAAATTGAAAATGACGTACTTAACACGCCGCAATTTGTTACTAATCATACAAACAATCAAAAAGAAATTATAGTACAAGACATTACTAACAAGTTGTATTTAATTTCTAATAACGGAAAAATCTTATGGACCAAACAACTAGACGGTCCAATTTTAGGTGAAGTCAACCAAATAGACATGTACAAAAACAGCAGGTTACAATTAGCTTTTGCAACTCCGCATCGTGTGTATGTATTAGACAGAAATGGTAAAGACGTAGATCCTTTTCCTCTTAAATTTAATGATGAAATCACACAACCGTTAGCTGTTTTTGATTATGATAAAAGACATAAATACAGATTGTTTGTCACTCAAGGTAAAAACGTATTATTATACGATGCAAAAGGAAAAACGGTAAAAGGTTTTGAATTTGAATCTGCCAAAGACTTAATTAATACACCTCCAAAACATATAAGAATTGGCTCTAAAGACTATATTGTTGTAAAAACAGATAATCATTTACATATCTTATCAAGACGCGGTAAAACAAGAGTCAATGTAAAACAACAGTTAAATTACTCTAATCAACCAGTTTTTGAATTTAATAACGGATTTATAACAACAACAAACAACGGAAAATTAGCTACAATTGACCAAAACGGGAATGTAAACGTTGCTAATACCAATCTAAAAGAAAAACATCAACTAGTTACAACTACAAAAACATTGGTGTCTCAATCAGAAAACATACTTAATATTAAAGACAAAACGCTTAATTTAGATTTAGCAAATTACACGGCGCCAAAGTTATTTTATATCAATAATAAGATATACGTTTCGGTAACAGATGTTCAAAATCAAAAAATTCTTCTTTATGATAGTAATGCTGAAATGATTGAAAACTTCCCGGTTTATGGCACATCAAGCATTGACCTAAACAATATTGACACAGACAATAAATTAGAATTTGTTACTAAAGGAGAAAGCAACAATATTTTAGTTTACAAAATTAACTAATAGCACTAATGATAAACAGAAACAAAGCCAGCATACTTAAATGTATAATACATAAAGTTGGCAATAAACATAACGATACAAAAAATGCATTTTCTGAAAACGAATTACAGTTTGACGAAGAAAGCTACGAGCTAATGTTACCTTTTTTACTAAGACCTTTTACTAGCTTAGTACAAAGTCACAGATTTAATCATCACGCCAATATCGAGTTAAATGAAATTAACGCCTACTCTAAAGAAATTTTTAGTGATGATAATGCATTAGTAGAAACTTCAAAAAACATAGTAAAACATTTATATGAGCAATCTACAAGTGCACAAATTAAAACAGGAGATGTTATTGTAGCTTATTTTGATGGTATAGAATATAATGAAATGGTCATTGATGCAGTTGGTATTTTTAAAATTGAAAATAAGAGCAATTTCTTTCAAACCTATTTAGAAAATAATAGCTACGATGTTATTGTTCAAAAAGGAATCAATGCCAAAAAACTAGACAAAGGTTGTTTAATTTTAAACACAGGTGATGCCGAAGGTAAAGTAGTACTTACCGTAGACAACAATAACTACGATGCAGCTTACTGGACAGACAAGTTTTTAAACATTAAATACGCAGACGATTATAATAGTCATACCCAAAACTATTTAGAATTATGTAAAGAGTTTTCTACAGAAGTTATAAAAACTAGTTACGGATCTAAAGAAAGAAATGACTTTTTAGCCAAAACCATAGACTTTTTTAAAGAAAATGAAATTATAAATGTAGAGCGTTTTAAAGAAGAAATCTTTGAAGAAGACAAACACATAGACTTATTTGAAAGCTATAAAAAAGATTTTGAAGCCGAACAAAACATAATTATCAGAAATCAATTTGATGTTTCTGAAAAAGTATTAACCAAAGAAAAAAAGAAAATAAAAACCGATATAAAATTAGATACGCATATTCAAATAAAACTTGATATTGACGCACCAGATGCTGCTAGCGAACATCTAGAACGCGGTTACGACGAGGACAAAAAAATGCATTACTATAAAGTATATTTTAATGCAGAAGATTAAAAACAAAAAAGCGATTTGAAATTTCAAATCGCTTTTTTTTATACTGTCGCTGTTACAAATTCAGCTTCAAAAAGAGTTTTAAAATGATTAAGCAGTTTTTCTTTTACTTCAGCTTCATCTACTTCCTTTACACCTAACTCTACATTTAAAGAAGTTACTGCTTTTCCTCTTATGCCGCAAGGAATAATATTATCAAAGTAGCCTAAGTTTGCATTCACGTTAAGTGCAAAACCATGCATAGTTACCCATCTACTAGCACGTACGCCCATAGCACAAATCTTACGTGCAAACGGTGTACCAACATCTAACCAAACTCCTGTTTCGCCTTCACTACGGGTAGCATCTAAACCGTATTCTTTTAAAGTTAAAATAATAACCTCTTCAAGAAAACGTAAATACTTATGGATGTCTGTAAAAAAATTGTCTAAATCCAATATAGGATAACCAACAATTTGTCCTGGTCCATGATAAGTTATATCTCCGCCTCTATTTATTTTATAAAATGTAGCACCTTTTTCTTCTAACTGTTTTTCATCTAAAAGTAAATTAGACATATCGCCACTTTTACCTAAAGTATATACATGCGGATGCTCTACAAAAAGAAAATAGTTTGGAGTTTCTAAACCTGCATCTTCTCTTCTATTTTTAATTTTTATATCAAGGATTTCTTTAAATAAAGTTTCTTGGTAATCCCAAGTATCTTTATAGTCTTTAAATCCTAAATCTTCTATTATTATTTGTTTATTCAATGTATTAATCTTCTAAAATTACTTCCAAATTTAAAGCTTCTGGATCTGTTACATAAGTTGCAAAAGGAAATTCTACCATTATAGTTTTTCTATCTGCACTAAACATAGCGTTATCATTATTTACAGATTTTACTGGTCTAGGAAAATGATAATTTAATTTATACGTAGAAGACCCAAACATAGCCATCATATCTTTAATACTGTCTGCTCCTTTTTGATGAGCTTCTGGATCCAGAATTTTTACAGTTCTTGTAAATGTTTTTCCGTCAAAATTATAGTCTAGTTTTGTAGCTGTATTATCTAATTGACTAAAAGGATTTGACGGATCATTAATTGGTTGCTTCTTACCCTTTTTATTACCTTCTAACTCACTAAAAGTATTCATAGCTTCAAACATATTTTGCATTTCAGAAGCATTATTAAATTCTGTAAACAACTCAAATGTCATTTGTTCTGTTTCAGGATTCATAACCATATGCATACTAAAGTTTTCTAGCTTTTTAAATTTCGCTTGTTCTTCAGCTGGTAATTTAGATATACTATCTCTTTTTTCGTCAAACAATTCTTTAAAACTAAAGGTAGAATCTATAGCTTTTTCGCCATCTTCTTTAATTTTATCTCCTGCCATTTGCATTAATTGAGAGCCATCAAAAGAGAAAGAAATTTTACCTGATCCGTCTTCGTTGATGTAAACATCTTCAGAAAAGTTACAACTGGTTAAAAACAGAGTCATAAGACCAAAAACTAGAGTAAAAAATTTGTTCATTATAATTATTGATTAAGTTGGTTAAAGTACAAAGATACGATTTATCTGTTAGGATTGTTTACAATTATCAAAGCCGCTATAGTACCAGGTATCCAACCCAAACACCATAATATAAATACGATTAGAATTGATCCGCATCCTTTATCTAAAACGGATAAAGGTGGAAAGAAAATGCATAACAATACGCGCCAAAAAGACATAATAATTTGATTTTTAATGATTGATGATTACATATAAGACGTTTACAAAAGTCATTTGTTACAAAAAATAATCCTTATTTTAATTCAATTCTAGAGGCTGCATTACGTAAAAAAATAGTTTTAATTCCTCTGTTAATATCTTATCTTTGCCAGCTAAAATTATATTCAAAATAAACATGTCACAATTATCTGAGCAAGAACTTGTAAGAAGAGAAAAACTAGGTAAATTAAGAGAACTTGGTATTAACCCTTATCCTGCGGATTTATTTCCTGTAACCGAAAACTCTAAACAAATAAAATCTGAATTTGAAGAAGGTAAAAAGGTAGTTATTGCTGGTCGTTTAATGAGTCGTCGTATTCAAGGAAATGCTAGTTTTGCCGAACTACAAGATAGCGAAGGTCGTATTCAGGTTTATTTTAATAGAGACGAAATTTGTACTGGTGAAGACAAAACAAAATACAATACTGTTTACAAAAAATTACTTGACATAGGTGATTTTATTGGTATTGAAGGCGAATTATTTACAACTAAAGTTGGCGAAAAAACAGTTTTAGTAAAAGACTTTACCTTATTAAGTAAAGCATTAAAACCTTTACCATTACCAAAAGTAGATGCTGAAGGTAATATTCACGATAAATTTGACGATCCAGAATTACGTTACCGCCAACGTTATGCAGATTTAGTGGTTAACCCAAAAGTTAAAGACGTATTTGTAAAACGTACTAAGTTATTTAACGCCATGCGTCAATTTTTTAATAACTCTGGTTATTTTGAAGTTGAAACACCAATCTTACAACCAATACCTGGTGGCGCTGCTGCAAGACCATTTATAACGCATCATAACAGCTTAGACATTCCTTTATATATGAGAATTGCTAACGAGTTATACTTAAAACGATTAATCGTTGGTGGTTTTGAAGGTGTTTATGAGTTTTCTAAAAACTTCCGTAACGAAGGTATGGATCGCACACACAATCCAGAATTTACCGCTATGGAAATTTACGTGGCTTACAAAGACTATAACTGGATGATGGAATTTTGCGAGCAATTATTAGAACATTGTGCAACAGCTGTCAACGGAACTACAAAAGCCACCTTTGGAGAACACGAAATAGATTTTAAAGCGCCATACGCAAGAGTGACTATGGCAGATTCTATAAAACATTTTACTGGTTTTGATATTACTGGTAAAACAGAAGCAGAAATAAGACAGGCTGCAAAAGATATGGGTATTGAAGTTGATGAAACCATGGGTAAAGGAAAGTTAATTGACGAAATTTTTGGAGAAAAATGTGAAGGCAATTACATCCAACCAACATTTATCACAGATTATCCAAAAGAAATGAGTCCTTTGTGTAAAGAACACCGTGATAATCCTGAGTTAACAGAACGTTTTGAACTTATGGTTTGTGGTAAAGAAATAGCAAATGCATATTCAGAGCTTAACGATCCTATTGATCAAAAAGAACGTTTTGAACACCAATTAAAATTAGCCGAAAAAGGAGACGACGAAGCTACCGAGTTTATAGACTACGACTTTTTACGTGCTTTAGAATATGGTATGCCGCCTACATCTGGTATGGGAATTGGTATGGATAGACTAATTATGTTTTTAACCAATAACCAATCTATACAAGAAGTATTGTTTTTCCCTCAAATGAAACCTGAGAAAAAAGCAATACCAATGTCTGATGAAGAAAAAGCAGTGTTTACAATCTTGAAAACAAATAATCCAATAGACCTTAACGAACTTAAATCTCAATCTGGATTAAGTAATAAAAAATGGGACAAAACCATAAAAGGCTTAACCAAATTAGGTGTTGCAAAAGTTAACAAAACAGATGATGGTTTATTTGTAGAAATGGCTTAACTGTCATTCCTGCGCAGGCAGGAATCTATAATGATAAAAAAAAAAGGAATTACAGAAATGTAGTTCCTTTTTTTGTTAATTAATTCACAAAAATAAAATACTATTAAACCATTTAACTTTTTAAAGGTCAAAGTAGTAAATAACTTAAAAAACAAAACAGATGAAAAAATTAGCAATACTAGCTTTAGCATTAATCACATTTCAAGCTAATGCACAAGACAAAAAAGAAGTAAAAAAAGAACGTAAAGAAAAAATGATGCAGTTAGAACCTCAAGAAATAGCTGAGCTTCAAACTAAAAAAATGACTTTACATTTAGATCTTACCGAAGCACAGCAAAAAAAGGTAATGGCGCTTAATTTAGAGCAAGCTAAACAACGTAAAGCTGTTATGGAAAAACGTAAAGAAGCTAAAGAAAAAGGTAAAAAACCAACAAAAGAAGAACGCCTAGCTTTTGAGAACAAAAAATTAGATGCTCAAATTGAAAATAAAAAACAAATGAAAAGGATCTTAAATGAAGAACAATACAAAAAATGGGAAACCATGTTAGAGGAAAAAGCTAGAATGAAAAACAGAATGAAAAGAGGGAAACGTATGGAAGAGAAAAAAATGCATAAAGAGCTATCAAAAGATTAACACAATCTTAATTACTTAGTATTTTAATCACTTTAAAAGATAAAAAGCATTGATTTGTCTAATCAATGCTTTTTTATTTGTAATTATTAATCAAAAAGCGTTACTTTGAGATACAATTAATTAACTATTACTACAATGAAAAAATTATTTACTCTTTGTTTATTTGTTTTTGGACTTTTATTAACTACTCAATCAGTTAATGCACAACAAAAGTTTAGCACAGAAGTTAACCAAAAAGCTTATCAAAAAGCTGTAGAATATGGTAGACACTTAAAAGCAGACCAAGAAACACAAGAAGCTATGTACACTGCTTTTCAAGAATATTATGACAAAACAAATACATTAAACAAAACTCAAAAAATTGGTTCTAGCGGATATACTGATCTAGAAACAAAAATCAACAAACGTTTACTTACTTCTTTAGAGAGCGTTTTAAATGAAGAACAATTTGGGAAATATTTAGAATTAACAGACCAAATCAAAGACGAGTAATAATTATCATATTTATTATAAAAAAAAAATCCGATTGAAATTTTCAATCGGATTTTTTTATTTCAAAACATACTTATTTATCTAACTAAATATAGTATTACAAGCAGCTATAGTCTTATCTAAATCTTCGTAAGTTAAAGCATCGTTTAAAAACCAACTTTCAAATGCGCTTGGTGCTATATAAATACCTTGGTTTAACATACCGTGAAAAAACGTTTTAAATGTTTCATTATTTCCTTTTGCAGATGTTTCAAAATCTACAACTTCATCTTCACAAAAATGTACCGAAATCATAGAACCTACTCTATTTATAGTATAAGTTACATTGTGTTTGTCTAAAACTTCTACTAAACCTTTATGCAAGTATTCTGTTTTTTTAGATAAACTCTCAAAAACATTTCCACTATTTAGTTCTGTAAGCATGGCTAAACCTGCAGCCATAGCTAAAGGATTTCCGCTTAAGGTTCCTGCTTGATACACTGGTCCTAAAGGCGCAAGATGATTCATTATTTCGTTTCTTGCTGCAAATGCACCAACTGGCAATCCACCACCAATTACTTTTCCGAAGCAAACAATATCTGCCTTAATACCAAGTAATTCTTGCGCACCACCTTTTGCTAATCTAAAGCCTGTCATAACTTCATCAAATACTAACAAAATATTATTATCGTCACACAAAGCTCTAAGTTCTTCTAAAAAACCTGGTTTTGGAGGTATACAACCCATATTTCCTGCAACTGGTTCTAGAATTATACAGGCTATTTCATCTTTATTAGCCTCTATTAAAGATTTTACATTATCTAGATCGTTATATTTTGCTAACAAAGTATCTTTTGCTGTTCCTTGAGTAACTCCTGGACTATTTGGTGTACCAAAAGTAACTGCACCACTTCCTGCTTGTATTAAAAAGGAATCTGAATGTCCATGGTAACAACCAGCAAATTTGATTATTTTTTCTCTTTTGGTATAGCCTCTAGCTAGTCTAACAGCACTCATACATGCTTCTGTACCAGAGTTTACAAATCTAATTTTATCAATATTAGGCACCATTGACACAGCTAATTCTGCTATTTTAGTTTCAATTTCTGTAGGTGTCCCAAAAGATGTTCCTTTTTTAGCTTTATCTATTATTGCGCTAACTACAGGCTCATGTGCGTGACCTAAAATCATTGGTCCCCAAGATGCTATGTAATCTATTAATTGGTTTCCATCTTCGTCGTATAGATATGCTCCTTTGGCTTCTTTAACAAAAATTGGTGTTCCGCCTACAGCTTTAAATGCTCTAACAGGACTATTAACGCCTCCAGGAATTACTTTTTCTGCTTCAGCAAATAAGGCACTACTTCTTTTATAAATCATGTATTAAAAATCTTTTGGAATTGGTTTTACAAATAAAACTTGACCAACGTGTAAATCGTTACTTTGTAAACCATTTAACGATTTTAACTGGTCTACTGTTATATTATATTTTTTTGAAATGGCATAAAGTGTATCGCCTTTTACGACAACATGTTTATCATTGTTAACGGTTTGCTTTCCTAAAACTTCAGCATCAAATCTATGTAATTGATAACGTTCTATCAAGCTTATTAATTTATCAGGGTACTTTCTATCTGTAGCATAACCGGCTTTTCTAAGCTCTATTGCCCAATTTTTATAATCGTCTTTTTCTAGTGTAAAAAGTTTTGAATAACGTTTTCTTTCTTTTAAGAATAAAGAATGATCTCTGAAAGAGTATTTTGAGTTTTTATATTTTCTGAAACACTCTTGAGATGCATCATCATCATGATATATTTTAGCTCCTGTCCAACCATGACATTTAATACCAAAATGATTATTAGCTTCAACTGAAAGTCTTCCTTGCCCAGAAGCAGATTCTAAAATACCTTGCGCTAAAGTGATACTTGCTGGTATGCCGTAATTACGCATTTCTTCTTGAGCTATATCGCTGTAAACAGCTATGTATTCTTCAGTTTTATTTGCAAAAACCTTAGGTGTAGTTTTTGGCGTTACCTCAACAACAATCTCTTTTGTGTCTTCTTTAGGAGTTGTTTTTGGTGTTGTTTTTATAACAACTCTTGGTTTTGCTTTAGTTTTTCTAGTTGTTACTTTTCTAGAACTACCACAACTTACTATTAATATTGAAAGCAGTAAAAGCGTAAATATTTTCTTCATTAACCTATATAATTAACGGTTTATTTTGTTTTTTTAGTTTAGCATTCATTCCATCTATTCCTTGTAATCCTCCGGTATGAATTGCTAAGATTTTTGAGTTTGGTTTAAAATACCCTTTTTTGATTAAATCAAAGATACCAAACATCATTTTTCCTGTATAAATTGGATCTAACGGAATTTCAGTTTCTGCTTTAAACTTATTGATAAACGCAATTAAATTGTCATTTATTTTTCCGTAGCCTCCAAAATGGTAATCTGTGATCAATTCCCAGTTTGTACTTCTGGCAAATTTACTAATATCTTTATTTAAAAAGTCACCTTTTAATGATGAAAACCCTAAAACTTTTTGGTTAGATTTTGATGCATTTATTAACCCTGAAATTGTACCACCAGTTCCTACTGCACAACAGATATAATCAAATTTAGAATCTTCCTCTGTTAAAATTTCTTCGCAACCTTTGACAGCTAAATCATTAGTTCCGCCTTCTGGTACTAAATAAAAATCTCCAAATTCTTCTTTTAATTTTGAAATGAAATTAGGGCTAGTCTTATCTCTATAAGCTTCTCTACTCTTAAATTTAAAAATCATCCCACAAGATTTTGCAAAACTTAAAGTCGGATTAGTATTAATTTTATCATAAAGTTCTTCTCCTCTTATAACACCAATAGTTTCTAATCCAACCTCTTTTCCTGCTGCAGCTACAGCAGAAATATGATTAGAAAATGCACCTCCAAAAGTAAGTAAGGTATTTTTTTGCTGTTTTTGAGCCAAAATAATATTGTATTTCAGTTTTCTAAACTTGTTTCCTGAGACAAAAGGATGTATTAAATCCTCTCTTTTGACTGAAAGCTCAATATTTTTATTAAAATCAATTTTAAGACTTTGGTTTGTCGTTTCAATTTTGGAATTAAACACACTTATTTTTTTTGCAAAATTATAAATTAAAAAAATCAATTAAAAACAATGATAAATAAATGTAAAACAAACACTTAAATATGAATATTTATTCATTTACAACATAAATAAGTATTTTCTTACAATACTTAAATCTACATCAAATAAGAATAAAATCAGGCAATTTAAGTGTTGAACAATTTAAAATAACTTGCATTTCATCGAAAAAAATTACCGTTTAAAATCTACACGTTAAGAAAGGGTTAACTTTAGTAGTTAGCAAATTTTAAAATCCCAAAAAAATGAAAAAGAATTACATTATTAATACCAACTTATTTATATTATTCATATTATTTTTTAACTACGGCTATTCACAAGTTGGTGTAGGCACAACTTCTCCTAGAGGAGCTTTAGATGTTGCTTCCACTACTCAAGGTATAGTATTTCCAAATGTTGCTCTTGTAAATATTACAACAGAAACAGCTATTAATCCTCAAGGAGGATCAATTCCAACAGGAACCGTAGTCTATAATACAGCAACATCGGGCACATCGCCAAACAATGTCGCACCTGGTCTTTATTATTGGAACGGAACAAGATGGGTTGCTTTTGCTGGTTCACCTGGAGGATTAGATTGGTCATTAACAGGTAATAGTGGAACAACAGCAGGTACAAACTTTTTAGGAACTACTGATGCTCAAGACTTAAGATTTCACACAAATGGTATTGAAGCAATGAGAATAGGTGCCTCTCAAAGAATAGGTGTTAACGTTGCAGATATAACATGGGCTCAGTTTATTTCTTATTCTACTACAAATACAATTGATGCTCTAGTTGGTTATTCTGCTGTTGATGGTGGCACTGGTATTTACGCAAGATCACAAGGAGCTAACGGAACAGGTATTTATGCAAGCAATGATAATCAAAATGGATGGGGAGCATATGGTTACAATTCTAGCTCTATTTCTGGCGTAGGTACAGTAGGTCAATCTAATGGTACTACTGGTACAGGAGTAGTAGGATTAGCAGATGGTTCTTTTTATTCAACACTTACAGGACACTCTCAAGGTATTGCAGGAACAGGATCTGTTGGTGTTTATGGCATGTCTACAGGTACTGTTGGAGCCCAAAGATATGGTGGTTATTTTAGTTATGACATGGACAATGATTTATCTACCAATGATACAAACTCTCCATTAGCCATATTAGCTGGAAGAAGTGATGATTATTTAACTTCGCAAGTTTATTTTGGTGGATATTTTTCAGGTGGACAGGACACAAGTGCTAATAATCCAAATACTGCTCCTGACACAAATGGAAATGGTAACACTGGAGATTTTGCCTATGTTGGTGCTAGATGGGGAACCACAAACTACAAAATTTTAGGTAATGGTGTCGTATCTACAATAATAGATGGTGTTGAAGATAATAAAAAACACATAATGTTTGCTCCTGAAGCACCAGAAATTTTATTTCAAGATTATGGTACAGGAAAATTAAATAATGGAACAGCAACAATAAATATTGATCCTATACTTTCTAAAAACATTGTTGTTAATGAAGATCATCCTCTTAAAGTATTTATTCAGTTGGAAGGCGATTGCAATGGTGTTTATGTCACTAATAAATCAGCTGAAAGTTTCACTGTTAAAGAACTTCAAGGCGGCTCAAGTAACGTAGGATTTAGCTATCAAATTGTAGCCACAAGAGTTGACAGAGTTGATAATGAAGGAAATGTTTTATCTAAAAACGCTAATGTGAGATTACCTGTAGCACCAAAACCTCTTGATAGAATTGAAATTAAAAAAATTGAATCTAAAATTTTTAAAGAAAAAAAAGTAAAAAGAGAATAATTAAATAAATTTTAAAAAACTCCAAAGCGACCTAGATTTTAAATAATTTAGGTCGTTTTCATTTTTATAAGCTTCTCTTTCAAAAGAAATATTTAAATAAGCTCTATACCAATTCTTAAACTTTATTAATCGTAATAAAAACTCAATAAAATACCACAAATAAAAACCAATCACTAACAATTCTAATTGCTGTCTTAAATGTATTTTTTCATGATTAATTAAAATCATGTCATCTTTTTGTCTTTTATGCTTTAACATTATAAATGGATAAATAGTTATAGCCGTATAACCTTTTGGTACCAAATATTTAAAAACTAAAAGCATAAGGTTTTTGATATAAAAGTAGTAGTAAAATTACATTATCTTTGTAAATATGAAGAAAATCATTCCTGTAGAAGAAGGTGATTATTATCTAACACCAGAAGGTTACCGTTGTTTTACAGCGCAATATCACCTTAAACGTGGTTATTGCTGCCAAAGCGGTTGCAGACATTGTCCTTATGGGTATGATAAATCAACCAATACATTAAAAAAAAAGTAATGCAAGCAACAAGTATATCATTTAAAGAACAAATTTTAGAAGGAATTCCAAATGAATTACCTCAACCAAAACCGTTTGATCATTCTTTAAATCATGCACCAAAAAGAAAAGACATTTTAAATGTCGAAGAAAAAAAATTAGCATTAAAAAATGCGCTTCGTTATTTTGATAAAAAACATCATGCAACGTTACTTCCAGAGTTTAAAAACGAATTAGACACCTACGGAAGAATCTATATGTATCGCTTACGTCCTGATTACAAAATGTATGCAAGACCAATAGAAGAATACCCTGCAAAATCTAGACAAGCAGCTGCAATCATGTTAATGATTCAAAACAATTTAGATTATGCTGTTGCACAACATCCGCACGAGCTAATAACTTATGGCGGAAATGGTGCAGTTTTTTCAAATTGGGCACAGTATAGATTAACCATGAAATATTTAGCCGAAATGACCGATGAACAAACCTTGGTTATGTACTCTGGTCATCCAATGGGCTTATTCCCTAGTCACAAAGAAGCACCTCGTGTTGTAGTCACTAACGGAATGATGATTCCTAACTATTCAAAACCTGATGACTGGGAAAAATTTAATGCACTAGGCGTAACACAATATGGTCAAATGACTGCTGGTAGTTATATGTACATTGGTCCGCAAGGTATTGTTCACGGCACAACTATTACAGTACTTAACGGATTTAGAAAAATTAAAAAACAACCTAAAGGAAATCTATTTGTAACTTCTGGATTAGGCGGAATGTCTGGCGCACAACCAAAAGCAGGTAATATTGCTGGTTGTATTACGGTTTGCGCAGAAGTCAACCCAAAAATCACACAAGTACGATTAGACCAAGGTTGGATAGACGAAAAAATTACAGATGTAAATGAATTAGTTACTCGTGTTAAAAAAGCAAAAGCAGAAAAAGAAACAATTTCTATAGCCTATTTAGGAAATGTGGTTGACGTTTGGGAAACTTTTGATAAAGAAAACATACATATAGATTTAGGTAGTGATCAAACCTCATTACATAATCCTTGGGCTGGTGGTTATTATCCTGCTGGATTATCTTTTGAAGATGCCAACACAATGATGGCTAATCAACCAGATTTATTTAAAGAAAAAGTACAAGAATCTTTACGTAGACAGGCTAAAGCAATAAATAAACATACCGCAAAAGGCACGTACTTTTTTGATTACGGTAATGCCTTTTTATTAGAAGCATCTCGTGCTGGAGCAGATGTAATGGCTACAAACGTCACTTTAGGTAGAGAGTTTAAATATCCAAGTTACGTGCAAGATATTATGGGACCAATGTGTTTTGATTATGGTTTTGGTCCATTTAGATGGGTTTGCGCTTCTGGAAAACCTGAAGATTTAGCTAAAACAGATGAAATTGCTTGTCAAGTTTTAGAAGAAATTATGCAGCATTCTCCAGAAGAAATCCAGCAACAAATGGCTGATAATATTCAGTGGATAAAAGGTGCTCAAGAAAACAAACTAGTTGTTGGTTCTCAAGCTCGAATCTTATATGCAGATGCTGAAGGACGTATGAAAATAGCCGAAGCCTTTAATCAAGCTATAAAAAATAATGAAATTGGACCTGTTATATTAGGTAGAGACCATCATGATGTATCAGGTACAGATAGTCCTTATCGCGAAACTTCAAACATTTATGATGGTTCTCGTTTTACAGCAGATATGGCTATACACAATGTAATTGGCGATAGCTTTAGAGGCGCTACTTGGGTTAGTATTCACAACGGTGGTGGCGTTGGTTGGGGCGAAGTTATAAATGGCGGATTTGGTATGGTTCTTGATGGTACTAAAGAAGCATCAACCCGATTAAAACAAATGTTATTTTGGGATGTTAATAACGGAATTGCAAGACGTAGTTGGGCAAGAAATGACGAGGCTATTTTTGCCATTAAACGCGCCATGCAAACCGAGCCTAACTTAAAAGTAACATTACCAAATATTGTGGATGATGATTTATTGAATTCAATTTAAAACATATAACGCTATGAAAACAATCATTAAACTTTTACCAATTGCTCTAATTGCTATGGTTATTACATCTTGTAGCTCGGTTAGAGTTGCTGCAGATTATGATAGAGATGTAGATTTTAACCAATACAAAACGTTTGCTTTCTTCAAATCTGGTATAGATAAAGCTGAAATAAGCGACCTTGATAAAAAACGTATCTTACGTGCAATAGAAGCAGAGTTATTAGCAAAAGGATACACAAAATCAGAAAATCCTGATATGCTAGTTAGCATTTTTACCAAATCTAATCAACGTGTTGATGTTTATAATAACTCTTGGGGCTTTGGTGCTTGGGGATGGGGCGCACCTGGATGGGGATGGGGCTGGAATATGCAACCTAATGTTTCTACCAGAACACAAGGTGTTTTATTTGTAGACCTTATAGACGCTAAGAAAAAAGAATTAGTCTGGCAAGGACAAGGTACAGGTTACTTAAGTTCTAATATGGAAAAGAAAGAACAAAGAATAAAAGAATTTGTTGCAAAAATCATGGAGAAATATCCTCCTGGTAGCATGCAATAAGAATAAAAAAGGCGACTAATTAAATAGTCGCCTTTTTGTATTTTAAGGGTAATATTCTTTAGCGTGACCATTATCTACTAACCATTGATTAACTTCTAATCCATCTTCTAAAATAATATTTGCTAAATAACGACCATATTTACCTTGTTTATCTTTGTAAGAACGTATTGTTACTTCTTTCCCTAATATCATTTCTCTTAGTATATCTCTAACAACAATACCTTGCTCTCTTTCTTCTCCTCTAATCTCTGGAGTATCAATACCGTAAAGACGTAATTTCATTTCTTGAAAATGTAAAAAACCTAAATCTACCATTGCAGTTACAGTATCTCCATCATAAACGTCTATAATTTTGGCTTTATAATTGTACATATCTAATTGTTTAATAGCTTTTTAAATATATAAAAACTAAATTAAATGCGGTCAAGCTGACTATTATATGCATTAAAAAACCCTTAAAACTTAAGTTTTAAGGGTTAGATTTATAACTTAATAAAGCCTTTATGATTAATCTTTATTTTGTTTGAAGTTATCAAACTCGCTTGTTTGCTCTTCTTTTGGCCAAGTGTTGTTTGATGTGTCAACGTCTGCAGTTTCTAGTTTTGGATCTACTGTAATTTTTACAATTTCTTTTTCAGAAGCTACAGCTTTACTTACTTCTTTATCGTTAAGTCTCCAGATTTGCGCTGGGTAAGTTTCTGTTTTTGATGTTCCGTCTGCATAAGTATACTCTACAATTATTGGCATTACCAATCCTCCTGGTTTTTCAAAAGTCACATTATAAAAATACTTCGGCTCTTTTAATTGCTTTTGTTCTGCAGGAGTAAAGTTATCCATAATGTATTCTTTTAGTGATTGAGAACCTTCCATTAAGCTTTTTGCTTTCATGTCTTCTTTGTAATCTTCACTTCCTTCTTCTACCATGTAAACTAATGGTGGTAAATCGCTTAAACTCATACCACGCGCTTTAACCATGTCTTTGATTTGCTGTGTTGGTTCATTAGATACATAAAACTTTTTAACATCTTTAATTGCTATATCTACATAATCTGTTGTATAAAACCATCCTCTCCAAAACCAATCTAAATCTACAGCAGAAGCATCTTCCATTGTTCTAAAGAAATCCTCTGGAGTTGGGTGTTTAAACATCCATCTTTGTGCATATGTTCTAAAAGAGTAATCAAATAATTCGCGTCCCATAATTGTTTCACGTAAAATATTTAACGCTGTAGCTGGTTTTCCGTAAGCATTATTACCAAACTGATATGTATTTAAACCTTTTGTCATAATTGGTGCTATGTAATCTTGATCACCACCCATGTAATTAACAATTTTTTCTGCAGGACCACGTCGTGAAGGATACTTGTCCATACCTGGAGATAAAGAAGACGGATACCACTCTGCAAAATCTTGTTCTGCTACGTATTGAGAAAATGTATTTAAACCTTCATCCATCCATGTCCATTGACGCTCGTCACTATTAACAATCATTGGGAAGAAGTTGTGTCCAACCTCATGAATAATTACACTTATCATTCCGTATTTTACACGATCGCTATAATTACCATCTGCATCTGGTCTTCCATAGTTCCAGCAAATCATTGGGTATTCCATTCCTTGATTTTTAGCATGAACTGAAATTGCTTTATGATATGGGTAATCAAAAGTCATACGTGAATACGTTTTTAAAGTACTTGCTACTGCTTTTGTAGACCATTCTTCCCACAAAGGATTTCCTTCTTTAGGATATAATGATACTGCCATTACATCTTTATCTCCTATTTTAACAGCCATCATATCCCAGATATAGCGTCTTGATGTTGTAAATGCAAAATCACGAACATTTTCAGCATATAGCTTCCATGTTTTTTTCTTTGTTGCTTTTGTTTTTTCTGCTGCTCTTGCTTCTTCTTCTGTTACGATTAAAACAGGCTCTTCATAAGATTTTTTTGCTTTCTCATAACGTTTCATCATTTCTTTAGAAAAAACATCTTTACGGTTAGTTAATTTACCTGTACCATCTAACATATGATCTTCTGGCACTGTAATGTTAACCTCAAAATTACCAAATGGTAGTGCAAACTCATCACGTCCCCAAAATTGAGAGTTTTGCCATCCTTCTACATCATTATAAACTGCCATACGAGGATAAAATTGAGCTATAACGTATGCTCTATTATCGTCTTCTTCAAAGTATTCGTAACCAGAACGACCTCTTCCTTCTACGTGATTATTAATATTATACCACCACTTAATTTTAAAAGTAAATTGGTCTCCAGATTTTAATACTGAAGGCATCTCTACTCTCATCATTGTACGATTAATCATGTGTGGTAAAGCATTACCTTTTTCATCTTTTACATATTCTATGTTAAAGCCTCCATCAAAACCTTCTGTCATATAGCTATTAGCAAAAGATGATGTTTGTTGTGCTGGTGCTATACCGCTTCCTTGGATTAAAGGTGTTTTAGAGTCTTTAGCTCTCATATTTTGGTCTAATTGCACCCATAAATACTCTAGGTTGTCTGGTGAGTTGTTAGTGTACGTAATTGTTTCTTCACCGTAAATTCTAGCGTTAACATCGTCTAACTCGATGTCCATTTTATAGTCTGCTTGTTGTTGGTAATAAGCAGGACCTGGTGCACCAGACGCTGTTCTAAACATGTTTGGTGTAGAAAACTCGTCGTATAATTGCTTAAACTTGTTGTTGTTAGTATGACCTGGTTGTCTTTCTTTTTTGTCTTCAGCTTGGTCTTGCGCAAATACACTTGCTGAAACAAATAAAGCTGAAAGGAATAAATACTTTAGTTTTTTCATTTTTAGAATTAGTTATAAAGGATGTGAATTTAACAAAATTTAACGTTGCTATAAAGGCTTTACTAAAAGTTTAACAAACCTTTATCGTTCTGTGCAGTTAATACCACGGTTTTATTTTTGTTATTAATGTTGGTTCTTATAACGTTTTTTTGATCTTCAAACATATCAAACAAAACTTTATTTTTAATTTGAAAAGTATAAATTGATTTTATGTTTTCTATCTCTAGGTAACAATGCATAATACCATCATCATATTTTTTGCCTATAAAATTTGGTATTACCTCTTGGTTATTTATTGATATTTCAATCTTTGTTAAAAGGTATTTTTTTATATAATCGTCTATTTGTGTTTCGTCATCACCTCTATCTAAAGTTATATTTTCGTCGTATCTTTTTCTTAATACACTTTCAAAATCATCAATAAATATTCTAGAAATTATTTGTACTGATTGTTGCTCTTCAACAAACTCTATTTGTGTAATACTTACATAATATTTGTGTAGTGTATTAAAAGAGCATAAAAAGAAAATTGCTATTACAGATATTAGTTTAATTGATTTCATTTAAGTGTATTATTTAGAGTCACAAATCTAATGGTTAGTAACCAAAAACCATTCTAATTAATTATCATTTTGTATTTGACTTACATTTTTAATAAACTCATTATACTTATCTGTAAAAAATTGTAATGCTTCTAAGTTACTTTTTGTACATCTTGGTCTAAAGTTTGGATCTTCTTGACAATAGTAAAAAAACTCGTCTTTTTTGTCTTCTGGTAAGGGATTTTGGGTAAAAAAATCTTCGATTAAATCATTTTTTAATCTAGCTAATAACGCGTCATTACTTTCTAATCTTACACGTTCTTTTAACATTTTTGTGCGACCTGTAATAGTGTTTAAAAACTTATTAAAGTTAACAGCAGCACCTAAGCCTATTGCAAACATTTTTTCGTTTCCGCCTGCTTCATTAAGTCGGTTTTCGTTTTGGGTTAATGGTTTTCCTTTGTAACCAGGTATACCTACATCATAAAAGTTAATATCTGCTTTTGCTGTTGAGGAAGAAACATCTTTATTTAAATCTCCAGAAAGTTGTTTGGTTAAAAAAACTTCATCCAGATCATTAGTAAATAATTCTAATTTTGCGTTTAAAGTTTTTGTCTTAATATTTTCTTCTGATACAACTTTAACTAAGACTTGATATTGGACACCTGAAAAAACAATAGTATCATTTTGCTTTGCCTTGATTTTAAAAACTCCTAAACTATCTGTTGTAGCATTTGTTAAAGAAGTTTTATTTAGAACATGAATATTTTCTAAATCATCATCTGCAACTATTTGCCCTTTTATTGTAACCGTTTGAGATATTGAAAATTGTACAATAAAAGCTAATAAAATAAAAAGCTGACTACTCTTTTTCAACTGGATTCTCACTTAAAAATTTTTTGCTCCTTTTGTTTAAATCCTCTATTAGTTGCATCTCATTACCTTTTTCTAGAAGAGATACATCAAAATCATTATTTTGCACAAATGCTATAAAAGCTTCTACTTGTTCTTCTGGTATGTTAAAATTTTTAGTGTAATAATCATGTTGGTATTTATCTGCTAAAGTCTGGGTTGGTATTTTCTCTGTTTCTGTATTAGTATTTTTAGATTTCTTTTTTGGTTTAAAAATTAAATTTACCAAACCTTCAACAATTGCAACACCGTTAGCTTGATAACGTATACGATCATTTTGATTCATCGCTGCATAATTTTCTACCTTACTATATTGATCATCAGAAAACTCGTAAACAGAAATATCATCTACTCCAAAATAAATAGCATCCATATCTGGATTAAACACCTCTACACTTTCAATATCTTCTTTTAAAACACCAGTTAAATCGTATGGTAATATCACAACTTCGTCTAACTTATTAACTCGTTCTACTAAAAAAACAGTCATTTGTTTATTTTTAATAATAGATTCTGTTACAGTTAAACTAAAGTCTTTAAACTGAAGCGCAGACACCTCTACCTTATCATTAAGCATAACTTGCAAGGTAAACTCACCTTTTTCATCTGTAATTGTTCCTTTATTAGAAGATATATTAAAAACGGTAACACCTTCTACATCTGGTGTATTTACAATAATTTTACCTTTTACAGTAACTCTTGTTGAATCTTGAGCTAAAGAAAAAATAGTGAAGAAGAATAAAGATAAGGATAGAAAATATTTCATAACGGTTGATTTTACTGTAAATTAAGCATTTTTACTCTTAATTTAATTCTAATTAGGCACTAAACTTTTGTTAAAAGCTAGCTTTACATAAATTTACAAAAACTATTATTACAATGAAGAAAATAATTATTGCAAGCACTTCTACCGTACATGGCGGTCAATATTTAGACTATCTTTTAGACACATTAAAAATTCATTTTAAAGACACAGAAGAAGTTATCTTTATTCCCTACGCTAGACCTAGCGGAATCACACATAAACAGTATACAGAAAAAGCTAGCAATGCTTTTAATAAAATTGAAAAAAAATTAATTGGCTTACATACTTTTAAAAACCCAAAAGAAGCAATAGACAACGCAAAAGGTATTTTTGTTGGTGGCGGAAACACCTTTGTTTTAGTCAATGCTCTTTACAAATTTAATTTAATTGAAAGCTTACAAGACGCCATAAAAAAAGGAACTCCGTATTTAGGAACCAGTGCTGGAAGCAACATTTGTGGTCTTACCATGAATACAACTAATGATATGCCTATTGTTTATCCGCCAAGTTTTAAAACATTAGGTTTTGTGCCATTTAATATTAATCCACACTATTTAGATCCAAACCCAAGTAGCAAACACATGGGTGAAACTAGAGAAACCAGAATAAAAGAATTTCATCAATTTAACACACAACCAGTAATTGGTTTACGCGAGGGAAGTTGGATAGAAGTTAAAGACAACAATTTACAATTAAAAGGAAATTTACAAGCACGCATTTTTGAGCACAATCAAGAACCTTACGAAGTTGATCCTGATACATTCTTAAATGAATTGAAGTAAAGCACAAAAATTTAAAAAAATTATTTTTCATCAAAGTATGTCATTCCGAACGAGGTACGAGGAGGAATCTCATATTCATATTATTAAGATGAGATTTCTCAATATGCTCGATATGATAAAAGCATCACAATAAATTATAAGGATTAAAATAAAAAAAGTCTCATCAAATTGATGAGATTTTTTTTTAGCGGGAGACCGGTTTTACTTCGACTACGCTCAGTATAAACTTCTCACCCTAATCTTAGAGCGTTTAAATATTTCTTGAAATAAAAAAGCTTCATCGTTTTTGATGAAGCTTTTTGAGCGGGAGACCGGGTTCGAACCGGCGACATTCAGCTTGGAAGGCTGACGCTCTACCAACTGAGCTACTCCCGCTTTTTGCGGTGGCAAATATAAACAAAGATTTTAATTATTTGCAAAAAATTATAATTTCTTTAAAAAATGATAGCCTAAAATTTCAAAACCCTCGTTATAATAAAATTTGTGTGACGGGTAGTTTTGAACGTAAGTATTTAATTCACAAGTAGTACAACCTTTACTTTTGGCATAATCGTATAACCACTTAAAAAAAAGTTTACCAAGACCATTTCCTCTATATTTTTCTTCAATATAAACATGATCTACTTCCATACTTCTACCAACGTAATGTCTTGTTTGAAACCACATTCCTGACATACCAATTAAAGTATCACCATCATAAACACCTGCACACTCATAATTTTGAGTAATCATTTCGGCAAAACGCTCTTTTAATACTGCATCAGAATTAGCATTATTAGTTAATTTTTGCATTAACGGAATAATGCTGAAAATTTCAGTTTTATCTATTATTTTAAACTTAAAAGACATCTCAATTTTTATTACAAAATTAGTTAATTTTGAAATACTATTATACAAATAATGCAAATCAAAGCAAGTACACAACGGTTATATTTAAGAGAATTTTCTGTAGATGATGCTATTCATTTTTACGAGATGAATTCTGACCAAGACGTACTAAAATATACTGGAGACAAACCGTTTTCTTCTTTAAATGAAGCAGAGCAATTCCTATTAAACTACAAAGAATACGAAAAACATAATATGGGAAGATGGGCAGTTTGCGATAAAAAAACAGATCTGTTTTTAGGTTGGTGCGGATTAAAATTTCATCCTAAAGAAAACAAAGTTGAAGTTGGTTATCGCTTCTTTAAACAATTTTGGAATAACGGTTACGCTACCGAAAGCTGTCAAGCTGCAATAACTTATGGATTTACCAAATTACATTTACAAACCATATATGCACATGCACATATAGAAAATTATGCCTCACATAAAGTTCTAGAAAAATGCAATATGCAATTAATAAAAACCTTTAATTATACTGGCATGCCTGCAAACTTATATAAAACAGAAAATCCTAATATAGAAATAAAACAAATCACAGCTTTACAAACCTATCCAGTACGTCATCCTGTTTTAAGAACTGGCAGACCTATTGAAGATTGCAAGCTAACTTTTGATGATCATAAAGACACATTTCACTTAGGTTTATATTATAAAAACAAGTTGTCTAGTGTAGTTAGTTTAATGAAACTTAACAATGAAAAATTTGAAGAACAAAACCAATATCGCTTACGCGGAATGGGAGTTTTAGAACAGTTTCAAGGCTATGGATTTGGCAGATTACTAGTAGAAACAGCCGAAACAATGGTAAAACAAAAAGGAACTAAACTACTTTGGTTTGATGCTAGATTAATTGCTGTTGGATTTTACAAGCGATTAGGTTTTACAATTATTGGGAACCAATTTGAAGTCCCTAAAGTTGGTCCTCATTATGTAATGTATAAACGATTATAGATTTTATTTGTATTTTGTCTAAATTCATTCAACCAAAAAAAATAAACTCAACATTTAACGTTGAACTTTCGTAATTTGCTTTATCTAAATCAATTATCATGAGAAATTTTAAAGGTAGACTTCTAATTGGTGTTCTTCTTGCTGCATTTGCTTTGTTTAAATATTACAACTCAATGGAAACAAATGAGTACACAGGAAAGAAACAAGCAATCTCTATGACGCCAGACCAAGAAATTCAAATGGGTTTGCAAAGTCGAGATCAAATGGCGGCACAACATGGTGGATTATATCCAAACCAAGAGTATCAAGTATTTGTAGACAGAGTTGGCAATAAATTAGTACAAAATAGTGTTGCAAAAGACACGCCTTATAAATATGAATTTCATTTACTAGCAGATAAAAATACTATTAACGCTTTTGCCTTACCTGGCGGACAAATTTTTATCACCTATGCCCTATTTTCTAAATTAGAAAACGAAGACCAACTAGCTGGTGTTTTAGGGCACGAAATTGGTCACGTTATTGGTCGTCATAGTGCAGAGCGTATTGCAAATTCTGAGCTTTGGCAAGGTTTATCAACTGCAGGTTCTGTTGGCGGTAATATGGGAGATGTAGTTAGTCAATATGGCATGTCTAAACTATTAAAAAATGGTCGTGGTGATGAGTTAGAAAGTGACGACTTAGGTGTACGTTTTATGATGCGTTCTGGGTATGATCCAGAAGAAATGATTGGCGTTATGCAAATTTTAAAACAAGCAGCTGGTCCAAATCGCGTACCAGAATTCCAGAGTACTCATCCCGATCCAGAAAATAGAATTGAAAAAATTAAAGCCTCTATTAAAAAATACACAATAAACTAAAACGATTTAGTAGAAAACCAACAAAGTCCTGCAAATGCAGGACTTTTGTTTTTATATTTGTTATAATAAAACTTACAGTAATGAATAAAAAAGTCATCTTAATGATACTAGATGGTTGGGGAAAATCTCCAGACCCAAAAGTATCGGCAATAGATAATGCTAACACACCTTTTATAGACAGTTTATACACTAAATTTCCTAACGCACAACTGCGTACAGATGGACTGCATGTTGGTCTTCCAGAAGGACAAATGGGGAACAGTGAAGTTGGCCACATGAATCTTGGTGCAGGACGCATTGTTTATCAAGACTTAGCAAAAATTAATCTTGCTGTAGAAAATAACACACTTGCCAAAGAACAAGTATTAATAGATGCTTTTAATTACGCTAAAGCGGAAGGTAAAAATGTTCATTTTTTAGGATTAGTAAGTAGTGGTGGCGTACACTCGCACATTAACCATATTAAGGGATTAATTACAGCTGCTCAAAATGCTGGAGTAACAAACAGTTTTGTTCATGCGTTTACAGATGGTCGTGATGTAGACCCAAAATCTGGTAAAGGATTTATTGAAGATTTAGAAAATTTCACTTCAAATACAAACACAAAAATTGCAAGTATAACTGGTCGTTATTATGCAATGGACAGAGACAAACGTTGGGAACGTATTAAACTAGCGTATGATGCTATTGTTAATGGTTTAGGTGAAAAAACACAGGATTTATCTAATAAAATTCAGACAAATTACGATAATGATATCACAGACGAATTTATCAAACCAATCATCAAAACAGATACTAATGGTAACCCAATAGCTACTATTAAAGAAGATGATGTAGTTATATTTTTCAACTTTAGAACAGATCGTGGTCGCGAATTAACAGAAGCATTATCACAACGTGATTTTCATGAGCAAAACATGCATAAGTTGAATTTATACTACGTGACTTTAACAAATTATGACGAAACGTTTACAGGCATAAACGTAGTTTTCAACAAAGAAAATTTAACAGATACTTTAGGTGAAGTTTTAGAAAAACATAATAAAACACAAATCAGAATTGCTGAAACTGAAAAATATCCACACGTTACATTTTTCTTTTCTGGAGGACGCGAAACACCTTTTGATGGTGAAAAACGTATTTTAAAAAATTCACCAAAAGTAGCAACCTACGATTTAAAACCAGAAATGAGTGCTTACGAGCTTACAGATGCTTTAGTACCAGAATTAGAAAATGAAACAACAGATTTTGTTTGTTTAAATTTTGCAAACGGTGATATGGTTGGTCACACTGGTGTTATGGACGCTGCAATTAAAGCTTGCGAAGCAGTAGATAAATGTGTTGAAAAAGTGGTAACAACTGCATTAGATCACGGTTATACAACACTTTTAATTGCCGATCATGGTAATTGCGAAACTATGATAAATCCTGATGGTAGCCCAAACACAGCACATACTACAAATCCTGTCCCTGTTATTTTAATTGATAACGAATTAAAACATATAGAAAACGGTATTTTAGGAGATATGGCACCAACTATCTTAAAGTTAATGGGTGTAAAGCAACCTGAAGCGATGACGCAAAAACCTTTAGTTTAATACTAAATAAATATAATTGTAATTAAAAAATCCGCTTCGTATTGAAGCGGATTTTTCATTTTAAATCAATTGAATTTTAAATTCAAAAAATTAAATTTATTGTACTTTTACAATCTTATTTCTATATAAATGAATATACAAGGAAAAATAATAGCTGTAGATTTTGATGGCACTATTGTAGAAGATGCATATCCAGGTATAGGCAAACCTCGTTTGTTTGCTTTTGAAACCTTAAAATGTCTTCAAAATGATGGTCATCGACTTATACTTTGGACCTATAGACATGGTAAACGTCTAGAGGAAGCTGTTAATTTCTGTAAAGACAACGGTATAGACTTTTACGCTGTAAATAAAAGTTTTCCTGAAGAAACGTTTAAAGGTGATGTAAGCCGAAAAATTAATGCCGATTTATTTATAGACGATCGTAATATTGGTGGTATTTTAGGTTGGGGAGAAATTTATCAAATGCTTACCAACCAAACACCGCAACAATCAAAACCTAAGAAAAAAGGCTGGTTTAAATTTTAACAACCAATCATTTCAAAATACGCTTTATCTATTTCTTCTCTGTGATCTGGATGAGCTATATTAACCAAAGCTTTTATACGCTTTTTAATAGTTTTCCCATAAAGGCTAGCCACACCAAATTCTGTTACAACATAATGTACGTGCGACCTAGTAGTTACTACACCAGCACCTGGTTTTAAAGATGGTACAATTCGACTAATACCATTTCTAGTTACAGATGGTAATGCTATAATTGCTTTACCGCCTTCACTTAAAGATGCGCCTCTAATAAAGTCCATTTGTCCACCAACTCCAGAATACATATGCGCACCAATAGAATCTGCACAAACTTGTCCCGTCACATCTACTTCAATAGCAGAATTAATGGCTACCATTTTTGGATTTTGTTTAATAATCGAAACATCGTTTGTGTAATTTGATGCACGCATTTCTATAAATGGGTTATCGTCTACATAATCATATAACTTTTGCGAACCAATTAAAAAAGTAGCCAAAGCACGACCACGATTAATTTCTTTATAGTTACCATTAATTACATCCTTTAAGATTAAATCTATAACACCATCAGAAAACATTTCGGTATGTAAACCTAAGTCTTTGTGATTAGTTAATCGAGCTAAAACTGCATTTGGAATGCTTCCAATTCCCATTTGCAACGTACTTCTATCTTCAATTAAATTGGCTACATATTCGCCTATTTTTGCTTCAACTTCATTAGGTGGTAATGCATCGTGACTTGGTAATGGTTCGTGATGTTCTACAAATTGATCAATTTCAGAAATATGAATAATACCAGCACCATGTGTACGTGGCATATATTTATTAATTTGAGCTATTACAATTTTTGCATTATCTATTGCTGCTAATGTTGCTTCAACAGAAACGCCTAAAGAACAATATCCATGTCTATCTGGTACCGATACATGGATTAAAGCTACATCTAAATCAATTATATTTCTTTTAAACAGAAGCGGTAATTCACTTAAAAAAACTGGTGTGTAAGAGCCATTTCCTGCTTTTAAAGTATGACGTACATTTTTACCTATAAAAAATGAGTTAACATGAAAACTATCTTTAAGCTCCGGATTTGAATAAGGTGCTTCACCTTCGGTATGTAAGTGGCATATTTCAACATTTTTTAGTTCTTCGTGTCTGGCAGACATTGCTTTTACTAAAGATTGCGGTGCAGCTGCTGCAGCTTGCACATATACTCTATCATTAGACTTTATAACTTTTACTGCTTCTTCTGCGGTTACTGGTGAATACATATTAACTTTGTTTTTATTTTACAAAATTACAATGCTTAGTATAGATAAATCCTGCTAAAAGTCATGTTTCTAAAAGAAAATTGACTTTTATTTTAAGTATATTTGCAGATATTTTAGAGATTATGATTATAGTAAAAACAAAAGAAGAAATTGAATTAATGCGCCAAGCCGCTTTAGTAGTGTCTAAAACTTTAGGCGAAGTTGCTAAAGCTGTAAAACCTGGTGTAACAACACTTCAACTAGATAAAATTGCAGAAGAACACATAAGAGATCTTGGAGCTATACCTGGATTTTTAGGGCTATACGATTTTCCTAACACACTTTGTATGAGTCCTAACTCACAAGTGGTACATGGTATTCCTAACGACAAGCCACTTGAAGAAGGAGATATAATATCTATAGATTGTGGTGCTATTTTAGATGGTTTTTACGGTGATCATGCTTACACATTTGCTGTAGGTGAAATTGATCCTGAAACAGAAAAACTACTTCAAGTTACTAAAGAATCTTTGTATGTTGGTATCAAAGAGTTTAAATTAGGAAACCGCGTTGGAGATGTAGGTTACGCTATTCAAAAATATTGCGAAGATCATGGTTTTGGCGTGGTAAGAGAATTAGTTGGTCATGGATTAGGCCGAACTATGCACGAAGATCCAGAAATGCCAAATTACGGAAAACGAGGAAGAGGAAAAAAGTTTATTGAAGGTATGGTTGTAGCTATTGAGCCTATGATAAACATGGGAACAAAACGAATTAAACAACACCGTGATGGCTGGACAATTACAACTTTAGATGGTAAACCTAGCGCACATTTCGAGCATGATGTTGCTATTGTAGATGGTAAACCAGAGCTATTATCTACTTTTAAATACATTTATGACACTTTAGGTATTGAAAGTAACGAGGAAGATGAATTTAGACAGCAAGCTTTAGTTTTATAGACCTAAAGACACGAATTACACTAATTCTCACTAATAATTCACTTTCTATTGAAAAATTTAATTTATAAAGATGAAGCTTATAAGATAATTGGTCTTTGTATGGAAGTACATAACCAACTTGGAAAAGGTTTTAATGAAGTTGTATATGCTGATGCTTTAGAAATCGAATTAATTGATAACAATATAGCTTATTCTAGAGAAACTAAATTTGCAATAAGCTATAAAGGAAACACTTTACCTCATAAATATAAAGCAGATTTTATCATTGATGATAAAATAATTTTAGAACTAAAAGCTATTGAAGCTTTAAGTTCTGCTCATGTAAAACAAACATTAAACTATCTTGCTGTCTCAAAATTAAAATTAGGTTTATTAATTAATTTTGGTGATGAAAGTTTAAAATATAAACGAATTGTCTTGTAATAATTTGTGTTAATTCGTGAAATTAGTGTCAAAAAAACTCTTTAAATACATACTTAATTTTATTCCAAGACCATTGCTAATTAGGTTAAGCTATATTGTTAGACCTGTTTTAGCTTTTGTTTTAAGAGGCAAAAAATATACAGACCCAATAGATGGCAAGGGTTTTAAGTCTTTTTTACCTTATGGATACGGCAAACAAAGACCTAATGTACTGTCGCCTTCTACATTAAGCTTAGAAAGACATAGACTTTTATGGCTCTATTTAAAAAATGAAACCGATTTTTTTACTTCTAATAAAAAAGTACTTCATTTTGCTCCAGAACAAGCATTTTACAAACGCTTTAGGCAACTTAAAAATTTAGATTACACGACAACCGATTTATTATCACCTTTAGCAGATGTAAAAGCAGATATTTGCGATTTGCCTTTTAAAGATAATACTTACGACGTTATTTTATGTAATCACGTTTTAGAACATATTTCTGATGATATTAAAGCGATGCAAGAGTTGTATCGTGTTTTAAAACCAAACGGAATGGCGATTTTGCAAATACCGCAAGACTTAAATCGTGAAACTACTTTTGAGGATAACACCATTACAGACAAAAAAGAACGTGCTGAAATTTTTGGTCAATACGATCATGTACGCATTTACGGTCGTGATTATTTTGATAAACTTAGAAGCATAGGTTTTAAAGTTGAAGAAGTAGATTATACAAGTAAACTTTCTTCAGAAAAAACAGACAAATATCGTTTAGCAAAAGGGGAAATTATTCCTGTTTGTTACAAATAGAAACTATTATGACACAACAAGTTTTTATCATTACAGGTGCATCTTTTGGCATGTTAGCCATAATATTTGGTGCTTTTGGAGCTCATGCTTTAAAGAAAATCTTATCAGATGATCAACTTAAAAGTTTTGAAACTGGTGTAAAATACCAAATGTATCATGCTATTGTTTTGTTACTTCTTGGTTTTAATTTTCAGTTTTCAACTTCTGCAATGTATTGGTGTTTCACTTTAGGTATTGCACTTTTTTCTTTTAGTATTTACGGTTTGGTTTTAAGTGATGCTAAAGGAAAGAAAATAAAGTTTCTTGGACCTATTACGCCTATTGGTGGTCTACTTTTCGTAGCTGGTTGGTTGTTATTAATACTTAAAGCTATTAACTTTTAATTTTATTCAGGGAAACCATTAAAAGACTTCGTTTCTAACTTACCTTTTTCATTTTCAAAAATTAAATACACTTGTAATTCTGGGTGTTTTGCTAAAAAGTAATCTACTTTTTTTATTCCCATGGCTTGAAATGCTGTAGCATAAGCATCTGCCATCATACATTTATCTGTAATTACAGAAGCGCTTAAGATTCTGGTTCGTGTTGGATAACCTGTTTTTGTGTTTATTATGTGTGCGTATTTATTTCCGTTTTCGTCTACTTTAAACTTTCTATAAGTTCCTGAAGTAGCCATAGCTTTATCTGTAATACCAATAATCTTAGAATAACTTTGAGAGCCATCAAAATTTGGATTTTCTATGCCAATTGCCCATTCTTTTTGTTTATTTAAATTTATTCCCTTAGCTCTTAACTCTCCTCCTATATCTACCAAATAATTAGTTATGCCTTTACTTTCTAAAAAATCTGCTATAACATCTACACCATAACCTTTAGCTATAGCATTAAAATCTATAAACGTATTAGTGCGTTTCATTATAACTCCGTTTACAACACCAACACGATTAAAACCTACAGATTTCATTAAACTATCCACTTTAATACTATCTACAGCAGATTTATTATTCTCTGATCCAAAATTCCATGCGTTTACTAACTTACCAATGGTTGGATCAAAAACTCCTTCTGTTTCTCTATAAATTTTCTTAGCTGCCTTAAAAACAGTGTCAAAATGAGGATCTGTATTTACAATTTCGTTTCTATTAATTTTTGAAATATTTGAAGACGGAATGTAGTTTGACATGGATTGGTTTAATACTTCAAAAATGCTATCAAATTGTTTTTGATAACTTTTATTGTCTAAATCGTAATATTGAATTTGATACGAGGTACCAAAAACAGGACCTTGAATTTTTACTAATTCAGGTTCGTTTTTACACGATATAAAAACAACTAACAATAATAAAATTGAAGCAAAACGATGTAACATAAATTTTAATTTAAATGAGTTTCTATAACCTGAAAACCGTTGTATTCTATCAAGTATTCTTCGTTTAAGTAAATTGGTAAATCTTCGCCATTAGGATTACCCAAACCAACACCTGCATATAATATTTTGGCATTATGATCTTGTGCATGTTTTTTAAAAGATTCCATCCAAACAATGTCATAATTATTAGCATTTTCGGGTAAAATCACAGCTTTTACAATAACAAAATAGTACTGTTTATTTTTATCCATACACACAAATTGCGGATGTTTTTTTAGCTTACTGTTTATTGCTATAAATTCAAAACCACGTTGTTCTAAATCTTTTCCAACATGATTCATCGCTAAATTATGTAGTTCTTGTTTTGTTAACGGTTTACTCATAGCACAAAAATACGCTTTAACATTTATTTGCTGAAATTTTCTTATTTTAAAAGAAGAAAATCGTTAAGAAATTAAAAATGAAAACGACTAAAAGATTTGAAAACGCTATAAATAAACTATATATAGCTTTTAATGAAAACACATTAAATCCTGAATGCTGCAAACAATGTGCTGTTGGAAATATTTTAGACCAAAAAGACGCTTGGAAACATTTATCTGATGATCATGGTTCTTTAAAGTTGAATTACCTTGGATTAGTACATCAAAATTTGGGTAGAACATTTAATGGGTATTCACCTTTAGAATTACTAAAAATTGAAGCTGCATTTTTAAAAGGTTGCGGTTACCAATTGCCATTACATCACAAGCATAAAAAACCAAAAAACTCAACGCATAAAGACACTTTATTTAATGGTTTAAATGAAGCAATTAAGGTGCTTTGCGTTTTTGATAACATTGAAAACATTATGGATTATTCTAATATATTTAAAGATTCGATTACAAAAAATAGTTATTTAAAACGTACAAATTTTGAATTTGAAAAGGTATAATTAGAAACAGGTATTATCGCATTCATCTTTAAATCATACCACGGTGACATTTTACTATCTTCTAAATTTCTTATTAAATGCACACTTTGTGCTGGCGTATTACCTTGAAAAAGCAGAAAGCGTTTTTCTCCTTTTTCATTTATAATTTCATCACAAATAATAGCTACATGACCTGGCGTACCGCCACGAATAAGCATATCTCCTATTTTCAAATCTTTAATTGAAGTGATTTTTTCTAACTCGTTATACAACGACAACGTACCAGAATACATATAAATTAAATCTAAATATTTATAAAAATTGGCTTTGCTATAGTCTGCTTTTGCTGTTTTATGAAAACTTACTTTACTACCATTAATTTTTGGACGGTATCCTTCTGAGTAGTATTTCCAAGAACAATAATGTCCACTAGTAAAATTAAAACCTATTTCGTCTTTTCTGTTGTTATCCCATAAATATTCACTTCTAACACGTATTAATGCATCTGCACATTGCTGCAAACCATTTGTAGTTACAGGTATTTCTAAAATACCAATATGTCCAGATTGCCAAAAGTATTCTGAGCCATCATAGTTTATAATTTTACTACCAAAGGTTTTAAGTTTATAATTACGTAAATACTCTTGAAATGATCCTTTTGGGTAAGATACACGTGTAAAACCATCAGGAACTTTGACACGTGATTTTATTGTTAAGCCATCTTCATTAATCAATGAAGATGTTGGTTTTACAAGTCCTTTTACAAATGAAGTTTTTCTATTATTAAAACCTAAAAATACAAGAGCAATAATGATGATTAGTATTAGAGTAATTTTTTTCATTTAATAAAAACGAAAAAGCTCAATACTTTCGTATTGAGCTTTTTAATATTTTTGGAAAGTTTCTATCCTCCAAAGTCATCAAATCGGATGTTTTCATCTGGAATACCAAAATCTTCACCCATTTTTTGTACTGCTTTATTCATTAAAGGAGGACCACAGAAATATAACTCTATATCCTCTGGTGTATCATGATGATTTAAGTAATTATCTATTACACAATTGTGAATAAACCCTACAAAACCATCTCCTTCTTCATCATGTATATCTTTCTTAACTTTCCAGTTATCTTCTTCTAAAGGTTCTGAAAGAGCTAAGTAAAATTTAAAGTTAGGGAAATCTCTTTCTAACTCACGGAAATGTTCAATATAGAATAATTCACGCTTAGAACGACCACCATACCAATATGTTACTTTACGTCCTGTTTTTAATGTTTTGAATAAATGATATAAGTGAGAACGCATTGGTGCCATACCTGCTCCTCCACCAACGTAAAGCATTTCTGCATCAGATTCGTTAATAAAGAATTCACCATAAGGTCCAGAGATTACACACTTATCACCTTTCTTTAAGTTAAATATGTATGATGATGCTACACCTGGGTTTACGTCCATCCATCCATTTTTATTTCTATCCCATGGTGGCGTTGCAATACGAACATTTAACATAATCTCTCTACCTTCTGCTGGGTAAGAAGCCATAGAGTAAGCACGTTCTACAGTTTCATCATTTTTCATTACTAATGGCCATAAATTGAATTTATCCCATTCTGCCTGAAACTTATCTGGTGAATCGTGTTCTTCTGGATGTGCGGTAATATCCATATCTGAATATTTCACTTCACATTTAGGAATTTCAATTTGAATATATCCACCAGCCTTGTAATTCATATCCTCAGGGATTTCAACTACAAACTCTTTAATAAAAGAGGCTACATTGTAATTACGTACAACTGTTGCTTCCCATTTTTTGATACCAAATACTTCTTCTGGTATCGTAATTTCCATGTCTTGTTTAACTTTTACTTGACAAGCTAAACGTGCACCGTGTTGTAATTCTTTTCTTGTAAAGTGAGGTGTTTCTGTTGGTAAAGCTTCTCCACCACCATCTAAAACGTGACATTCACATTGGATACAAGTTCCACCACCACCACATGCAGATGGCAAGAATATTTTTTGGTTACCTAATGTTGATAATAATGTACCACCTGATGATACTTCAATTTCTTTTTCACCATTTATTTTTATAGTTACAGGACCTGATGGTGATAATTTTTGCTTAACATATAATAATAATGATACTAATACCAATGTTATTACTAAGAATGCGATAACAGTTGTTAAAACTGTTCCTAATGTACTTGCTGCTAAAATCATATTACTCTACTGTTGTATTGTTAGCTATAGTTGAGTTATTCTCTATAACCTTAGTTTCGGTTTTATCTTGCTTTTCAATTTGAGCTGCTTGTTCTGTTTTTTTAGAACCTTCATCATCTCCTCCAGTTAACATTCCTCCAAAACTCATAAATCCAATTGCCATAAGACCAGTAATAATAAATGTAATTCCTAGTCCTCTTAAAGGAGCTGGTACGTTAGAATAACGAATCTTTTCGCGGATTGCTGCGATAGCTAAAATTGCTAAGAACCAACCTATACCAGAAGCTATACCATAATTAAATGCTAAACCTATAGTTTCGATTTCTCTTGACTGCATAAATAAAGATCCTCCTAAAATTGCACAGTTTACTGCAATTAGCGGTAAAAATATACCTAGTGAATTATACAATGAAGGTGAAAACTTTTCTACAACAATTTCTACTAATTGTACCATGGTTGCAATAGTTGCAATAAACATGATAAATGATAAGAAACTTAAATCATAACTAGCATATTCTTCTCCTAACCAAGATAATGCACCTGGTTGTAATACATATTGATCTAAAAGCCAGTTTATAGGCACAGTAACTGCTAATACAAAGATTACTGCAGCACCTAAACCTACAGCTGTTGATACTTTTTTAGATACTGCAAGGTAAGAACACATCCCAAGGAATGTTGCAAATACCATGTTATCTATAAAGATTGATTTGAAAAATAATTCTATATGTTCCATATGTTATTTTTTGATGTCTTTTTGAAGTATACTTCAAAAAACGAGTCAATGTTTAGTCTTCTATTAAATCTTTGTTTCTGCTACGTTGTACCCAAATAATAATTCCTACAACAATTAATGCCATTGGCGATAATAACATAAATCCGTTATTTTCATATCCTATTGCATACAATCCTGATTTTTCGATTGGATCTCCTAAAACTTTAAATCCTAATAAAGTACCAGAACCTAATAGTTCTCTAAAAAAACCTACTATTATTAATATAACACCGTATCCTAATGCGTTACCTATTCCATCAAGGAAAGATTTCCACGGTCCATTACCTAAAGCAAATGCTTCAAAACGTCCCATAATGATACAGTTTGTAATAATTAAACCAACGAATACAGAAAGTGTTTTACTTAACTCGTAAGCAAAAGCTTTTAGTACTTGATCTACAATAATTACAAGAGCAGCTACAACAATAAGTTGTACTATAATTCTAATTTTTGAAGGTATGATATTTCTCATTAAAGAGATAACAACGTTACCAACTCCTAATACAAATAATACAGAAATTGCCATTACTATAGAAGCTTTAAGCTCTGCAGTAATTGCTAATGCAGAACAAATACCTAATACCTGAATAGTAATTGGGTTATTATCTGCTAATGGATCTGTAATTAATTTAGCGTCTTTTTTTGAAAGTAGTCCCATAATTAATTCGCTTGATTTTTTAATGTTTCAAAATAAGGCATGTATAACTTTAAGTCATTTTTAATCATAGCACTTACTCCATTACCAGTAATGGTAGCTCCTGCTAGAGCATCAACCTCATAATCTGTTTTGTCTTCGTTTTTAGGATCGTTATTTCCTTTGGCAACTGTTATACCTTTGAACGTACCATTATCTGTTAATAAGTGCTCGCCATAAAAGTCATCCATAAAATAACGTTGCTTAATGTTTGCTCCTAAACCAGGTGTTTCTCCTTTGTGATCAAAATATACACCTTGAACAACCATGTCTTTATCCATAGCAACATAGCCCCAAATAGCATCCCAAAGTCCTTTACCATATATTGGTGCTACATAAAATGTTTTACCATCTTTTTCTCCAATAAATAAAGGTAAGCGTCTTGTTCCTCCATTTTTTGCTTTTGCTTGTTCTTTTTTAACATCGATTAAGTAAGCTTCGTTGTTTTCTTTTACATCATTACCGTCTATCACAACTTGCTTAGTGATGTATTTTGAAAAAGCTTCACTTACTTTATCTGTAGAAATAAATGTAACATCTGTTTCACCATTGTCATTTACTCCCATAGCGTAAAGAATGTTTTGTTGCTTTTCCATTCTTTCGTTTTCTGTTATAGTTGGCTTTAAAGATGCTGCAGTAAATGCTAATAAAGCACCAACAACAACTACCATTCCTATAGCAAATAATACCGTATATAAATTACTTTCTGTTCTGCTTGACATCACTATGCGGTTTTAACTTTTAAACGTTTCATTCTACGTTTTACATTTCCTTGTACAACGTAATGATCAATAGTTGGAGCAAAAACATTCATTAAAAGAATAGCTAACATTACTCCTTCTGGGTATGCTGGGTTAAATACACGAATCATAATAGATAAGAAACCTACTAAAAATCCGTAAATCCATTTTCCTTTATTTGTTTGAGATGCTGTTACTGGATCTGTTGCCATAAATACAGTACCAAAAGCAAAACCTCCTATTAATAAGTGGTGCCAAAACTCGGTACTCATTAGTCCATAAAACTTGCTAGATTCTGTAATCCAACCAGAGCTAACAACACCATTAAAGATTAATCCCATTGCTAATGCACCAAGTACTGATGATAACATTATTCTCCAACTTCCTATCTTAGTAAAGATTAAGAATAAACCTCCTAATAGAATTAATAACGCTGAAGTCTCTCCTACAGATCCTGGAATAAATCCGAAAAACATATCCATTACCTCATAACCTGCAGCTTTACCTTGTGCTAGATTACCTAAAATAGTTTCTCCTGAAATAGCATCTGGTGTACCTGCTCTCTCTACAGCTTCATGTACCCATACTTTATCTCCTGACATCCAAGTTGGATAAGCAAAGAATAAGAATGCACGAATAGTTAATGCTGGGTTTAAGATATTCATTCCTGTACCACCAAAAACTTCTTTACCTATGATAACACCAAAAACAACTGCAACTGCTAACATCCATAACGGAATGTCTACTGGTACAATTAATGGTACTAACATACCTGTTACTAAGTATCCTTCTTCTACTTCGTGACCTTTAATTACTGCGAAAATAAATTCGATTAAAAGACCAACTCCGTAAGACACTATAACTAAAGGCAACACTGTCCAAGCACCAACTACAAAGTTATCCCAAGTTAAAAAGTTTCCGAATAAGGATACTTCTCTTGTAATACCTGCAGCTGCATCAATAGCTGCATAATGTTGGTAACCTGCGTTAAAAATACCGAAGATTAAACATGGTATTAATGCCATGATTACAGTATTCATTGTACGCTTTAAATCGTCTGCTGCCTTTACATGAGTTCCTCCATGAGTCGTTTCATTTGGCAGATATAAAAAAGTATGTATAGCATTAAAAGCTGGCGCCATTTTGGTGCCTTTATACTTTTCTTTTAAATTGTGTAAGTTACTTTTTAAACCCATTATCCAATTTCTTTAAGCATTAAGTCTAATCCTTCTCTAATTATTTTTTGATGTGGTTGTTTTGACACACAAATAAATTCTGTTAAAGCAAAATCCTCTGGTGCAACCTCATACATCCCTAAAGCTTCCATTTCATCTAAATCTTTATACATACAAGATTTTAAGATTTGTAATGGATAAATATCTAAAGGAAACACTTCTTCATAACTTCCTGTTACTACAAAAGCTCTATGCTCTCCGTTAGTATTAGTATCTAAGTTATATTTTTTGTTTGGCGATAACCAAGAAAAAGTTAAAGCTCTTGATGTAGATATTTTATTAAATACAGGCTTATTCCAACCAAAAAATTCGTAATCGTCTCCTTCAGGAATTACCGTAATTATGTTACTGTAGTAATCTAAATATCCGTCTGGTTTAACTTGCTTTCCTGTTAAGACATTTCCTGAAATAATACGGTCATTACCATCTTTATCAACACCATTATCATAAATCATAGTAGACACTTCACTTCCTATTTTAGTACGGAAATATCTTGGCTTTTTAACAGATGCTCCTGCTAGCGCGATAACACGTTCTGCATTAAACTTTCCTGTTAAAAGTAATTCTCCTATGATTACTAAATCTTGTGCATTTACTGTCCAAACAACTTCACCTTTATTAATCGGATCTATTTTGTTGATTTGTGTTCCTACATTACCAGATGGATGCGGACCAGACACTTTGTGTACTGTTACATTATTTAAGTTAGCTAATGGTGAGTTACCATTTTTACCAACAGAAACATGCACTGCTCCTTCTGTTAACTTACTTAAAGCAGTTACTGCAGCTTGAAGCTCAGCTTCTTTACCTTGCAGTGTATAATCTAAATCTGCTGCTAATGGTGCACTTGCATAAGCTGAGATAAAGATAGACTTTGGTATACCATTTGGCTTTGCAACAACATCGTAAGGACGTTGTTTGATAAAAGCCCAACAACCTGATTCTAATAACCTAGACTTTACTGCTTCTGCATTTGCAGACTGTACGTCTAACTTTCCAAAATCTTCGTAAGCTTGCTCTTTGTCTGCTTTAATTTTGATTGTTAAAATTCTTCTTTTAGCTCCACGTTCTATCTCAACGATTTCTCCAGAAACAGGAGAAACAAATTTTACACTTTCGTCGGATTTATCATAAAAAACAGTACTTCCTGCTTTTACTTTATCTCCTTCTCTAGCAACTAATTTTGGAGTAACTTGATGGAAATCTTCTGGTCTAATAGCGTAAAAGTTGCTTACTATGGCATTTTCAGTAGCCTTTTCTGCTTCTCCTTCTAACTTTATATCTAGACCTTTTTTAATCTTAATGTCGTTTGACATGTTATAAATCTATTAGTTAATAGTTATACTGATTGAGTTTTGAGGAATCAAAAATCCGTGCAAATTTAAGAATAAATACATAATTATATCATAAATAATCAAGAAAAACTTTAAGGCACAGATTTTGTTTATATTTGTTATATAAAATCTTCGTTAAATGCAACAAAAAATTAAACAACTTATATTGCTATTAATCTTTCCTTTATTTGGCTTTTCACAAGTTGAAGAAATTATTCCTCCTGACTATATTAAAACCATTTATTTTAATGGCGGGACTGCAGAAAGCCAACTTCCAATCATAAAATTAGGCGAATCCTTACAACTTGAATTTGATGCTCTTAATGGAAATGAAGACGATTATTATTACGAGATTAAACATTATAATTTTGACTGGACACCATCGCAATTAGTAGAATCTGAATACTTAGATGGCTTTGATGAACAACGCATAAGAAACTACCAAAACTCATTTAACACACTACAAACTTACTCGCATTATAAATTAACTATACCTAATCAATACACGCAAGCCATTAAGGTTACAGGCAACTATATGATTACCATTTATGATGATTATGACGATATAATTTTCTCTAGAAAATTTATGGTTTACGAACAGTTAGCTGATGTTGGTGTTGCAATAAGACGATCCAGAAACGTTAAAGAAATTGACAAAAAACAATCTGTAGATATTACCATTAACTCTAGTCAAATTCAGTTTGTAAACCCAAAAGAAACTGTAAAAACAGTAGTTATTCAAAACAATAATTTAAAAACTGCCATAACCGATTTAAAACCTCAATACATTTTGGCAAACGAACTTACATACAGGTATAATGAAAAGTCTAGCTTTTATGGAGGTAACGAATTTTTCTTTTTTGAAAACAAAGAAATAAGAGCCGCAAGTAATGGCGTTCAATTTATTGATTTACAAGACTTATACCACTCTTATTTATTTACAAACGTATCAAGAGCAAATCAAAAATACACATACAATCCTGACATTAACGGTAATTTCGTTATTACTGCATTAGACGTTGATAATCCTGATGTAGAAGCAGATTATGCCGAAGTTCATTTTAGTCTTCAATACCCAAAATTAGAAGATGGTCAAGATATTTTTGTTTACGGAAATTTCAATAATTACGAACTTGAAGATGCTACAAGAATGGAGTTTTTTGAAGAAGAAGATATTTATACCACTTCATTTATATTAAAACAAGGTTTTTATAACTACAAATATGTTATTTTAAATAAAGACAACTCCATAGATCATGATAAAATAGGCGGAAGTTTTTGGCAAACAGAAAATAATTATAAAGTTATAGTTTATTATAGAGAACTTGGTGCTAGATATGATAAAGTAATTGGTTTAGGCGAAAAAAACTCGGTTGGAATCACCAATTAATCTTAAAATTATTCTAATAAACATTAAAAACAATCAACTTAACTGATAATTTGCTATTTTTGCAATAGCAGAAAACCAGTTAATATATTATGGTACAGCAAATTACTAAAGGCATAAAAATTTCGGTAGAAACAAATTTTGAAGGTACGTTTTACAAAAACTACAAACTTCATTTTGCTTTTGGTTATCAAGTAACTATTGAAAACCAAGGTAAAGATGCTGTCCAACTTAATTCAAGAAAATGGACAATTTACGATGCTTTAAACAACATTGAAGAAGTTGAAGGCGAAGGCGTAATTGGTCAAAAACCTGTAATTAAACCTGGTGAATCTCACACCTATTCTTCTGGTTGCTTATTAACATCTCCATTTGGAGCTATGTCAGGATTTTACAACATGGTTAATTTTGCAACCACCAAAAACTTCGAGGTAGCTATTCCTAAGTTTCACCTTAGTGCTCCATTTGCTATTAACTAATTATTTTTAAATAATACGCTTCCAAACAAGCATTTACATTACCCATTAACTATTCCTAAAAACATACTTTTACCCATAAAAAAATTGTACCTTTGTGTGACAAAATTTTGAATTAAAAACACAACATTAAACTATGGGAAAAGGATTTTTTAACGTACCTATTGCTGTTAATGAACCAGTAAAAAGCTATGCTCCAGGCTCGCCAGAACGCGAAGCAGTTTTAAAAGCATACAAAGAAATGATTAACACGACTATTGATGTACCAATGTATATTAATGGTAAAGATGTTACTACAGGAAACACAAGAACAATGTCTCCGCCTCACGACCATAAACATGTTGTTGGAACCTACCATTTAGCTGAAAAAAAACATGTTGACGAAGCTATTGCAACTGCATTAGAAGCTAGAAAAACATGGGCTAACACACCTTGGGAACAACGTGCTGCTATATTTTTAAAAGCTGCAGAATTAATTGCTGGTCCATACCGTGCAAAAATTAATGCAGCAACCATGATTGCACAATCAAAAACAATACACCAAGCTGAAATTGATTCTGCTTGCGAGTTAATTGATTTTTTACGTTTTAACGTGCAATACATGACAGATATTTATCACGACCAACCAGAAAGCACAAGTGATGCTTGGAACCGTTTAGAATATCGTCCGTTAGAAGGATTCACATACGCAGTAACTCCATTTAACTTTACTGCAATTGCAGGAAACTTACCTTCTTGTATGGCTATGATGGGTAATGTTGTGGTTTGGAAACCAAGTGACTCACAAATCTACTCTGCTAAAGTTGTAATGGATGTATTTAAAGAAGCTGGTGTACCAGACGGTGTAATTAACGTTGTTTTTGGTGATCCAGTGATGATAACAGATACTGTTTTAGACAGTCCAGATTTTTCAGGATTACACTTTACAGGATCTACTTTCATCTTTAAAGAATTATGGAAAAAAATAGGTAACAACATTCACAACTACAAAACATACCCTAAAATTGTAGGTGAAACTGGAGGGAAAGATTTTATTGTTGCACATAAAACTGCAAACCCAAAACAAGTCGCTACTGCAATTGTTAGAGGCGCATTTGAGTTTCAAGGTCAAAAATGTAGCGCAGCTTCTAGAGCATACATCTCTGAAAGTATTTGGGACCAAGTTAAAGATTACGTAGTTGAAGATGTAAAGTCATTTAAAATGGGTTCTCCAGAAGATATGAGTAACTTCTTTACTGCTGTAATACACGAAGGTTCTTTTGATAAATTAGCAAAGTATATTGACCAAGCTAAAGCTGATGATAATGTTGAAGTTATAGCTGGTGGAAATTACGATAAAAGTAAAGGTTATTTTATTGAACCAACTGTACTTTTAACAACAGATCCAAAATATACAACAATGCAAGAAGAACTTTTTGGTCCTGTAATTACTATTTACGTGTTTAAAGATGATCAATTCTCTGAAACCTTAGAATTAGTAGATGGCACTAGCGAGTATGCTTTAACAGGAGCTATTTTAGCACAAGACAGATATGCTATTGTAGAAGCAACAAAAGCATTACAAAATTGTGCTGGTAACTTCTACATTAACGATAAACCAACTGGTGCTGTTGTAGGACAACAACCTTTTGGTGGTGCAAGATCATCTGGAACTAACGATAAAGCAGGAAGTGCTTTAAATTTATTACGTTGGGTATCACCAAGAATGATTAAAGAAACATTTGTAACACCAACAGATTACAGATATCCGTTTTTAGGTGAATAATCTATAAAGTATTCAATAAAAAAAACCGAAGCAAATAGCTTCGGTTTTTTTATTTTAAATTATGATGCGGTTATTTTTTCAATTCAAGTTTTTCTGCAAAGTAATCACAAAAATCTTTCATTGTTGCAGACATTTTTTCGTCTTGTGTTGCTCTATGAAATGTGTTGCTCATAGCTACTAATGTTTGATGAAAAAATACTTTCATTTCATCTACAGGCATATCTTTTGTCCATAAATCTATCCTTAAAGATTCTTGCGCTTTACTATCCCAAACAGAAAGCATCATTGCTTTAGCTTCTGCATTTGTTATTCCGCCATCTTGTGCTGTCCAGTTTAATTTTTCTGGAACACGATTTTCATCTAATTCTACGTTTAATTTTATTTCTGATTTAATATTTGCCATTATTAATTTGGTTTATATTTTGCTTTATTAAAAATTGTTTGTGCTGGTGTATTTAACAACTGTACAAAATCTATGTCGTTCTTTTCTGCATAAGATTTTACAATTTGCCAACCTATGTATCTTCCTACACGACCAGGCGATTCGTTATCAATTTGCTCTAAATAAAATTTAGAAAAAGGAGCTGGATTAATAAACCTACCAGGTAATTTTGCATCTGTACTAAAAAGTAACTCTTTATCTACAAAGTAACGCCAGATGTACTCTTCATTAGATTTTACCCATTCTATTTGCTCTGGTGTGTATTTTATTTTTTCTGCATCAGTTTTAAACGGAATAATCATGTCTTTGAAATACAGTATCTTTCCGTGGTAAATCATTTCTTCTAACAAGTTTTTACGTTTGCCATCTAAAATCATTTTTTTAGCATAAGCTTCAGATAGGTCTGAAACTATATATTCTGACTCCATATTACTAGCTATATACTTTTGCATACCTTGATAAAACTCATGATCTTTTCCTAAATACGTATCCAATTCTATTAACGTAACAGTATCTGTTACAAAAACCCTATTTTGATATACCACTCTATCATTAAAGGTTATTATTCTTGGGACTTTAGTATCTGGGAAATAATATTTTAGATGTTGATACATTTTTTTTATTTCGACAGTCTCATCTTTAAAATCAGGAAAGACTTCTCTTGTTTTTTCAGCAATTAAAACATCTAAAGTATCTGTCATTCTGTTTAACCAAAACTCATCTTCATATTTATTAGAAAACATAAACGGGTATGCTTCTTTTAGTTTTGGAAAATCTTCTTTAGAAGTGTTAGAAAATGCTAAATCAAAACGTTCTACATCTAAATTCACATTAATTTTAGATATTTCTTCTTCTATTTTATTATCGTCTTCACAAGAAAACAGACTAAAAAAAACAAAAACACAAAAAATGTAAACTCTCATAGACTTAAACTTCTCTTAATTTTTATTACTTAAAGCTTTACTTTTGTTAAACAAAGGTACTACACTTTAACTTAAATTCTTTTATTATGCAAACAGAAAAAATTGTTAAACATATTGTAAATTGGTTAAAAGACTACGCTAATAACGCAAAAGTAAATGGTTTTGTTGTTGGTATTTCTGGCGGAATTGACAGCGCAGTAACATCTACTTTGTGTGCAGAAACTGGTTTAAAAGTTTTATGCATAGAAATGCCAATACACCAAGCTGCTAGCCACGTAAGCAGAGCACAAGAACATATTAAACAACTTAAAGAACGTTATGATAATGTTGATGATGTTAGAGTAGATTTAACCCCTGTTTTTGAAGAATTTAAAACTGAAGTTTCTTTAGAAGGCAAACAAGATACGGTAGACATGGCGCTTGCCAACACAAGAGCAAGATTACGCATGACTACTTTATATTATCATGCTGGTTTATACGGATTACTTGTTGCTGGTACAGGTAATAAAGTTGAAGATTTTGGTGTTGGTTTTTACACAAAATACGGAGATGGCGGCGTAGATTTAAGTCCGATTGCCGATTTAATGAAGAGTCAGGTTTATAAAATTGGCGAATTTTTACACGTCCCAAAATCAATAATTAAGGCAGCACCAAGCGATGGATTATTTGGTGACGCAAGAAGCGACGAAGACCAAATAGGCGCTAGCTATCCTGAGTTAGAATGGGCTATGACTATGGATGCCAAAGGAAAACAGATTTCTGATTTTACGGGAAGAGAAAAAGAAGTTTTTAAAATATATAAATCTTACAATACCAGAAACTTACACAAAATGAATCCTATACCTGTGTGTGAAATCCCTAACTTTTTGTTATAACACCTTAATTTACTTTGTTTTTTTCTGTTTTTTACATAACTTTAGAATGCTATTAATTATTCTATAACCAGTCTATCTTACTTTTGATAGATAAAAAAATCGTACAATATGGTCAAATTATTGGTTGCAGACCAATACCCTATTATTACTAAAGGGATAGAATTGGTCTTTTCAGATTCTAGAGATGTAAAAATTGTTGCAACTGTAGCAGACGGAGAAGCTATCTTTGACGTTTTAAATGAATACTACGTAGACATTATAATGTGTGACATTGACTTACCTAAACTTAATGGGATAAGCGTTTTAAGACGCTTAAAAAAAGAATACCCTAACGTAAAAAAAATTATTTATTCTGGACAGCAAGAAGATGTTTATGCTATAAGCACTATTAAAGCTGGCGCAGATGGATTTATATCTAAAAAAGAAGACTTATTAACTTTAAAAGATGCAATAATGAAAGTGCATTTAGGAGGCGTTTATTTAAGTCCTTCTCTATCTAAAAAAATTGCATTAAATAAAACTAAAAGCAAAGGAGGTTATTTTAAAAAACTATCTACAAGAGAAGTAGAAGTTTTAAAACTTCTTTCTAATGGTAGACGGAACAAAGAAGTTGCTGAAGAATTAGATATTAATGAAAAAACGGTAAGTACATATAAAGCAAGATTAATGAAAAAGTTAAACGTCTCTAATTTAATAGACTTGGTTAATCAAGCTAATAATTTAAATCTATAGAGGTTTACCTAAGCGTCTAGATAAAATGTTATCTAGTTTTTTATAATCCATTACATCTTCAATAATAGATCTATTTTGCACTGTTAAATCACTATCTGTTTGCTGCAATAAACTGTTTATCTTTTTAGTTATTAAAAATGACCTTAAGTGCAAAATAGTTTGACTAACTAATTGTGACAAACTTATAGTTTTGTCCTTAGGAAAGATATTGTTTCTTTGCCAATCTGCTAGACTATATTTTTCATCTTCCATCATAATAGAAGTGATCTCTTGTGAAAGTACAGGATCTATAGTATTAATAAGGTTTTCTATTTTAAAATTAGGATCTTGATTTAAACCATTTATGACTTCATAATAAATAGCTTTAAATTTAGGATTTAAAAACTCCATTTCGTCTTCTTGAAGATCTAAGTAAATCTTCTCAAATACTTTAGCTTCTTGTATTACTGTTTCCTCTACTAAATCACCTTTTTCATTTTCTTTCAATATAGAATCTTCAAACTCTTCTGTTCTATCACCATAAAGCAATAAGATCTCTATAATTTTTCTTTCTAATTCATATTGAACATCAACCTTTTTTACAGATTGTTCTGGTTTTATTACGTCAAATGCTTTTTTTGCTGCGACATTTTGTTTTGAAGCCTCGTTTACATCTTTATTTTGAAGTTGTGCTAAAGTTGTAAAAAGTACATCTTCACTTATATCCATAATACGAGCGCATTCTTGAATATAAACCTCGGTTTTTATTCTGTCTGGTATTTTTGATATACTTGTAACAATATCTCTAATCGTTTCAGCTTTTTTTATTGGATCTCCTTTTGCAGATTGGTATAACACCGATGCTTTAAACTGAATGAAATCTTTAGCGTTTTCTTCTAAATAAGTTGTTAACTCTTCTAAAGTATTTGACTTAGCAAAACTATCTGGGTCTTCGCCTTCTGGAAAGGTACAAACCTTTACATTCATACCTTGCTCTAAAATCAAATCTATACCACGTAATGACGCACGCATACCTGCAGCATCGCCGTCAAAAAGCACCGTAATATTTTTGGTTAGCCTATTAATTAATCTAATTTGATCACTTGTTAAAGCTGTACCAGAACTTGAAACTACGTTTTTTATTCCTGTTTGATAAAACTGAATAACGTCTGTATAACCTTCTACTAAATAACAATTATCTTCTTTTGCTATGCTTTGCTTAGCATGATAAATACCATAAAGCACTTTACTCTTATGGTAAATTTCACTTTCTGGACTATTTAGATATTTGGCTGCTTTTTTATCGTTTGTTAAAATACGACCTCCAAAACCTAAAACACGACCACTCATGCTTTGTATAGGAAACATTACACGACCTTTAAATCGGTCAAATTGTTTGTTTTCTTTAACTATTGTAAGTCCTGTTTCTTCTAAAAACTTTAATTGATATCCTTGTTTTATAGCCTCATCTGTAAAAGCACTCCAATCGTCTAAAGAATAACCTAAATCAAACTTTTTTATAGTTTCTGGTGTAAAACCACGTTCTTTAAAATAGCTTAATCCAATTGCTTTACCTTTATCTGTATTATGTAATATATTTTGAAAATATGTGTTTGCATATTCACTTACCAAATAAAGACTTTCTCTTTTATCTTGCGCTTCTTTTTGAGCATTAGTTTGCTCTGTTTCTTCAATTTCAATATTGTATTTTTTTGCTAAATACTTTATTGCTTCAGGATAAGTAAAATGCTCATGCTCCATTAAAAAAGCTACTACATTTCCTCCTTTACCTGTACTAAAATCCTTCCAGATTTGCTTTACTGGAGATACCATAAAACTTGGTGTACGCTCGTCTGAAAATGGACTTAATCCTTTAAAGTTACTACCCGCTTTTTTAAGCTGAACGAAGTCACCAATAACCTCTTCTAGTCTAGCGGTTTCATATACTTGATCTATGGTAGTTTTTGATATCAAAAGATGTGTGTTTTTTAATGCTTATTTAGATTGTAAAAGTAATAATATTTTACTTCTTCTTTTAATAACAAAATAATCTAAACAAAAAAAGCCTCTTAAAATTTTAAGAGGCTTTAATACTAACTTATTAGACTTAATCCAAATCTACTCTAATACCTAATGAAATATTGTTTTGATCTACTGTTGCGTCTTTAAAAATTGTAGACAGGTCATATTTAGCATATAAACTTAAATCTCCGTAACCTATATAAGCCGCTAAACCATAAACAAAAGTATTAGTATTGTAGCTTGTTTTTATTTTCTGTTTTACACGATCACCAAACTCATCTTCGTAAACTAGCTTTTGTTGCGTCCCTAAATTAACACCACCATAACCACCTATACCTACTTTAAAATGATCATCTGTAAAATATCTAATACGATCTTTATATTCTTTTTTAGTTGATGGTCCAAACTCAAAAAACACAGGTATTACAAGATTTGTAGTTCTAAACTTTGCTTTTTTTAGGTCGTTAGGAAAAACCTGCAGAGTTGTTTCTTCTGCTCCTTTTCCAAAATACAAATTGTCTTTTATATCAAATTTATTCCACTGAAAAGATAACCCGTATTTAAATCTTAAAAAGTTTGATTCTTTAAAAACACGAGTATTCCATAACCAACCAAGCTCTACAAATCCTGATCCTCCTAATTTGTATGGAGAATCATCTAAAGCAACTCCATCTATAATTGCGTTATTAAAACCCATTGCAAAAAGCAATTGATTACCAGTTCTTATATCATATTTTGGAGGTGATTTTTTAGCTTTAACTTCTACTATTTCTTTTTGTCCATCTCCTATATTGATAGAAAACACTGTTGACTTTTTATCTGGATCTGGCAGATCATTATTACGCTCCATTAATTCGAACTTATTTTCTAAAATAATATAGCGGTTTTCTATGTTTTTAGCATGTTTTTCTGCAGCTTCTTTTTTAAGCTTTTCTGCTTCTTCAAAAGTAATATCTTCTCTATCTAAACGGTCATTAATTTTATCTACTTCTTCTTTTAAAGTTTCAAGTTCGGCTTTTTTAATACGTTCTTTATAATCTTCGATCATTTTAGAAACGTCTTGTTTTGCAACTGTTAATGTGTCTTGTGCTTGCAGTTGACTAACTACAAATATTAAAATTAATAGCGTTAAGTGTTTAGTAATGTTTTGCATAATTGTTAGTGTTAATTTTGTTAGATGAAATATTAATTATCGCTACTTACTACTGTGCTTTTTACGGTTTCATAGCCTGATTTTACGACATAAAACAGTCTGTGCTTTAATGACTTCTCTGAAGTCATCTCTACTTCTTCCAGTAGATCGTTAGCGTTTATTTTTTCTGTTACGTTTTTATAATCATCTGCAGAAAATTGATTCATTGCATTTTCTAAAAGCTGATAAGCTTCGTCTAAATTTATTTGTTTTTTAGATACTTCTGCAACTGTATTTTCTGATATTTGATTATTTAATTGATTGTTATTTTCTTCTTTATTTTTAGGGTTAACTGCTGCTAAAAATTGCTCTGGTTTTTTCTGTTTATTAGCTACTAATGTTTTAGGTGTTTCTGTTTTTAATTTAGAGGTTTCGACTTCATCATTAGTATTAACTAAAGGTGTGTTTTCAAAATTTTCTTCAACTTTATCTTCAATTTTATTTTTTATAACTGTAGGCTGTTCTTTGCTTTTTTGGTCTTTTTCTTGATTGACAATGGTATTTTCTGGCATTACTTCTTCTTTATTAAACAAAGTAATTACTAACATTACACCTACTAAAGTTGCTGCAACACCTATCCACCAAACAGATAACTTTCTTTTTTTATCAGACTGTTCTAGTTTATTATTTAACTGCGTCCAAGCGTCTTTACTTGGCGCTATGGTACGGCGTTCTAAAACGTCTTTAGCTTTCTTTTCAAATTTATTTGGAGCCATACTCTTTGGTATTTTGGTTATTAATTTGGGTTTGCAATAATTGTCGTGCTTTAAACAATTGTGATTTTGATGTGCCTTCTGTTATGTTTAATTCTTTTGCAATTTCTGAGTGTTTATAACCTTCTATTGCATACATAACAAAAACCATTTTATAGCCATCAGGTAAATTATCTATCATTTTTTGCAAATATGCCACATCATATTGTTGTGATGTACTATCTTCTATCTCTGTATAAGGATGCGTGTCTTCTGTAAAAAATAGTTGCTTTTCTTGACGTAAGAAAGAGATACTTTCTCTTATCATAATGCGTCTTATCCATCCTTCAAAACTTCCTTCGCTTTTAAATTGTTTAAGATTGGTAAACACTTTTAAAAAACCGTTAAGCATGACTTCTTCTGCTTTTTGAAGGTCTTTTATATAATAACGACAAACGCTTAACATTTTTGGCGCATGCATCTCGTATAGCGTATGTTGCGCTTTTCTGTTATGCTGAATTGCTTTTTTTATCAGCTTTGCTTCGTTATTAAAAAGTGTTACTACTTTCACAAAAACGTGTTTAGTTGGACGTTGTATTTATAAAGACGCAAAAACTGTGAAAAAGGTTGCCTGAAGTTGAAAAAAATTATTTTTTTCTTTCAATAACGTAATTTACCATCAGTTTTAACGATGCTTTATAATCTGATTCTGGGAAAGTTTCAAGGATGTTTAGGGCTTCTTTTTGAAAAGATTTCATTTTAGAAACTGCGTAATCTAGTCCGCCATTTTCTTTTACAAATTCTATAACCTGATTAACTCTTTTTTTATCCTTGTTATGATTTTTTACTGAATTGATTAACCAGTTTTTATCTTTTTTAGAGCAATTATTAAGCACATAAATAAGCGGTAAGGTCATTTTTTGCTCTTTAATATCTATACCTATTGGTTTACCAATACTTTTAGAACCATAGTCAAACAAATCGTCTTTTATTTGAAAAGCCATTCCTATTAACTCTCCAAATTTACGCATAGTTTCTACTTCTACAGAATTAGGTTTTACAGAAGCAGCGCCTAAACTACAACAAGCAGCGATTAAAGTTGCGGTTTTCTGTCGGATGATTTCGTAATAGACTTCTTCGGTAATATCTAATTTTCTGGCTTTTTCGATTTGAAGTAATTCGCCTTCACTCATTTCTCTAACGGCAACCGAAATGATTTTAAGCAAATCAAAATCGTTATTATCGATGGAAAGCAACAACCCTTTTGATAATAAAAAGTCTCCTATTAAAACTGCTATTTTGTTTTTCCAAAGTGCATTGATCGAGAAAAAACCACGACGTTTGTTACTATCATCAACAACATCATCATGTACTAAAGTTGCTGTATGAATTAGTTCTATAACAGATGCACCACGATAGGTACGTTCGCTAACCTCTCCGTTTGCTACCATTTTTGCAACTAAAAACACAAACATTGGTCGCATTTGTTTTCCTTTTCTATTTACAATGTAATAGGTAATACGGTTAAGTAATGCGACTTTAGAAGACATTGACAACCTAAATTTTTGTTCGAAAAGATCCATTTCAAACGCTATAGGTTGTTTTATTTGTTCGGTTATTTTCAAAAAACAGTGCTTATTTTATGAATTTCAAAAATACGAATAAAGTAATACACAATATTATTAATATTTTTTAATTTTTTGTAGTCGAGGTCTTTAATAGATTTTTTTTGTTTAACTTTAGGATAATCAATTAATCAACAACTAATTAGCTTATGAGAAATTTTACTTTACTTTTATTATCCATTATTTTTTCAATTAGTGCATATAGCCAATGTACTACTGTTTGGAGGTGGAAATTATGGAAACTTGGTCATGGTCAATGATGGTACAGCAGAACAAATTGCTGCAGATAATTGGCCAAACGCAGAATATTCTGCTATTGAAGGCTTAATTATAGGTAACACCTATACCGTTACAGGAACAAATACTACTAGCATATATATTACTGTTGCAGAAATCGACTGGCAAAATCCTGTTGTAGGAGGTACAGTATTAGCACATGGCGCTTCTTCTGTATCGTTTACCGCTACTACTACAGATGCCATAATTCATTGGCATTTAAATGCCGCTTGTCAAACTCAAGCTTCTGACGCAACTTTAACTACAATACAATGCACAAGTCCTTCTTGTACCTGTACTGCTACAATGATGCCTGATGCTGCAAATATTACTTATCCTGCTAATGGTGCTATCGATGTACCAATTGATATGACAGATCCAGCAAATCCAGTTATAAACGGTTTTGCATGGACAGATAATGGCGCTGCTACTACGTACGACTTAAATCTATTAACTGTGGGAACTGTTACTGGCGTTACAAGTCCTGTTAACATAACTTATGGTTCTTGGGCTTATGATACGACCTATACATGGAATATTACTTCTACTAATTGTTTAGGAACAGTAACTAGTGTTGATTACACTTTTACAACCGAAGCAGATCCTAACTTATCAACTGATGACTTTAACATTAAACCATTTAGCATTTATCCTAATCCGACATCAGACTTCATAAAAATTAAAACAGAAGTAACTATAAATTCTGTTGAAGTTTTTAATCAATTAGGACAAAAAGTATTATCACTAAATAATGACCAAATAATAGACAACTCCATAAATGTAAAAGAGTTTAATAACGGTATTTATTTTATGACTATTACCGCTGAAGAAAGGAAAGAAACTTTTAAATTTATAAAAGAATAATTACACTTAATTATATTTAAAAAGCGATTTCAAAATAATTGAAATCGCTTTTTTTATTTACTCTTATTGGCTAATTGACCACAAGCAGCATCTATATCTTTACCTCTACTTCGCCTAACTGTTACCGTTATATTATTAGCTTCTAATACATTTTGATACATATCTATAGCTTCTGTGTTTGCTTGCTGAAACTCGCCATCATCAATTGGATTATATTCGATTAAGTTAACTTTACTAGGTGCAAATTTGCAAAATTTAACTAATGCATCTACATCTTTACGTTTATCGTTTATCCCTTTCCAGACGACATATTCGTAGGTTATTCTATTTTTTGTTTTATCATACCAATACTCTAAAGCCTCTCTTAAATCTGATAAAGGAAATGTTGCGTTAAATGGCATTATTGATGTTCTTACCTCATCTATTGCAGAGTGTAATGACACTGCTAATTTAAATTTAACCTCATCGTCTGCCATTTTTTTAATCATTTTTGGTACTCCTGAAGTTGACACCACAATACGTTTTGGAGACATCCCTAAACCTTCTGGCGATGTAATTTTATCTATTGCCTTTAATACATTGTTATAGTTCATTAATGGCTCTCCCATTCCCATAAAAACAATATTACTTAAAGGTCTATCATGGTACAACCTACTTTCTCTATCTATCGCTACGACTTGGTCATAAATTTCGTCTGGATTAAGATTTCGCATACGTTTTAATCGTGCTGTTGCACAAAACTTACAATCTAAACTACAACCTACTTGACTAGAAACACATGCTGTTGTGCGTGTACTGGTTGGTATTAAAACCGACTCGACCACCAAACCATCATGTAGTTTTACAGCATTTTTTACTGTACCATCACTACTACGCTGTAAAGTATCTACTTGTATATGGTTAATTACAAAGTTATCTTCTAGCATTTGACGTGTTTCTTTTGAGATATTGGTCATATCTTCAAAAGTATGAACGCTTTTACTCCATAACCATTCATATACTTGATTACCTCTAAAGGCTTTGTCGCCTTGAGACACAAAAAAATCTCTTAATTGGTCTTTGGTTAATGCACGTATGTCTTTTTTCTTTATTTCCATAGATTTTGCAAAGCTACAAATTATGATTTATCCTTTGTGTAAGTGATTGATTTATTTAATGTAATAGTCTTTGGCTGGCGCATTAGCGGTTAAGGCTTTGTTGAAGCTCTTTTTGTGTTGTTGCGTATATGCAACACAAAAAAGCGACTGCCGAAAACGCGACCCTTTTGGGTAATGCCATAAAAAAACCTCTTCTTATTGACATAAAAAGAGGTTAATTTATATTTATTTTTCTTTTACAAGATTAACATGGCATCACCATAACTGTAAAACTTGTATTTTTCTTTAACAGCTTCTTCGTAAGCATGCTTAACAAAATCGTGTCCTGCAAATGCAGAAATCATCATTAATAATGTTGATTTTGGTGTATGGAAGTTTGTAATCATTGAATTAGCAATACTAAAATCGTATGGTGGGAAAATAAATTTATTTGTCCAACCTTCTATCTCGTTTAACGTACCACTTGAAGACACCGAGCTTTCTATAGCACGCATTGCTGTTGTACCAACTGCGCATACACGACGTTTTTCTGCTTTTGCGTTATTGATTATTTTTACTGCTTCTGGTCCTATTTTTAGCTCTTCGCTATCCATTTTATGTTTAGAAAGATCTTCTACCTCTACTGGGTTAAATGTACCTAAACCAACGTGTAATGTTACTTCTGCAAAGTCTACACCTTTAATTTCTAAACGTTTTAATAAATGTTTTGAAAAGTGTAATCCTGCTGTTGGTGCTGCTACTGCGCCTTCTTCTTTTGCAAAAATGGTTTGGTAACGCTCTTCATCTTCTGGCTCTACTTTTCTTTTAATATATTTTGGTAATGGTGTTTCTCCTAACTCATTTAATTTTCTACGAAACTCTTGGTAAGATCCATCGTAAAGAAAACGTAGTGTACGACCACGAGATGTTGTGTTATCTATTACCTCTGCAACTAAAGACTCATCATCTCCAAAATACAGTTTATTACCAATACGAATCTTACGTGCTGGATCTACTAATACATCCCAAAGACGTTGTTCTTCATTTAATTCTCTTAATAAAAATACTTCTATACGTGCTCCTGTTTTTTCTTTGTTACCAAATAAACGTGCAGGAAATACTTTGGTATTATTAAGAATCATCACGTCTTTTTCATCAAAATAATCGATTAAGTCTTTAAACATTCTGTGTTCGATTTTTTGAGTATCTCTGTGCAATACCATTAAACGAGACTCGTCTCTATTTTCTGCTGGATATTCTGCTAAAAGTTCTTCTGGTAAGTCAAAGTTAAAATGTGATAATTTCATCTAGTTGCTTTATTTTATTTACAAGTTGCAAATATACAATCTGAAACTAGGCGTTGTCAAGTAAATGAGCAATTATTATTTACAACCTAGCAATAACAAGGGTTTACAGAGCTAAATTAAAACCTAAAGTTTTTAAATCTTCCCAATATGTTGGATATGACTTAGAAACGACTTTGTAATCTTTAATTATAATATCTGTTTTTAACGCTAATGGTGCAAATGCCATAGCCATTCTGTGGTCATTATAGGTATCTATTTCGATATTTTTTATAATTGAATTTGAAGCTTCTAGATTTAAGCTATCATTAGTTATAGACACATTACCTCCAAGTTTTTCTATTTCGGTTTTTAAAGCAACTAATCTATCTGTTTCCTTTATTTTTAAAGTGTGCAAACCTGTTAAATGACAAGACAAGCCTAAGCCAAATGCTGTTACTGCAATAGTTTGAGCTATATCTGGTGCTTCTTGCAAGTTTAACTCTTTAATTGATTTTGCTTCGGAAGTTTTAGAAATTGTTACGGAGTTATTATTAAACTCAGTCGAAACTCCAAATGTTTTATAAATCTGTGCTAAAACAGAATCGCCTTGCAAACTTTCCTTTTTATAAGATGAAATAGTAACATTAGCACCTATATCTGAAAGTGCTATAATACTATAAAAATAGGATGCAGAAGACCAATCGGACTCTACTACCAAATTTTTATTTTCTTTTATATTTAGTAATGGCTTTACTGTAATTACATTATCTTTAAAAGAAGATTCTACGCCTATTTGTGATAATAAATTAAGCGTCATTTTAATATATGGAATGGATGTTATTGTACCTTCTAAAGTTAATTCTAATCCATTTTCTAATTTAGGAGCAATTAACAATAATGCCGAAATATATTGACTACTAACATTGGCTTTTAAAGTAACTTCATGACCTGTTAGTTGTTTTCCTTTTATTATCAATGGTGGAAAACCTTCGTTTTCTTTATATGAAATATCTGCACCAATTTGTCTTAAAGCATCAACTAATATGGCTATTGGTCGCTCTTTCATACGTTTAGATCCAGTTAATTCTACTTCTCTATTTTTTTGAGTAGAATAGAATGCTGTTAAAAAACGCATTGCTGTACCAGCATGATGTATATCTATAATTCTATCTGATGATTTTAATGCCTTTTGCATTAATTGACTATCGTCTGAATTTGACAGGTTTGCAATATCAATACTTGGATATAACGCTTGTAAAAGCAACAGTCTGTTTGACTCACTTTTAGAGCCTGTTATAGCTATCTTTTTATTGCTTGTTATGGTAGATTTATGGAGTTGTAAATTCATCTATCTATGATTTACTTTAATTTTTGATTGTTATGGTGTCTGTCGTGATCGCGTTTTGTTTTTAAGTCTAACTTTTTATCAAAAGCATCTTGTAGGTCTACTCCTGTTTGGTTTGCTAAACATAAAACTACAAACATAACGTCTGCTAACTCTTCACCTAAATCTTTATTTTTATCGCTTTCTTTTTCGCTTTGCTCTCCATAACGTCTTGCAATAATACGTGCAACTTCACCTACTTCTTCTGTAAGTTGCGCCATATTAGTAAGCTCGTTAAAATATCTTACTCCATGGTTTTTAATCCAATTATCTACTTCTTGCTGTGCGTTTTTGATATTCATTACTAATTACCTTTGAAATGTTGATTAAACACTTCAAAGATAATTATTGTATTTTCAAAAGCTATAATACTTTTAAAATATGATTAGAATGTTTGAATAAATTTTTGTTTAAGCTTTTTTAAGAACAATTTTTTCTGACTCTTTGTCTTTTAAAAACTGATAGAATTTTTTAAAATCTAAATATTGATCTGGAGTAATTAAAGTTTGATTTATCTCTGTATCTACCATAATCTGAATTTTATTACCTACCTGTTTTGCTATGTAAGTAAAGCTTGCTGCATTAGCATTAAACTTAACTGATGCACTTTCTGGTAAAGCATCTACCACATAGCCTTCTGGTAGGTTAATATTTACGATATATTTACTTGATAACGGTGCTACAAAATCTATAGGATAATTTCTTTGTTCTTGCACAAAAGGATTTTCTTCTGAGATTAAAAATGCTAAAGGAGACAAATAGATCATACCTGCAATTTCTTCTGCTGCGCCTTCATAAGTAAAATCATAATCATAGGTTATTGGCTTGTATGTATTATCTAAATCTTTATGATTAATCTCATTAATTATTAACCCTGAATTATCATTTTCTATGTCTTGAATTATAGATTCTTTTGCTTTACCTCTATTATCATCCCTATAATTAAAAGCATAATAATCGGTTAGTCTTTTTCTAAGTTTACCTGTTTCGGTTAAATCTTCATTTAAATCTAAGTTTAATGAAATTATTTCTTTAGATGTTTTTTTTGGAGACAATTGTACCCAATCTGAAGTATTGTCTTCTCTTACAATTCTACCTAACCAATTAATAGCTCTTGTAGGAAGAATATTTATGTTAGCGTTTTTTTGTGTAGCGTCTAAATAGATTAAACCTTGTTCTTTTTCTACTGCACAGACTACATAGTTAAATCCACTTCTTGTTGGAAAAAGAGGTACACCATTATCTCTTGTACTTATTAATACAGGATTTGCTTTTATTCCTGCTTTTTTAAGCATTGATACTAAAATAAGGTTTATCTCTGCAACATTACCTACTCCTTCTTTGTAAGCTTTTTTTACACCGTCATTGGTTTTATATCCTATAAAGTCATTCCATTTTACCTTAGATTTTACTAAGTCAAATATTGCAAGAATCTTTTCGTCATCACTATTAGTTTCTTTAAGTACTTTTGCTAAATCTTCTTCGTAGTAACTTGATTTTTCTATTTGCTCTCCAAAGCTTTCGCTTTTATTTATGTTTTTTGTGATTTTGTCCCAAGTGGTAGAATATGATGTAACTTTTCCGTTTGGAGCTCTATAAAAAGCATACTCTAATGCTAATTTACCTCTATAATTATCTAAATTATCAACATACGGTTCATCTTTTAACGAAGCTACATTATCCATATTGATATTGATGATGTTTTCATCAAACTCTAATCCTTGAGATTTTGCATCAAATTGCTCTCTTCTTACTTTTTTTGTTTCTGTTAGTTCTGGTTGAATTTTTGCTTTAAGATTTGGATATTTATTGTAGTTAAAATACTCTGGTATTGCTATTCTACTTTCTATTTTATTTATTGGAATATCATATTGTACAATAACATCATCTATACTCATAAATGGAGTTTTAAGAATATACTCAAATTCTATTACACAACCTTCTTCTATACTTGGCATTGTAAAAGATTTGGTTGCCCAAAATTCATTGTTTTCGTTTTCAAAAATATTTTCTTTTCTAAGTTTTATTTTTTCTACTTTTCCATTTTTTAAAACATAAGTATAACCTTTAATTCCTATAACTCTCTCTCTTGTTGAGGCATCTTCATTGTATAGTTTCAACTTTTTAGTTGCATAATCGTAACCTTCTTTATTGTAAATTTTAATCCTTTCGTGTACTTTTCTTGTTTGCTCGAAGCCTTCTATTGTACTAAAATCAAAAGCAATCTCTTCACTTTTATATAGTACTGCTGCATTTGCTTCTGGCTCTAAAGGATGTTGTTTTTCTTCAACCTCTTCTTTACTAACTTTTCCGAATTTAAAATTTTGTGCTTTTGTTGTTACTGTTGATATTAACAGTAAAATAATAATTATTCTTCCCATTGGTTATTAATTTATTTTTAAGACCATTTTTGATTTATCATGTTTTGCTATATCTAGTCTAAATTGTCTGTAGTTTTTGTAGTCTTCTTTAGTATATGCGCCTTTATTGATAAGTAATTCTCTTGTGTATATTAAAGTTTTGTCATCTTTTGATTGGATAGAAGATTTATATAACCCAAATTTATTTTTTATCTCTATTGGTTCTAACAGAGCTTCTACTGCTATATTTTCTGGCAGTAATATTTCATACTCATCTACATCATAAAAACCTCTATCTATTTCAAAAGGTAAGTTTCTGGTTTTGTATCTTGGTGGTACGTATGCCATTATATTAAAAATATTAGGACAAAATAACAATCTGTTTCCTGCTTTTGTTGTGTAATTTTTTGCAGATAATTTTAAATTTTCTTCAAATACAATCTGATCTTTATTATTGATTAGATTTACATTTTCTATTTTAAGATTCTTTATATTATCAAAATAATTTTTATAGTAAAGTATATTTTCTTTTTCTGTTTGTGTATCTAAACGTTGATATCTTTTATATTGTGTTCCTTGAGATTTTATGCTAACATTAGCTTTAATACTTCCTGTTTGATCAATACTTACACTTGCTAAAGTTGTTTGTTTATTTTCTTTAGGAGTATAACTTTTTGTATGTATTATTTTACCGCCTTCTGGTGTTATTATCAACACATCTCTATCGTCTGTAAAATTAGCTATATAACCAAATGGTGCTGTTTGACTTGTACATTCTAAAGTAATATAATCGTCATTATTAGGTATACTTAAAATAGCATGATTACCTTGTAATGAAGAAAAATCCGAATCGATATCTCGTATATCTGAGTCGCCATAAACTACAGTATAATAAGAGGTTACACCTACGTAATCTAGTAATGCTTTTGTGTAGTTAGAAAGTCCTTTACAGTCTCCATACCCAAGTCTATCTACATCTTCTGCTAACATTGGTTTCCAGCCACCAATGCCAACTTGTATGCTTATATACCTTGTTTTATTTTGCATGTAGTTATAGACTATTTTGGCTTTTTCAATTGGTGAAGAAGCGTCTTTGGTTAGCTCTGTAATTTCTGTTTTAACTCCTTCAGGTAACTCTTGTGTGCCAGATAATAGTTTATCACCCATCCACTTTCCAAAGTCTTGCCAATTATTATTAACACCTTCTACGCCTAACATGCTAAAGTTTTTTAAAGTTGCTTTGACTGAAGGAACTATTTTTGATAATGACGGACTAAAAGCTTCTCTTGTAACTGCTGGAGCGTTTTCAATCTTATAATCAAAATCTGAAATCTTTTCAGCTTTATATTCTTTTAAATTAGATTCCTTTACAACTACCTCTATAGGTGTATTATTAATTATTTTGTAGGTAGAAAGCTCTGTACTTACGTTATAAGCCTCTAAAGGATACCATGACGGAATAAAAGCAGTATTTGTATTAATTGTCTCGACAGTAAAGTCTACTGTATAAGGATAACTGCTTGGTGTATAATCTAAATGCAATGCACGATTATCATTAAAAATAGAAAAACCATCTGCAACACTAACATCTGAAAAGTCTCGTTTTTTTACAGTTTTAATTTCTCTTCCTAATTGATCATATATAATAGCTTTTATCTTCTTGACATCTTTACCATCATCATAATAAGCTACTGCATTTACGTGTCTATTTCCTGCTTCGTTTAAAACCGTTACTATTCGACGTTTTTTATAAGTAATAACATCAACCGATTCTATAGTAATTTCTACTGAATTTTCTCTAATAATTGCATTAGCATTATCAGTTAAAGCAGTATTAAATAAACTAAACTGTAAGTTACTTTGTGCAAAAAAAGTTGTTGAAAAAAGAAGAAAGAGCAAGACACTCTTTAGGGTTTTGTAAAAGGGCATTATTGATTAATTTGCGACTAATATATGAATATTAATTCAACAAAAAAACTTATATCAATTTCTGTTTTTCCTTTTAACTATGTATGGTAAAATTAAAATATGAAATAATCCCATTGCTACACCAAAAAACACGCCCATTTTAACTAATTCATTTAAAGCATAATCATTATCTATAACTAAATGAATTAACGAAAATATAATACCGTTAAATAAAAAAGCTATAATAAATTCTAAGATTTTTCTTTTCATGGTTATTCTTTATTTTTTGTATCTATAATGATGGTTACTGGTCCATCATTTACTAAAGCAACTTTCATATCGGCACCAAATTGACCTGTTTGAATAGGCTTTTGTAAGTCTGCTTCGCAAATTTTTATAAAACTTTTGTAAAGCGGAATTGCAACATCTGGTTTTGCTGCTTTTATATAGCTTGGTCTATTGCCTTTTTTTGTACTGGCGTGTAACGTAAATTGACTTACAACTATTACATCGCCATCAATATCTTTTACAGACTTGTTCATTACACCGTTTTCATCAGAAAAAATACGGCAATTCATTATTTTATTGACTAACCAATTAATATCTTCTTGTGTATCTTCTTCTACAATTCCTACTAATACTAATAGACCTTGTTCTATTTTAGCTAGTGTTTGGTTATCTATAGTGACACTTGCTTGATTAACACGTTGTAATACAACTTTCATCTTACTCTTTATCCCAATTATCAGTTCGGTAATGCTCTTCTTCTCCTTCTAAAATCTGAACATAACTTCTATATCTTGATGCTGCAATTTCATCATTTTCTAAAGCATTTTTTACAGCACATTTTGGTTCTTCTAGGTGTAAACAATTATTAAATTTACAATCTTGTTTTAAGGCAAAAAACTCAGGAAAATAATCACCTACTTCTTCTCTTTCCATATCAACAACTCCAAAACCTTTAATCCCTGGAGTATCTATAATTTTTGCATCAAAACTTAAATCAAACATTTCGGCAAAAGTAGTAGTATGTTGTCCTTGCATATGCTGCATGGATATTTCTTTAGTTTTTAAATCTAAAGATGGCTCTATAGCATTTACCAAAGTAGATTTTCCTACACCAGAATGACCTGTAAACATACTTACTTTACCAGACATCATACTTTTTACCTTATCTATATTTTTTCCTGTTTTTGCTGAAATGCCAATGCACTCGTATCCTATTTGTCTATACACATGTGCCAAATATCTTACCTCATTTAGTGTATCTTGATCATAAGTATCTACCTTATTAAACAAAAGTACAGCCTTAATATCATAAGCTTCTGCAGTAACCAAAAAACGGTCTATAAAACTGGTAAATGTTGGTGGATTATCTATAGTTACCAACAAAAAAACTTGATCTATATTAGAAGCTATTATGTGTGTTTGCTTAGACAGATTAACCGATTTTCTTACAATATAATTCTCGCGTTCATGGATTTTATTAATAACGCCGGTTTCTTCGTTATTTTTATCATCTAGTTCAAAATCTACAAAATCTCCAACAGCAATTGGATTGGTACTTTTTATTCCTTTTAAACGGAATTTACCTTTTATTCTACACTCGTAAGTCTGACCTAATTCGGTCTTTACAGTGTACCAGCTTCCTGTAGATTTATAAACTCGTCCTGTCATTTAAGCTAAATAAGTTACAAAATAACAATTTTTAAATTGAAATACGCTAAGGCTTAATCGCTTTTTTAGATGGTAATTTTTCACCATCTGCTACAATAGTTATTAAATAAACACCAGAGTTAAACTGAGATAAATCTAAACTTAAAGGTTGTGATACATTATTAAATTGATGTAGTTGTAAAATTTGTCCCGATAAGTTTGTTATTTGCACTTCAACTTGATTATAATTCTTTAACAGTTGTAAACTAAAAACACCTGTTGATGAAGGATTTGGAAAAAGCTTAGACTTGACTATAGATTTATTGTTTTCTGTAATTTTAGTAACTTTTACAAAGCAACTGTAACAACATTTATAAGTTGTAGATTGATAACCAATTAAAACAACTTCATCCAAAGTATTATCAACTTTTAATATTACTTCAATATTATTCTTATCAGTGATTACAATATTTTTAGTACTGTAACCTAAATACGAAATTGAAAGTGTATCATTTTTTATTGCTTCAATTTTAAATTCACCATTAGCATCAGATGTTGTTCCCCTTTTTGTGCTTTTAACAATAATATTAGCATCTTCAAGTTTGTTTTCACCATCTGTAATAGTTCCTTTTATTGTTTGTGCTTTTGTTATTGTTGAAGATAAAAGCAATAGACTTAAGAGTAATTTTAGTTTCATAATTCTTAGATTATTTATTAGACAACCAAACTTAGCATTAACCTAAAATTTATAAAATCTTAATTGAGGGAATCATTAAAATGAATGAGGGAAAAAACCGAATTAATTATCAATTAATTTGTAATTTAATGTATATTGCCAATTATTAACTTAAATTTTTTTAAATGAAAAAATCATTATTTCTTCTTGCAATCATTGCAATTGCTTTCACATCAATTTCTTTTATTAACAAACCAGCTCAAGTTGAATACAAGGTTGTTACTGCTGTAGAATCTATTGTTCCTAACGGTATTGGTCGTTCTAGAATGATAATGGCTACAGAAGATAAAGACTATCAAGAATTTACCACTTTAAGAAGTGACGACAAAGATAAAGACGAAAAAAACAAATCTAAAAGAAACGAAATAAGAGTTAAAAATTACGAAGAAACTAAACTTTTAAACTTTTATAATTTAGGAGGAATTAGATTTCAAAATATTGCTGCAAATGACGCTGTAATGTCTTCTAAAATTAATGCTATGATTAGCGAAGGTTGGGAATTAGCATTTGTAAACACAGGTGTAGAAAGTGAAGGAGGAAAAGGTGACGGTAAAGGTATTTTTATTACTAGATATACTTTTAAAAGAGTAAAATAATCTAAAACAACATAACAAAAAAGCCTTTTTCTATTATTGAAAAAGGCTTTTTTGCTTTTAAGACTTAATGATTTTTTCTTGATGATTTATGGACTCTTGATGTATTGCTTTAAAAAGTTTTAAGATAAACTCTTCACTTAATCCTTTTTGCTCGCCTTCTAACACCATTTTCCCTAAAATCTCATTCCATCGTTTGCTTTGTAATACGGCAACGTTTTTTTCTTTTTTAAGCTGTCCAATACCATCTGCTACTTGCATACGCTTTCCTAAAAGCTCGATAATTTGATTATCTACAACATCAATTTTAGCTCTTAAATTGGTTAAGTCTCTATTAAACTCTGCTTCAGGATCGGTTTCTTTTCTAATGCGTAAGTCTTTCATAATTTGCACTAAACTACTTGGTGTAACTTGTTGTGCAGCATCACTCCACGCGTTATCTGGATCAAAATGAGTTTCAATCATTAATCCATCAAAGTTTAAATCTAATGCGGTTTGTGATACATCAAAAATCATATCACGTTTACCAGTAATATGTGACGGATCGTTAATTAACGGTAAATCCGGAAACTTAGTTTGCAGCTCGATAGCTAATTGCCATTCTGGATTGTTTCTGTATTTTGTTTTTTCATACGTAGAAAATCCTCTATGTATTACGCCTAACTTTTTAATATCTGCACTTGCTAAACGCTCTATTGCGCCTAACCACAAAGGTAAATCTGGATTTACAGGATTTTTAACTAACACTACTTTATCTGTTCCTTTTAAAGCATCTGCAATTTCTTGCACGATAAATGGACTAACTGTAGATCTAGCACCAATCCATAATAAATCAATATCATGTTCTAAAGCTAATTCTACATGCGCACGATTGGCAACTTCGGTAGCTGTTTTTAATCCTGTTTCTTTCTTAACTTTTTGTAACCATTTTAAGCCTAATGCACCAACACCTTCAAAATTACCTGGTCTTGTACGTGGTTTCCAGATTCCTGCTCTGTAATAGCTTACGTCTGTATCTTTTAAATCGTGAGCGATTTTTAAAACTTGTTCTTCGGTTTCTGCGCTACATGGTCCTGCAATTACTAAAGGATGATCTAACTGTAAATCGTCCAACCATGTTCTTAATTCTTTCTTGTTTTCCATTTCTTTTTCTGAATTTAACCTACCAGGTTTATTTATGTATTCCGTTTAAAATTTGTTTTATATAATTGGTGTCTTTCATTGCATTGTAAACCGATTGAAAATCGTCTTCAACAATCATTTGTTTAAACATTGAAAGGTTTTGAATATACTCTTCTAAAGTCTCTACGACATTTTGTTTGTTTTGTTCAAAAATTGGCGTCCACATCTCTGGGCTACTTTTTGCAAGTCTAACTGTACTTTCAAAACCAGATCCTGCCATATCAAAAATATCGCGTTCGTTTTTTTCTTTTTCTATTACAGTTTTTCCTAACATAAACGAACTAATGTGTGATAAATGCGATACATACGCTATGTGTTTATCATGAGATTCTGGATTCATGTAACGCATGCGCATGCCTATTTTCACAAATAAATCCAACACTTGTTCTTGTAGTTTTGATGCGGTTTTTTCGACTTCGCAAATAATATTTGTTTTGTTTTTAAATAAATTTTGAATGGCTGCTTTTGGACCCGAAAACTCGGTACCAGCAATTGGATGTGTTGCTAAAAAGTTACGACGTTTTGGGTGATTATCTACCGCTTTACAAATAGCCTGTTTTGTAGAACCAACATCTATCACTACCGAAAAATCAGACACTTTATCCAGTACTTTTGGCAACTCATTTACCGCAACATCTACTGGAATTGCAAGCACTACCAAATCTGCATTTGGTAAATCTTCATAAGTTGCTTTTTGGTCAATAACGCCTAATTCTTGCGCTTCTATTAAATGCGCTTCGTTTTTATCAATACCATAAATGATACAGTCTGGCAACGCATTTTTAAAATCTAATGCCAAGCTACCGCCAATTAAACCTGTTCCTATGATGTATATATGTTTCATTATAATCTACTAATTGCGTCTTTAATTTGTGCTTCTTTCGCGCAAAGCGAAAAACGAATATAACCTTCGCCTTGCGAACCAAAAACGGTTCCTGGTGTAATAAACACACTGTTGTTGTATAAAATTTGATCTATAAATGCTTCAGATGTTTTTCCTTCTGGCAACTTTGCCCAAACAAATAATCCTGTGGCATTTTTATCGTAAGTACAATCTAATTTATCGGCTAATTTCCAAACAAGTTCTCGTCTGCTTTTATAAATTTCATTTAAACTTTTGTACCAAGCAGATGAACATTTTAAAGCTTCTATCGCACCTTTTTGAATTCCGTAAAACATACCAGAATCCATATTACTTTTCACATTTAAAATCGCATTGATATGCTCTGCTTTTCCTAAAACCATTCCAACTCGCCAACCTGCCATATTAAATGTTTTACTTAACGAATTTAGCTCTAAAGCCACATCTTTTGCGCCTTCAACTTCTAAAATGCTAATCGGATTATCGTTTAAAATGAAGCTATACGGATTGTCATTAACCAATAAAATATCGTGCTTTTTAGCAAATGCGACTAACGTTTCTAAATCGGCTTTTGTCGCTTTTGCACCTGTTGGCATATGAGGATAACTGGTCCACATTAATTTAACTTTACTTAAATCTTGCTGCTCGATAGCCTCAAAATTTGGTAGCCAATTATTGGTTTCATCTAAATTATAATGCATTGGTGTTGCTTGTACCAATTGTGTCACCGAGCTGTAAGTTGGGTAACCTGGATTTGGGATTAAAACAGCATCGCCTTCATTTAAAAACGCTAAAGAAATATGCATAATACCTTCCTTGCTTCCCATAAGTGGTAAAACTTCGGTATCTGGATTTACTGCAACATTAAATTCGGTATTATAAAAATCTGCAATTGCTGTTCTTAATTCTGGTAACCCTTGATAACTCTGGTATTTGTGCGCCACAGGATGTACTAAACTATCTACCAAAACATCAACCACTTGTTTTGGTGGCTCTAAATCTGGACTACCAATCCCTAAATTAATAATTGGTTTTCCGTCTTTAATTAATTGATTGACTTCTTTTAACTTACGAGAAAAGTAGTATTCTTTAACGCTATGTAATCGATCTGCAACTTTCATTATAGTTTTGCGTTTTTGTAAGTCCCTAAAATTTTAAAATGTGTTGCCATTATTGCCATAATTGATGCTGCTTTTTCAAAATCTTCATAAGCTTCAAAAGTGACATCGACAAAAAATGAGTATTTCCAAGGTGTTTCAATTTTTGGTAAGGATTGTATTTTGGTAAGATTTAATTTACAATCGCTCATCACATTTAAAATTGTTGCCAAACTTCCTCTTTTATGGTCTAATTCAAATTTTAATGACGCTTTATTAATTTCATTTTTATGATTGTTAATAGGTTGCGTTTTTACAATAGCAAATCGGGTTTGATTGTGTTTTATGGTTTGAATACTTTCGGCTAAAATGTCTAAATTAAAAATCTTTGCTGCCAAAGTACTTGCTATTGCTGCAACACCTTTTATTTGCTGAGCTTCAATTTTTCTTGCCACATCTGCAGTATCTTTATCTTCTACTAGTTTAATATGCGGATAATCTTTAAAAAACGATTTACACTGTAGTAGTGCCATAGGATGACTGTGTACTTCTTTTATATCTGCAATTGTTTGGTTTGGTAATGCCATTAATTGATGTTGCACATCCAAATAATGCTCGCCAACAATGTGTAAATTATTATTATCTATTAACGCATAATTTGGCAAAATAGAACCAGCAATAGAGTTTTCTAATGCCATAATTGCTGTCTCTGCGGTATTATTAAATAAGGACGCAACAGTTTCGTCAAACGTTAAACACTCTTTTACATGTTGTGTGCTACCGTAATAATTTAACGACACTATATGATGAAAAGAGCCTTTTATACCTTGTATTGCTATTGTTTTTGTCATAAAAAAAAAGTCCCGATTAAATCGAGACTTTGTATTGAATTTATGTTGTTTAAATTACACATATAACGTCTCGTTCTTTTTGTTAAAAAAGAAGTAAAACCAGTTATAATATGTATTTAAAATTGTGTTCATTGTTGTTTTGTTATTGCTAAAGTAGACAATTAATTGAAAAATCAAAATACTAAAGCCTGAAATTATGTGTTTTATAACAAGTTTTAAAGATTTTGATACAATTAAGCTTTTAAATTATAGAATGTTTATTTTTGAAGAAACATATTAGCATGTCAATAAAAGTTAAAAACATCACTAAACAATTTGGATCTCAAAAGGCATTAAACAATGTATCTTTTAGCGTTAATCGTCCAGAAATTGTTGGATTTTTAGGTCCTAATGGTGCCGGAAAATCGACAATGATGAAAATTTTAACCACTTACCTTTCTCCTACTTCTGGTAACGCTGAAGTAAATGGGCATGCTGTATCAAATCAACAAAAGCAAGTACAAAAAAGTGTTGGCTACTTACCAGAACACAATCCGTTATATTTAGACCAATATGTGCGCGAGTATTTAAGATTTAATGCAAACGTATATAACGTTGACAAATCTAGAGTTGAAGAGGTTATTGAACTTACTGGATTAACACCAGAAGCGCATAAAACAATTGGGCAACTCTCTAAAGGTTACAGACAACGTGTTGGTTTAGCTAATGCGTTATTGCATAATCCCGAAGTCTTAATTTTAGACGAACCTACAACTGGTTTAGATCCAAATCAATTAGTAGACATCAGACAATTAATTAAAGGCTTAGGCAAAGACAAAACCGTCTTTTTATCTACGCACATTATGCAGGAAGTAGAAGCTATGTGTGATCGTGTTATTATTATTAATAAAGGTGAAATTGTTGCCGATAAAAAATTAAGTGAATTACGCGAAGGACAAGAACAAACTGTTATTGTCGAGTTTGATTATCGCGTAGAAGATGCGTTTTTACTTAAACTTCCGCATGCTAAAAGCGTGAAAAATGTGCATGATTTTATTTATGAAATTGTGTTTGATACGACAACAGATATGCGTGCTCATGTATTTGATTTTGCACATGATAATGAGTTGAAGATTCTTCAGTTAAACCAGAAAAACGCTAGTTTAGAGAGTTTATTTAGGGAATTGACGAGTTAAACTGAATTAACTTAAAGTCTTTTTGTAAATTCTTATTGACACTAATTACACTAATTTACACAAATACTTAATGTGTTTTTAATTGTGTCCAAAACAACATCTATACAATTTTAGATTCCGGCTTTCGCAGGAATGTTACTCAAAAATAACACGACCATCAAATTGCTCGGTCACATCAATAATTGGTGGAGTATTGACTGCAATTACATTTCCTGTGCTGACTAGGTTTGCTTTAAGCTCTTGTTGCGGATTTACAATAATATCGTTACTACCACGATGATAAATAGTCACGTTTTGCGCCACAAGATATCGTCCTTGAAAACGTCCATCTCCTGATGCATGACTTATATTTAAATGTTCTGTAGTACCAGAAATTGTACTTGTTGTTAAATTGTTAATTACAACTCTTAACGTTGTACAATTTACTTCTAAATTAAAATTACCTACGTTATAAAAATCTCCACCATAATCTTCAGACAGTAATTTTAATTCCTCAAAATTTAAAACGCCAACACTATGCACATCTAGAGTACTACTATTTCTAATTTCGGTTAGGTTAGGAACAGTAACATGTACTTTAGTAATACCGTAATCTCTGGTTAAATTGCATGCATTGTTGTCTTTTAAAATCAATCGGTCGTTTTGTACATAAACCTCAACATCATTAATTAAATTTTCACCAGTTTCTACTAAAACACTTGGTGTTGCGCCTTGAGTTATAAATAACTCGACATTTTTATATACCGTGATTTTGGAAAATGTACCAACTTCAAAAGTTTGCTGAATGATATCTCCTGCACTTTGAAAACAGTCTGGTGCATCTTCTTGATTGCATCCAAAAACAAAAAATAGGGTAATTATGTATAATATTTTTTTCATTTTTTTACTCTTTACTTTATCGTCAAACGCTAACCATTGGTTTTACCTGCGTTAGCGATTGAGGTTTTGTCGGAGCTCTTTTTGTGTTGTTGCACATATGCAACACAAAAAAGCGACTACCGAAAGCGCGACCCTTGTGGTAACGCCCAAATTTTATAATCTAATTCCAACGCCAAATTCTACAGCTTCTGCTTTTGCTCCATGAGATTTTAGGGTTAAGGCACCGAAAATTTTATCTCCAAAATAACGTTTTAAACCAACACGACTGTAGACACGACCTTCAAAATCGAAAGGATAATACACGTAATAGCCTAACTGCGTTACTAATGAGGTTTTACTTATAAACAACTCATGCCCAACAAATGCACCAACACGTTTGTAATCTTCGTCTCCGTTAACATTATCTTCAGGAAAAGCTACTGATTTATACTCGATATGTTTCTTTAAAAAATTTGAAAAAAACACATCTGTTCCTAATTGGATGGCGCTTTTACGATTTAATCTTTTATCTGCATAAGCAGACACAATGTAAAAGGCGTATTGACCAGAATTGATAATATCGCTTTCGTTTACACCTGTTCTAAAAGCGAAGTTGTATTTAATTTTTTCAGTAAAGGCTTTGTCTTCTGTATTTGGGATATATTCTGGTAATTGATCTGCATCCAATACATAATTAACACCTAAATTAAATGTAATACTGTTTATTGAACTGTTTGGCGCTTTTACATTAGCGTTAGAATAATGGATTAACGATAATCCTGTTTGTAACCCTAATCCTTTAATCAAGTTTTCTTTTTTGTAGTTAAGCATCAAATATGTCGAGCTTAATAAATGTGTCCCAAACGCATTATTACGATAATTTTCTACTTTATCGTAAGGATTAGTATTATAGGCTAAACCTTGACCAACCCTAAACATCAAATGTCTTTTTAAGAAGTAGAAGTTATAATGCGCGTATAACCCAAAATTGTTTCCTAAGGTTTTATTCTGAAGGTTTTGGTAGATAAAAGACGCGCCATAATCTGGATAATTATACCTGCTTTGCCAAGCTTGATCACCAAAGGTTTTTTGGTTATAACTTAATATAACACCAGTTGGATGACCTTTAATTAAATGCGAAATATCAGTATTATGTTCTGCTATATTTCCGTAAAAATAATTAGCGTCTAAAGAGAATGGTCGCTTGTCTTCCTGAGCAAAAATTAATGTTGTAATACAACAACAAATTAGGGCTAGTTTTAGTTTCATCTTAATAATTAATGAAACAAAAGTAATGGTTTTTTAAAATACTAATTTTATTAATCAAATAAATCTGAAGATAAGTATCTGTCTCCTCTATCACATATAATCACAACAACTGTTCCTTGGTCTAAATTTTTAATCAATTTTAATGCAGTTGCAACAGCGCCACCACTACTCATTCCTGCAAAAACGCCTTCTTCTTTTGCTAACCGTTGTGTCATTGCTTTAGCTTCTTCTGTACTAACTTCAAAAACTTGATCTACTTTGTTTTTATCAAATATTGTTGGCACGTAAGCTGGTGACCATTTTCTAATTCCTGGGATTTTTGATCCATCGGTAGGTTGCGCACCAACTATGGTGATGTTATTATTTTTTTCTTTTAAAAAAGTAGATGTACCCATAATGGTTCCTGTTGTTCCCATTGCAGATACAAAATGTGTTACTTTTCCGTTAGTATCTCTCCAGATTTCTGGACCTGTAGTTTTGTAATGTGCTTTCCAGTTATCATTATTTTCAAACTGATTTAATAGTGTATATCCTTTTTCATCACGAAGTTTAAAAGCCACATCTCTTGAGCCTTCAATACCGTCTTCTGCAGATGTTAGGATAACTTCTGCACCATAAGCTTTCATCGTTTTCACACGTTCTTCAGTAGAATTTTCAGGCATGATTAATTTCATTTTTAAGCCTAATAAGTTTGCTATAAAAGCTAATGCTATTCCTGTATTACCGCTTGTTGCTTCTACTAAAGTATCTCCTTTTTTTATATCTCCTCTTTTTAAAGCTTCGTTTATCATGTTATAAGCCGCTCTATCCTTAACACTTGCGCCAGGATTGTGTCCTTCTAATTTAAAATATAAGGTCACGTTTTTGTTTGGGTTGATACTTATAGACTTTACTAAAGGTGTGTTTCCTATAAGGTTTATGATACTTTTATTACTCACTTTTTGTTCTGATTTTATATTCTTTTTTATAGGTTAATGTTGAATTTTTAGGAACATTTTCTGTTACACATACATTAGCACCTATAATGGTATTAGAGCCAATAACAATATCGCCTAACACTGTAGCATTGGCATAAATAACCACATTTTTTTCTATAGTTGGATGTCTTTTTGTATCTGCAAGACTTTTTAATACATGTAATCCGCCAAGTGTAACACCTTGATAGATTTTTACTTCATCCTTAATGATTGTGGTTTCTCCTATTACAATTCCTGTACCGTGATCTAAGAAAAAAGAATCGCCAATAGTTGCTCCTGGATGAATATCTATACCTGTTATACCATGCACATATTCACTCATCATTCTTGGTAAAATCCTAACACCAAGTTTTAATAACTGATGACTTAAACGGTGTATTGAAATTGCATAAAAACCTGGATATGCTAAATAGATTTCTTCTACGCATTTATTTGCAGGGTCATTATCTTGAAAAGCTTTTGCATCTAAATGCAATTTTTCTCTAATTGAAGGCAGACTTGAGTTGAAATCATTCCAAATTTGAGTTGTATCATTTACTCCTAAAGCTGTAGTTATTTCTAAAAATTTTTCTTCTAAAAATTGAGAATCCTCAGCTTGTTCGTCAAAAATAAAGTAGTAAAGTCTTTTGGTAAAAACTTCTACTTTATCTTTTAATCTTACGTTTATTGTTAAAGCCATTAAAGTGTTTATCTAACAGCTACAAAGATAAAGCTTAATTAACTAGCGGCTTGTTTATATTTTGTTAAGGCTTCTTTATTTAAGTTTGAGTATTGAAAAATAGGTTTTAAAATTTTTGAAAGCTGCTCAAACTCTATTAAAAACGCATCATGACCATGTATTGATTTAATTTCTGAAATAGATATATTTTCTTTTTTAGGTTTTAGTTGAATATAGGTATCCCAGTTATGATCTGATAAAAACAAACCATCTGTATTTATCGTTATTAGATGAATTTGTCCTGATATTTTTGAAGCTTTGCTAATAAACGCTTCTTTTGTTTTGGCAACTTCAATGGTTTTTAGCAAATGATTCATCAATTTATAGGAAGACAATTGAAACCTATTTTTTAATGTATTACCATGATGTTGCAACCAATTTTCTATTGCATAATAATTAGCTTCTTTTTGATTATTAAACTTATGATTGAAAGATGTTGCTGTGCGATAAAATGTCATAGCATGCATACGTGCATCTTCTATCGGTCGATTAGAATTATTTAAAATATTATCTTGAATAAAAACATTACCTATCAACCAATCGTCTGCTTTCCAATGACTAGCTACAACAACTATATTATCAAATAGATTTGGATTATTTACTGCCAAATGCCAAGTAATACCGCCACCTAAAGAGGCACCAATTACAGTATGTATGCTGTCAATATTTAGTGTATAAAGCCCAATTTCAAAGATTTTTGCAATATCATTTACTGTAAAATCTTTATAGTTATTTATTAGATTTTCTTCTTTATTATCAAAGCCATTACCTGGAATATTAAAACATAACACGGTATATTTTTGGGTATCAATTATGTTTTGGTCGCCAACAACATCGTTCCACCAACCATTTATTCCTGTTACATTTGAGTTTCCGGTTAACGCATGATTAATAAGAACTATTGGTGCTGTGTGTAAAGCTTGCCCAAATATTTGATATGTTAAGTCTATTGATTTTGTTTGACCGTTGCTTAACGCAAAGTCATATATTGATATAAGCTGTAATTTTCTCATAATTGTAAATTTTAAAAATAGACTTCGCACTTCACCTTTTCATATAAAATGCGAAGCTATTTCTTATTAATAACTAAAATTAAAACATGCTTTTTATACCAATACTGGCTTTTTAATAACACTAAAAGCATCTTTTAAATCGGCTTTTAGATCTTCAATATTTTCTAATCCAACAGATAGTCTAATCAAATCTTTGGTTACACCTGTAGCTTCTTGCGCATCGTCTGTTAATTGTTGATGTGTTGTACTTGCAGGATGAATTATAAGTGATTTTGTATCTCCAATATTTGCTAATAATGAAAATAGTTTTGTTGTATCTGCTATTTTTTTAGCCGATTCATAACCACCATCTACACCAAAGGTTACTATCCCACTTTGTCCTTTTGGCAGATACTTTTTAGCCAAAGATTTATACTTGCTAGTTTCTAAACCTGGATAGTTTACCCAATTAACCTCTGGTTGCTCTTGCAGCCATTTAGCTAATTGCAGTGCGGTTTTGCTGTGCTTTTCAATACGTAATTCTAAAGTTTCTAAACCTTGTATGATTTGAAAGGCATTAAACGGACTTAAAGCACCTCCATAATCACGTAACCCTTCAATTCTTATTTTTGCAATAAATGCAGCTGCACCAATAGCTTCGCTGTAAACTAAACCATGATAACCTGCTGAAGGTTCTGTAAATTCAGGAAATTTTCCATTTGTCCAATCAAATGTTCCTGCATCAATTATTACTCCGCCTAAAGAAGTTCCGTTTCCAGAAATATATTTTGTTAACGAGTGAATAACGATATTTGCGCCGTATTCAATTGGGTTTAGCAAATAAGGTGTAGCAACAGTATTATCTACAATTAATGGCACTTTGTGTGCTTTTGCTGCTTTTGAAATACTTTCTAAATCTAAAACATCCAATTTTGGATTTCCTAAAGATTCAACAAAAATAGCTCTTGTATTTTCTTGTGTTGCTTTGCTAAAATTTTCTGGATCTGAAGCGTCTACAAATGTGGTAGTAATTCCGTGTCTTGGCAGTGTAACACTTAACAAATTATACGTTCCGCCATACAAACTACTAGACGCTACAATATGGTCTCCTGCTCTTAACAAAGTTAATAGTGTTGTTGCTATTGCAGATGTACCCGAAGCTGTTGCTACTGCTGCAATACCTCCTTCTAAAGCAGCTAATCTTTGCTCTAAAATATCGGTTGTTGGATTATTTAATCTAGTATAAATAAATCCTGGAACCGAAAGATTAAATCTTCCTGCTGCTTCATCTGCATTATCAAATACATAAGAAGTGGTTTGATAAATAGGAACTGCTCTTGTTCCTCCATGTTGACTAACGTCATGACCTGCGTGCAACGCTTGGGTTGCAAATTTTTGTGTACTCATTTTTCTAAGTTTTTGAGTTAATAAATGAATTAAACCAAAAGCCAAATAAGCCTCGTTAGAAGCGTACTTAATAGAAAAATGTTATAAGAAAAAATAGTAATTACAGATGAGTAATTACGTGTTGGTTATCTATCCGAGAATGCGAGAAATGATTCGCACTTTCAAGTAGAATTTAGCACCTTCTTAGTAAGTCTAAGGGTTGCTAAGGCTTCATTGGGTCTATTCCCTCTGCCTTTCTTGATAACATTTCAGTAAGTTATTGAACTTTGTGAGCACAAATATTCAAATACAAAAACTTAAAATCCAAATAATTTTTACTAAATTTTTTAAAAAAGATTAAAAACCCTATTGGTTTTCCTGCAAAAACTTCTCTCTAATCACCTGATCTACAGGCTTGTTTTTTACTTTACTTTCTAGCCAAGAAATAATATCTAAATATAAAAATGCGCGACGTTCAAAAGGGTGATTTTCATAAACTTTCAACTTTTCAAGTAAAGATTTAAATGCTTTTTTAATGTCTTGTGGATAAATATCTTGCAAATTTCTGATGAATTTTATCATCTCTTTTTGTACATCGTGCAACTCATTCATTTGTATTAAAAATTTATACGTTGTACGCAATAAAGTTTCTAAATGATAATCTAAACCAGCTTCATAATGCGCAACTAAATTTAAAACTCTAGAAAAACATAACAAATCTTCTCTCATAGTTAAAGATTTGTTTGAAATTATTTTATCTAGATAAAAAATGCATGCTTTATTATTACCAGACCCAAAATGTAAGCTAGCAAATTTGTAGTAAAAAATCATGGTATGATGCTCGTCAATCCTATCCTTAAAACGCTCTAAGTCTTTATCTATTTTCGGTATTAATTCTACACCTTCTTTAAAGCTTCCATCAATAAAAAAAGAATTGATTTTATTTAAATTGAAGTACAAAAACGAAAGCGCTTCTACATTTTCATCTTTAGGGAAATTTTTATCTTCTATAACTGCTTGAAATTTATTTAAAGCTTCGTCAAATTTATTTTTGTTTTTTATAAAAAACAGAGATTCTAACAAGTAGTTATTTCCTTTTAAGAAGAAAACAGGGTTTAGGCTTATCATTGATGGGTTTTCATAAAAAAGATTAACCCACTTTAAGGCATATTTATAACAATTTTTAAAGTCTTGTAGTAAAAAACTATACCACAAATATGCATTATACAACCATAACTTTTCTCTAAATCCTAAGTTTTGTATTTTATACTTTGGTAGTCTTGATTTAAAATAATTACTAACATCATTACCTTCTGCTTCACTTTTTACATAGCCAGTTTTAAGAATAATACTATAAAGCTGAAGTGATAGATTTGACAACTTACTTGCTATCATGTTTTGAGTACTTAACTCTTTTGCTTGAACAGTTAACTCATCTGCCCTACTACTGATACTTCTGGTTATGTATTGAGATTCTATAACTTTTTCAAATTCTACAATTTCATAAGCTAAGTTTTTTTCTTCATTTTGTACAGCTAGCTCTTTGGCTTTATCTAATATTTTTAGACTCTGTTTATATAGTCCTTTATGATATAAAATTGAAGCAAAATCTAACTGTTCTCTAATTTGAGAACGTATGTTTTGATGAGATGGGCTTAACTTAAGACTTATTAAAATTTGCTTATACAAATGTGCTTTTACATTGGCTAATTGCTGTTTTTTAATTTCAGTAGACTTTAAAATTGCAAATTCATCATACATTTTCAACTTATCTAAGACATTGAAAAGGTTTAAAAATTTAGAGTCACTATTTACTCCTAACCTACCTACATACAATTTAAATTGACGTTTTTCTGACTTAGTTAAAGATTTAACTAGTATAAATAAATTATCTTTTTGGTCTTTAGTCATCAATCAACATGTTATTTAACTTGTTTATTTACAAGCTCTTATGTTTGTTTTTAAAAACTGAACATCGTAAGATATCAATTAGCCATTATGTATTAGACATACCAAAGTATAAATTAGTGAGTCAATAGAAAAATTATTCTCTCTTAAAATGTCTAAAAACACAATTCAAATATTTGATACTACACTTAGGGACGGAGAACAAGTCCCAGGTTGTAAATTAAATACAGAACAAAAAGTAGTCATTGCAAAGCAACTAGACTTACTTGGTGTTAATGTAATAGAAGCTGGATTTCCTGTATCTAGTCCTGGCGACTTCCAATCGGTAGAAGCGATTTCTGAAATTGTAAAAAACTCTACTGTTTGTGGCTTGACAAGAGCTGTAGAAAATGATATTAAAGTTGCTGCCGAAGCTTTAAAAAAAGCAAAATATCCTAGAATCCACACAGGAATTGGCACTTCAGATTCTCATATAAAATTCAAATTTAAATCAAACAGAGATGCTATTATCGATCGTGCTTTTGAAGCGGTTAAGTATGCAAAATCCTTTGTTGAAGATGTCGAATTTTATGCCGAAGATGCTGGTCGTACAGAAAACGAATATTTAGCACGTGTTTGCGAAGCTGCTATCAAAGCTGGCGCCACAGTCTTAAATATTCCAGACACAACAGGCTATTGCTTACCTAGTGAATATGGTGCAAAAATAAAATACTTAAAAGAAAATGTAAAAGGCATTGAAAATGTTATTCTTTCTTGTCATTGCCATAACGATTTAGGTTTGGCAACAGCAAATTCTATAGAAGGTGTAATTAATGGTGCAAGACAAATAGAATGCACTATAAATGGGATTGGAGAACGTGCTGGCAACACTGCTTTAGAAGAAGTTGTCATGGTTTTAAAACAACATCCATATCTTAATTTAGACACCTCAATTAACACAAAACACCTTTACGGCATCAGCCAATTGGTAAGTGAAAATATGGGTATTTACACGCAACCAAATAAAGCTATAGTTGGCGCAAATGCGTTTGCACATAGCTCTGGAATACATCAAGATGGCGTGATTAAAAATCGTGAAACTTACGAAATTATTGACCCAAAAGACGTTGGAGTAACCGAAAGCGCAATTGTTTTAACTGCTCGTAGCGGAATAGCTGCTTTAGCTTACCGAGCTAAAAATGTTGGTTACGAATTAACAAAACTTCAGTTAGACGACGTGTATGCAAACTTTTTAAGTTTTGCAGATAGAAAAAAGGAAATTAACGACCACGACATTCATGAAATTATTGAAACTAGTCGTGTTTACAACGAAATTATTTCAGCATAAAACATATTTCGCTTTCGCGGAAATTAAATACTATGAGTAAAAAAACATTATTTGATAAAGTTTGGGACGCGCATGTGGTAGATGCAATAAAAAATGGTCCTCAAATTTTATATATAGATAAACATTTAATACATGAAGTTACAAGTCCGCAAGCTTTTAATGAGTTAAAGGCGCGTAACATTCCTATTTTTAGACCTAATCAAATTGTTGCAACAGCAGATCACAATACACCAACAGTAGATCAACATTTACCAGTCAAAGACGATTTATCAAGGAAGCAATTAAAACAACTTTCTGAAAATTGTAAAGCTAACGGCATTACACTTTACGAGTTAGGTCATAAATATAATGGTATTGTTCATGTTATGGCACCAGAACTTGGTATTACTCAACCAGGAATGACCATAGTTTGTGGCGATAGTCACACTTCAACTCATGGTGCATTTGGATCTATCGCTTTTGGTATTGGTACAAGCCAAGTTGCACAAGTATTTGCTAGTCAATGCCTATTATTAACCAAACCAAAAAGCTTAAGAGTTACCGTTAACGGAACACTAAAAAAAGGCGTATTACCTAAAGACGTTATTTTATACATCATCGCTCAAATAGGCACCAATGCTGGGACAGGTTACTTCTGCGAATATGCTGGTGATGTGTTTGAAAACATGTCTATGGAAGGCAGAATGACAGTTTGTAATATGAGTATTGAAATGGGCGCACGTGGCGGAATGATTGCTCCAGATCAAACCACTTTTAATTATGTAAAAGACAGAGAGTTTGCACCAAAAGGAAAAGATTTTGAAGACAAAGTAGCCTATTGGAAAACTTTACCAACGGACGAAGGTGCTATTTTTGATAAAGAATACACCTTTAATGCTGAAGATATCGAAACCATGATTACCTACGGTACAAATCCAGGAATGGGAATAAAAATCACCGATAACATTCCACAATTAAATGATGCGTCTTTTGAAAAATCTTTAAAATATATGGATTTTAAAAAAGGCGAAAGTCTGATAGACAAAACCATTAATTATGTATTTATTGGTAGCTGCACCAACTCAAGAATTGAAGATTTTAGGATTGCTGCGCAATATGTTAAAGGTAAACAAAAAGCAGATAATGTAACAGCTTGGTTAGTCCCAGGAAGCAAACAGGTAGAAACTCAAATTATTGAAGAAGGCTTAAAAAGTATTTTTGAAACTGCTGGTTTTAAGCTGCGTCAACCTGGTTGTAGTGCTTGTTTAGCTATGAATGACGATAAAATTCCGGAAGGCGAATATTGTGTATCGACTTCAAATAGAAATTTTGAAGGTAGACAAGGTCAAGGATCTCGTACTATTTTGGCTAGTCCATTAGTTGCAGCTGCAACAGCTATTGAAGGAAAAATTATTGATGTAACGGCAACCAATTTTGTTGCTGAAGAGATTTAAGTCATGGAAAAATTTACAACATTACAATCTACAGCTATTCCATTAGCGATAGAAAATATAGATACCGATCAAATTATACCTGCGCGTTTTTTAAAAGCTACAGACCGTAACGGTTTTGGCGAAAACGCGTTTAGAGATTGGCGTCTTAATAAAGATGGATCTGTTAATACAGATTTTACGTTAAACAAAAAAGAATACAACGGAAGCATCTTGGTTGCTGGTAATAATTTTGGTTGTGGCTCTAGTAGAGAGCACGCGGCTTGGGCTTTGACAGATTACGGTTTTAAAGTTGTTGTCTCTAGTTTTTTTGCAGATATTTTTAAAGGAAATGCACTTAACAATGGGTTATTACCTGTTCAAGTTAGTGACGATTTTTTAAAGGTACTTTTAAACGAAATTAAAGAGAATCCAAAAACCGAATTAATTGTAAATCTTGAAAACCAAACGATAAGCGTTGCCAACACTTCGTTTAAAGAACATTTTGAGATTGACCCTTATAAAAAAACATGCCTAATTAATGGTTATGATGATATTGATTATTTATTAAGCAAAAAAGAATTAATCACTCAGTTTGAAAACCAACGTAGCTAGTTAGCCTGCGTTAGCGATTGCAGTGGTATCCTTTTTACGTCAGTTTGAGTGATGCGACGTTAGGAGCATTGTATCGAAAACAGAGTAAAAAGATATAACGGAAAGCGCGACCCGATAGGGAAACGCCCAAAAACAAAAAATCAACTAACAAAAAACAAAAAAATGCTTTAAAACATATACTATGAAATTAAATATTGCAGTTTTATCAGGCGATGGTATTGGACCAGAAGTTACGCATCAAGCTATAAAAGTACTTAAAGCTATCGCACAAGAATTTGACCATAGCTTTAGATTTAAAGAAGCGCCTGTTGGCGCTATTGCGATTGACCAAACCGGTAATCCTTTACCTGACGACACCTTAGCGCTTTGCAAGTTTAGTGACGCTATTTTATTTGGCGCTATTGGCGATCCTAAATACGATAATAATCCTAGTGCTAAAGTTAGACCAGAACAAGGGTTACTAAAATTAAGAAAATCTCTTGGTCTTTACGCTAACATTAGACCTGTTAAGGCTTACGAGACGTTACTAGACAAATCGCCTTTAAAAGAACACATTATTAAAGGTACAGATATTAGTATTTATCGTGAGTTGACTGGCGGTATTTATTTTGGTAAAAAACAATTAAGCGAAGATGGAAATGTAGCTTCAGATTTATGCGAATATTCTCGGGAAGAAATTGAACGTATTGCACATTTAGCATTTAAAGCTGCTCAAAGCCGAAAGAAAAAAGTGACTTTGGTAGACAAGGCGAATGTCTTAGAAACATCACGTTTATGGCGAAAAGTGGTTACTGAACTAGCAAAAGAATACACAGATGTAGAATTAGACTTTTTATTTGTTGATAATGCTGCAATGCAAATGATTTTAAATCCAAAACAATTTGACGTGATCTTAACCGAAAACTTGTTTGGCGATGTAATTAGTGACGAAGCTAGCGTTATTGGTGGAAGCATTGGTTTGTTAGCTAGCGCTTCTGTTGGAGACAAGCATGCTATGTTTGAACCAATTCATGGGTCTTATCCTCAAGCAACAGGTAAAGGCATTGCAAATCCTATTGCCTCAATTTTAAGTGCTGCAATGTTACTTGAACATTTTGGTCTTTACAAAGAAGCAAATGTTATTAAAGCTGGTGTAGAAAAATCGTTACAATTACATGTAACAACTCCAGATTTAAATGATAATTTTGATCATATCACAACGTCTAAAGTTGGAGATTTTATAGAGGATTTTATCCATAACCCTAAGGATAGTAATTTAAATTTTACTAATATTCACTTAGGACAATCCACAATTATTTAAGTTTTAGTATTTAATTTGGAGTCTATGAAGCACCTTTTTCAAGGTGCTTTTTTTTACACTAAAAACTGAAATAAATCTGGTTTATCATTTAAGTAATCACCGTAAAAATTATGAAGTTTCATTTTGGTAATTAAAGGTTCTAAATCGTCTGCCGATTTTAGCTCTACGCCTACTACTGCTGCACCATTTTCTCGGTTTGTTTTTTTGGTATATTCAAAGTGAGTGATATCATCATTTTCTCCTAAAATATCAACAACAAACTCGCGTAACGCACCAGCACGTTGTGGAAAGGTCACGATAAAATAGTGTTTTAAATTGGCGTGCAATAAGGCTCGTTCTTTAATTTCGGCAGTTCTAGTAATGTCATTGTTACTTCCGCTTACTACACAGATTACATTTTTACCTTTTATTTCTTCTTTAAAATCATCTAATGCTGAAATACTCAAAGCTCCAGCAGGTTCAACTACTATTGCATCTTTATTATACAAATCTAAAATGGTTTGACACACCTTACCTTCAGCAACCGTTACCATTTGATCTAAATTAGACTTACAAATTTCAAAATTTAAATCACCAACACGCTGTACCGCTGCGCCATCTACAAACTTTTCGATGTGGTTAAGTTGTGTGTTTTTTTGATTTTCAATTGAGGTTTTCATTGATGGCGCGCCTAAAGGCTCGACTCCAATAATTTTTGTTTGCGGCGATAATTCTTTAAACACTGAAGATAATCCAGCTGATAATCCGCCACCACCAACAGGCACAAACACATAATGAATTGGATGTTGTGCTTGGTCTATAATTTCTAACCCAACTGTAGCTTGTCCTTCAATCACCTTTTCGTCATTAAATGGATGAATAAATGCTTTTGAAAGTCGCTCGCATTCTTTCATCGCTAGATGATAAGAATCGTCAAAAGTATCGCCTGCAAGAATAATTTCTATATACTCTTCTCCAAACATTTTTACCTGCTCCACTTTTTGTTTTGGAGTTGGAGCAGGCATATAAATAGTGCCTTTAATTTTTAATAACTTACAAGATAAGGCAACACCTTGCGCATGGTTACCAGCACTTGCGCAAACAATACCATTTTCTACTTCTGAAGCCGATAACGAAGACATTTTATTATAAGCGCCTCTAATTTTATAAGATCGCACTTGCTGTAAATCTTCACGTTTAAACATGATATTACAGTCAAATTCTTTAGAGTATCTAAAGCTTGATGTTAACGGCGTCACCGCTGCAACATCTCGTAATTTTTCGGCTGCAGCTTCTACTGCTTTTAATTTAGGAAAATAGGTTGTTTGCGTTTGCATTAGTTTGTTTTTAAGCTAAAACACTTTCTTCTTTAGCTTCGGTTTTTATCACTTTCATTGCGGTCATTGCGGCACGTAGACGTTTACCCACAGTTTCTATTGGATGATTTCTAATGGCGTCATTCACTTTGATTAATTCGATATTATCGACACCTGTTTTTGTTGAAAATGACTTTCCTATTACTGAAGTATCTACCGTTTTCATAAAATCTGCTAATAACGGTTTACAAGCATGATCAAATAAATAACAACCATATTCAGCAGTATCAGAAATGACACGATTCATTTCAAATAACTTTTTGCGCGCAATGGTGTTTGCTATTAATGGCAACTCGTGTAACGATTCGTAGTAAGCAGAATCTTCGATTATTCCTGCGCTTACCATAGTTTCAAAAGCAAGTTCTACGCCAGATTTTACAAATGCGACTAATAACACACCATGATCAAAATACTCTTGTTCTGTAATGTGATCTGAAGTTAATTCGGTTTTTTCAAAAGCAGTTTCACCAGTTGCTGCTCGCCATTTTAATAAATTAACATCATCATTTGCCCAATCTTCCATCATGGTTTTAGAGAAATGACCAGAAATGATATCATCCATATGTTTTTCAAATAACGGGCGCATGATGGTTTTTAATTCTTCAGACAATTCAAATGCTTTAATTTTTGAAGGGTTTGACAATCTATCCATCATATTTGTAATGCCGCCATGTTTTAAAGCTTCAGTAATAGTTTCCCAACCAAACTGAATTAATTTTGCTGCATAACCAGCATCAATTCCTTCGGCAACCATTTTATCAAAAGACAAGATTGCTCCAGTTTGCAACAATCCACATAATATGGTTTGCTCACCCATTAAATCAGATTTTACCTCTGCCACAAAAGATGATTCTAAAACGCCTGCTCTATCACCACCAGTTGCAACTGCGTAAGCTTTTGCTTGAGCCCAGCCTTTATTTTCTGGATCGTTTTCTGGATGCACAGCAATTAATGTTGGTACACCAAAACCACGTTTGTATTCTTCACGCACTTCGGTGCCTGGACATTTTGGCGCGACCATAATTACCGTAATATCTTTGCGGATTTGTGTACCTTCTTCAACAATATTAAATCCATGCGAATAGCTCAATGTTGCGCCTTTTTTCATTAAAGGCATCACTTGGTTAACAACATCTGTATGTTGTTTGTCTGGTGTTAAGTTTAGCACCAAATCTGCTGTTGGGATCAAGTCTTCGTAAGCCCCAACATTAAATCCGTTATCGGTTGCATTTTTGTATGACGCACGTTTTTCATCAATTGCTTGTTGGCGTAGAGCATAAGAAATATCTAAACCAGAATCTCTCATGTTTAACCCTTGGTTTAATCCTTGTGCGCCACAACCTACGATGACTACTTTTTTATCTTTTAATGCAGCTACACCATCTTCAAATTCTGAAGCTTCCATAAATCTGCATTTTCCTAATTGTTCTAATTGTTTTCTTAATGGTAATGTGTTAAAATAATTTGCCATTTTTTTTGATTTAGAAAATAGAGCATAGATGAAAGAGAATTGACTAAATAAAGCCTAAAAATTCTTCTTAAATCATTTAGTTTCTATTTTAATTTATTTGTTTTTTTAGTAATTAAATACCTCTAGCATTTTAGTTATTTCCATTGGTGTATTGGTGACTGCAATTCGTCCAGAACGGGTAAATTGTAAAATTCCAAATGCACTTAATTCTCTGTGTAATAATTCTATTTCGCTACGTCTTCCTGATTTTTCAAGCACAAAAAACTCTTTATTTACAGTGACAATTCTAGCGTTACTTTCTTTAATAATATTTTTAATTTGTCGCTCTTCAAACAATAAATCTGATTTGATTTTGAATAGACATGATTCTTGATAAATGGTTTCTTCTTCGGTGTGATAATAGGCTTTAATCACTTCAACCTGTTTTTCAATTTGACCAATAATTTTTTTCATTTGGTCTTCGGTTAATTTCACCACAATGGTCCATTTAGACACATTTTCAATTTCTGAAATTGAAGAATTTATACTTTCAATATTGATGTGTCTACGTTGAAATATTGCCGAAATACGGTTTAATAACCCGATATTATTTTCGGTATAAATAGAAACGGTATATAATTTATTTTCACTCATAATTACTCTAATCTTACATCTGAAACACTTGCGCCTGTTGGTATCATAGGGAATACATTATCTTCTTTTTCAACCATAACTTCTAAAAAATATGGGCCTTCCGTTTCCATCATTTCTTTTACAGCATTAGCTAAATCTTCTCGTTTAGACACGCTTTTGGCATTAATATGATAACCTTTTGCAATCGCTACAAAATCTGGGTTTTCCATTTCAGTAGATGCGTAACGTCTATCAAAAAATAATTGTTGCCACTGTCTTACCATACCTAAAAAATTGTTGTTAAGTACGACAATTTTTACTGGCACTTTGGTTTGAAAAATGGTTCCTAATTCTTGTATTGTCATTTGATAACCGCCATCACCAGCAATCATCACCACATCACGTTCTGGTGCGCCCATTTTTGCACCAATTGCTGCTGGTAAGGCAAATCCCATTGTGCCTAATCCGCCAGACGTAATGTTACTTTTAGAGAGATTAAAATCGGCATAACGACACGCAATCATTTGATGCTGACCAACATCGCTAACTATTGCAGCTTCACCTTTGGTTTGTGCATTAATTTCTTTAAGCACTTCACCCATGGTTAAGCCATTTTTTGTAGGATGTAAATCGTTTTTTATGACTTTATCAAATTCAATTTGATATAAATCTTTAAATTTTTGATGCCATTCTGTATGCGAATTTTCTTTTAAAAGCGGAAGAATTGCCGCCAATGTATCTTTTGAATTTCCTAAAACTGCAACATCTGTTTTTACATTTTTATCAACTTCAGCAGGATCAATTTCAAAATGAATCACTTTTGCTTGTTTAGCATATGTTGCTAAATTTCCTGTGACACGATCATCAAAACGCATTCCGATTGCGATTAAAACATCACATTGGTTAGTCAACACATTTGGTGCATAATTACCGTGCATACCAACCATGCCGACATTTAATGGATGCGTTGAAGGAATTGCCGAAGCACCTAAAATAGTCCAAGCCGATGGTAAACCAGCTTTTTCGATAATCGCTTTAAATTCAGCTTCAGCTTCACCTAAAATCACACCTTGTCCCCAAACCACTAAAGGTTTTTTTGCATTATTTATTAAATCTGCAGCAGCTTGTAAAGTGTTTGGATTGGTTTCAGGAATTGGTTTGTAGCTTCTAATTCCTGTACATTTTTCATATTTAAAATCGAATTCTTCAAACTGCGCATCCTTGGTAATATCTATTAAAACTGGACCAGGACGACCACTTTTTGCGATGTAAAATGCTTTAGCAATCACTTTAGGAATTTCTGAAGCTTTTGTGACTTGATGATTCCATTTAGTCACAGGTGTTGAAATACCAACAATATCGGTTTCTTGAAAAGCGTCACTGCCTAATAAATGTGAACCAACTTGCCCCGTAATACACACCATTGGCGTACTATCTATTTGCGCATCTGCAATTCCTGTAATCAAGTTAGTTGCGCCAGGACCTGAAGTTGCCATAGCGACACCAACTTTACCAGAAATGCGCGCATAACCCTGTGCGGCATGCGTTGCACCTTGCTCATGACGTGTTAAGACGTGATGAATTTCGTTTTGAAATTTAAACAACTCGTCATAAACTGGCATAATGGCGCCTCCAGGATAACCGTAAAGTACATCTACGCCTTCTGCTATTAAGCTACGAACAACCGCTTCGCTACCCGAAATGCGGATAGTTTTTAAAGTAGATTGCTCGTTATTTTTTATCGTTTTTGTTTCCATAAATTCCTGCGCAGGCAGGAATCTCATCCTACCTTTTTTAATTTTTATATTTTCTCAAGCAACACTTGAGTTTTATAATTTTATTAAAACATTTATTTTATGCTCATTACTTTTAGATTCCTGCCTGCGCAGGAATTTGTCAAAACTCATCGGTTACGCAACCTTTGGATGCAGACGACACTGTTTTAGCATATTTGTAAAGGACACCACGATTAAATTTTAATTCTGGTGCTTTCCAAAATTGTTTTCTTTGAGATAATTCTTCTGCTGAAACTTCAAGTTGAATGGTATTGGTTTCAGCATCTATTGTGATAAAATCGCCATCTTTAACTAATGAGATTGTACCACCATCTTGAGCTTCTGGTGTGATGTGACCGACTACAAAACCGTGTGTTCCACCAGAAAAACGTCCATCGGTAATTAACGCTACGTCTTTACCCAAACCTGCACCCATAATAGCTGCAGTTGGTTTAAGCATTTCTGGCATTCCAGGTCCGCCTTTTGGTCCTTCATATCTAATAACAACCACGTCACCTTTTTCTACTTTACCATCTCTAATACCATCGTTTGCTGCATATTCACCTTCAAACACTTTTGCTTTTCCGCGAAAGCGTAATCCTTCTTTTCCTGTGATTTTTGCAACACTTCCATCTTCAGCTAAATTACCGTAAAGCATGCGCAAGTGACCTGATATTTTAATAGGCTCTTCGATTGGTTTTATCACATCTTGACCTTCGGTTAAATCATTAACATCTAATAAATTTTCGGCTAATGTTTTTCCCGTTACGGTTAAACATTCACCATGAATTAAGCCTTTTTTCAATAGATATTTTAAAACTGCAGGAATACCACCAACGCGATGTACGTCTTCCATTAGGTATTTTCCGCTAGGTTTTAAATCGGCTAAAAATGGTGTGTTGTCACTAATATTTTGAAAATCTTTTAAAGTGAAATCTATATTCGCCGCACGAGCAATTGCTAAAAAGTGAAGCACTGCATTGGTCGATCCACCTAAAACAGTCACCAAACGAATAGCGTTTTCTAAAGATTTGCGTGTAATAATATCGCTAGGTTTAATATCTTTTTCGATTAATAATCGCATCGCTTCACCAGCTTTTATGGCTTCTTGTTTTTTCTCTTCGCCAGTTGCTGGATTTGATGAGTTGAAAGGTAAGGTCATCCCTAAAGCTTCAATTGCTGACGCCATCGTGTTTGCTGTGTACATACCGCCGCAAGCACCAGCGCCAGGACAAGCTTTTTCAACTATATTTTGATATTCGCTTTCATTCATAGTACCAGCGACTTTGCTTCCCCAAGCTTCGAAAGCGGAAACGACATCTAGTTTTTTCCCGTTATGGCAACCAGAATCAATGGTTCCGCCATACACCAAAATACTTGGTCTATCTAAACGAATCATTGCCATTAATGCGCCTGGCATATTTTTGTCACAACCAACAACGGTAATTAGTCCGTCGTAACTCATTGCTTGCACTACGGTTTCCATAGAATCTGCAATAATATCTCGTGACGGTAAAGAATAACGCATACCTGGTGTACCCATGGAAATTCCGTCACTTACACCAATTGTATTAAAAATTAAGCCTACAACATCTTTATTTTTTGTGCCTTGCTTAGCGAGTTTTGCTAAGTCATTTAAGTGCATATTACATGGATTACCTTCGTAACCTGTACTTGCAATACCTATAATGGGTTTATAAAAATCTTCTTTGGTTAATCCTATAGCGTGCAACATTGCTTGTGCTGCTGGCTGCGTTGGATCTTGTGTTACTGTTTTACTGTATTTATTTAGTTGACTCATTTAGTCCGTTTCTTATTTATGATTTTCTAAATTACTAATTTGACTATGCTTGACTTTTTAGTTATTGAATTATAGACTAAAGTCATAATTCAATTTAATTATTTAATATATTGATTTTCAGCTGATTAAAACAAAACAAGTATGATGCCCAATTGTTAATATTTGATCTTTTTATTTTACTTTGAACTAAAATAAACCCAACAAAAAAGCCTTCCTGAAAAAGGAAGGCTTTTAAATTTATTCTTAACTAATAGACACCATTCCTTACCACCGTGATTTAATAATCACAATGCTAATAATTGAAATGATATTTACGATTTGTTTGTTCATCTTGATAATCAAATATTGAAATTATTTAATTAAAATCCAAATTACACTCTAGGTAAATCACCTTCTTCTTTTAGTGGTAAATTAGATTTTCCCATTAAAAAAGCATCTACGTGATGTGCTGCTTGACGACCTTCGGAAATTGCCCAAACAATTAACGACTGACCGCGACGCATATCTCCAGCAGTAAAAATACCTTTTACGTTGGTTGCGTAATCTTTTTCGGTTGCCTTGATGTTGGTTCTAAAATCCATTTCTAGACCAAATTGTTCTGCTAAAGTTTTTTCGGCACCAGTAAAACCAAGTGCTAACAGCGCTAAATCGCAGTCCCAAGTTTTTTCTGTTCCAGGTAATTCTTTTAATTCTGGTCTTTCGCCTTCTTTAAAAATCCATTCGACTTCAACCGTTTTTAAACCAATTAAATTTCCATTTTTATCGCCTAAAAATTCTTTAGTTGAAATACTAAAAAAACGTTCTACGCCTTCTTTATGAGACGTTGTTGTTTTTAATCGCATAGGCCAATAAGGCCAAGGTTGATGCGCTGGACGACCTTTAGTTGGTTTACTTAAAATCTCAAAATTTGTTACCGATGTTGCACCATGACGATTACTTGTACCAATACAATCGCTACCTGTATCGCCTCCACCAATGACAATTACTTTTTTATTTTTTGCTGAAATAATTTCATCTTCACCCATTAATCCATCAACATGTTGGTTATTTTTCTTCAGAAATTCCATTGCTTGATGTACACCTTTTAGATGATTTCCTTTTATAGGAATATTTCGTCTAACGGTTGCGCCGCCACATAAAAGAATCGCATCAAAATCTGCCTTTAACGTTTCGACACTTATATTTTGCCCAACATGAGCATTGGTTTGAAAGATAATCCCTTCGTTTTCAAGTATTTTTATACGTCTATCTATAATTTTCTTTTCTAACTTAAAATCAGGAATACCATAACGCAATAAACCACCAACTCTTGCGTCACGCTCAAAAACCGTTACCAAATGTCCTGCTCTATTTAATTGTTGTGCAGCTGCTAAACCTGACGGACCAGAACCTACCACAGCAACTTTTTTACCTGTACGATGCTTTGGCGGATGCGCTTCAACCCAACCTTCTTTAAAGGCGATTTCGGCAATATTTTTTTCAATATTTTCAATGGTTACTGGATCTTCGTTAATACCTAAAACACAAGCTTCTTCACAAGGTGCTGGACACAAACGACCTGTGAATTCTGGAAAATTGTTTGTTGCATGTAAAATTTGTGCCGCTTCTTTCCATCGTCCTTTATAAACCTTATCGTTAAAATCCGGAATTAAATTACCTAATGGGCAACCGCTATGACAAAACGGAATACCGCAATCCATACATCTTGCACCTTGATTTTTGAGTTTTTCCTCTTTTAAAGGCACTGTAAATTCTTTATAATTTTTTAGACGATTTTCTACTTTTAAATAACCTTCGTCTTCTCTTTTATATTCTAAAAATCCTGTTGTCTTTCCCATAATCTTAAGCTTTTACAGTTTGCTCTTCTGCTATTCTAATTAATGCTTGTTTGTATTCTTCCGGTAATACCTTAATGAATTTTGGCAATTCTGTTTGCCAATTTTCGAGAATACGTTGTGCTAACGGACTTAATGTTGCGTTGTAATGATTCTCTATTAAGTCTTTTAATTCTGAAATATCTTCAGCAGTTTCAACTGGATCAAGATTTAATCCTTCTTTATTACAATGTTGTTCAAACGTATTTTTTGAATCGTAGATGTATGCAATTCCGCCGCTCATTCCTGCTCCAAAATTACGACCAACTTCACCTAAAATCACAGCGCGTCCACCAGTCATGTATTCGCAACCATGATCACCAATACCTTCGACAACAGCACTTGCGCCAGAATTACGCACACAAAAACGCTCGCCAGCTTTTCCGTTAATATAAGCTTCGCCAGACGTTGCACCATAAAGCGCCACATTACCAATAATGATATTTTCTTCAGGTACTAATGTAGACTCGTCAGGAACTTTTACTGCTATTTTTGCACCAGACAATCCTTTACCTAAATAATCGTTGGAGTTACCATTAATAACCAAGGTTAAACCTTTGGTTGCAAATGCACCAAAACTTTGTCCTGCAGCACCAGTAAAATTGATTTTTAACGTGTTATCTGGTAAACCTTGCGCTCCATAAATTTTTGAAATTTCATTACTTAAAATCGCTCCGAAAGCACGATTACGATTAGTGATTTTTGATTCTAGTACTGTTTTTTCTTTTCTGAATAACGCCGGATGAGCTTGACTAATAATTTTAAAATCTAAAGCCGAATCCAAAGCATGATCTTGCTTTTCGGTGTTATAAAATTTGGCGTCTTTTGGCGCATCTACTTGATGTAAAATTGGCGTTAAATCCAGACCTAAAGCCTTATAATGTTTAATGGTATTATTTCTGTTTAATTTTTGAACTTGACCAACCATTTCATTAACGGTTCTAAAACCAAGTTGCGCCATAATTTCTCTTAATTCTTGCGCAACGAAATACATGAAGTTAACTACATGTTCTGGTTTTCCTTTGAATTTTTTACGTAGTTCTGGATTTTGTGTTGCAATACCAACTGGACATGTATTTAAGTGACAAACACGCATCATAATACAGCCAGAAGCCACTAATGGCGCTGTTGCAAAACCGAATTCTTCAGCTCCTAAAAGACAAGCAATAGCAACATCACGACCTGTTTTTAATTGTCCGTCGCATTCTAAAACCACACGATTTCTCAAATCATTCATTACTAAAGTTTGTTGTGCTTCAGCTAAACCTAATTCCCATGGTAAACCAGCGTGTTTTAGTGATGTTAACGGAGATGCACCAGTACCACCATCGTGACCCGAAATTAAAATCACATCGCCTTTTGCTTTTGCAACACCAGCAGCAACGGTACCAACACCTACTTCGGATACTAATTTTACATTAATTCGTGCGTCACGATTAGCCGATTTTAAATCATAAATTAATTGTGATAAATCTTCGATAGAATAAATATCGTGATGTGGCGGCGGAGAAATTAAACCAACATAAGGTGTGGAATTACGTGTTTTTGCAATATCTGGATTTACTTTTGGACCAGGTAATTGTCCACCTTCTCCAGGTTTTGCACCTTGCGCCATTTTTATTTGAATCTCTGATGCGTTGGTTAAATAATTTGACGTCACACCAAAACGACCTGATGCAACTTGTTTAATTGCTGAGTTTTTCCAATCTCCATTTAAGTCTTTATAAAAACGCTCTTCATTTTCTCCTCCTTCACCAGAATTGGATTTTCCTCCAATACGATTCATCGCAATTGCTAAATTTTCATGCGCTTCTTTACTAATAGATCCATAAGACATTGCTCCTGTTTTGAAACGTTTTACAATTTCTGTCCACGGTTCGACTTCTTCTAAAGGAATTGGATCGTAGTTAGTAAATTCAAATAAGCCACGAATGGTCATTAACTGCTTGCTTTGCTCGTTAATTAAATCGGAATATTCTTTATATGTCTTGTGCTTATTACTTCTCACAGCTTCTTGAAGTTTTGCAACAGTTAATGGATTAAACGTATGTTTTTCGCCATGACGTCTCCATTTGTATTGTCCGCCAAATTCCAAATTTAAATCAGCATCAACTTCATCTGTCTTGTAGGCTTTTTTATGACGCTTGTAAATTTCTTTTTCAATTTCGCGTAAGCCAACACCTTGTATTCTTGTTATGGTATTGGGAAAATAATCGCTTACAATTTTTGTGTTTAATCCTACACATTCAAAAAGTTGAGAACCACGATAAGAATTAAGTGTTGAAATACCGATTTTGTTCATCACTTTTAAAATACCCATTCCTATAGCTTTATTGTAGTTTTTAATAGCCGGTAGGTAATCTAGATTTTCAATTTCTTTATTTTCAACTTGATTGTAAACAATTTCGTTTACGATGTAAGGGTTTATTGCACTTGCACCGTAACCAAAAAGTAGTGCAAAATGATGGACTTCTCTTGGTTCTGCCGACTCGATAATGAGGCTAACCTTGGCACGTTTACCTATTTTATACAATTCGTGATTTACATAAGAACACGCCATTAATGCAGGAATTGGTGCTAGTTTTTTGTTTACGCCTCTATCGGAAAGGATGATAATATTCCCACCTTTATCTATAGCTTTTGAAGCTTGTTTTACTAAATCTTCTAACGCTGCTTCCAATCCGTTTAAGCCTTTATCAACTTCATATAACATCGATATCGTGCTAACTACAAAATCTGGATTGTTTTTGTAGTTTTTTATCTTATCTAAATCGTGTTTTGAAATGACAGGATTTTGAATTTTTAACTTTCGGCATTGATCTTCGTTAATCTTGAAAATGTTAGTGTCGCTACCTAAAGTCAAGCTAATATCTGTGATTAATTTTTCGCGAATACCATCTAATGGCGGATTTGTAACTTGAGCAAAAAGCTGTTTAAAATAGTTGTAAATCAGTTGTGGTTTTTCAGAAAGCACCGCAATTGGCGTATCATTTCCCATAGATCCTATTGGCTCTTTTCCTAATTGTGCCATAGGTTTGATAATGGTGTTTAAATCTTCTTGCGTATACCCAAATACAACTTGTCTTTTGTCTAATGCGTCTTCTTTGTGTTTTATTGGTCCTTTTTTTGCAGGTATATCTGCTAAGTGCACTAAGTTTTTATCTAACCATTTTTTATAAGGATGTTTGGTAACAATATCTGCTTTAATTTCTTCATCATTAATTATTCGACCTTGATTCATGTCTACCAAAAACATTTTCCCTGGTTCTAAACGACCGTGTTTTTCTATGTTTTTAGGATCAATTTCTATCACTCCAGTTTCTGAAGACATAATTACATATCCGTCTTTAGTCACAGAATATCTTGAAGGTCGTAAACCATTTCTATCTAAAACTGCACCGATATAATTACCATCTGTAAACGGTATTGATGCTGGTCCGTCCCAAGGTTCCATAATACAAGAATTATACTCGTAAAACGCTTTTTTAGCTTCAGACATTTCTGAGTTTTTCTCCCAAGCTTCTGGCACTAACATCATCATAACTTCTGGTAAAGTTCTTCCTGTCATTAGTAATAATTCTACAACCATATCCATAGAAGCAGAATCTGATTTTCCTGGTATCACAATTGGGAAAATACTTTTTATATCTTCTCCAAACCAATCACTTTCCATTAATTCTTGACGAGAAAGTATGCGTGATACATTTCCTCGAAGTGTATTAATTTCACCATTATGACACATATATCTAAAAGGTTGTGCCAAATCCCAAGTAGGAAATGTGTTAGTTGAAAAACGCTGATGCACCAACGCCAAACGCGTGACTAGTGTTGGATCTTGTAAATCTGTGTAATACAGCTTTATATCTTCAGGAATTAATAGTCCTTTGTATATTATGGTTTTGGTTGAAAGACTAGGCAAATAAAACCTTGAACTTTCAGATAACTTTGAATTTCTAATAGCATGTTCTGCTTGTTTTCTTGCTGTAAAAAGTTTTAAATTGAAATCAAAATCTGATTGTTTTTTATCGGATTTACCTACAAAGACTTGTTTTACAAAAGGCTCTGTTTCTGCAGCAATTTTACCTAAAACCGAAGTATCTACAGGTACATCTCTCCAACCTAAAATTTCTAACTCTTGTTCTTCAATATATTTTGTAAAAATATCAATACAGAAATTACGTTGATTTTCCCTTTGAGGCAAGAACATATTACTTACAGCATACTCACCAGGTTTTGGCAAAATAAAACTGCAGTTTTTTACAAAAAAATCATGCGGAATATCTATTAAAATACCTGCGCCATCACCTGTTTTTCCGTCACTACTTACAGCACCACGATGTTCTAATTTTTCAAGTATTTCTAATGCTTTATGTATGATGTTATTTGATTTATTTCCTTTAAGACTGCAAATAAATCCTGCTCCACAATTGTCATGCTCAAATTCTGGAAAATAAAGGCCTTGTTGCTTTAACATAATGCAAAAATTTTTAAAGAGTTAGTTAGTTGTATTTATCCTAAGATACTGTGATACATCCTAATATGAAAGAAGTGAAATCATTTTTCCATATTTAATAATGACATTAATTTTTTATAAGATATTATCAAAATGAACCGCTAAAAAATAAGAAATAACTAATGATAATTTTCAGCAAAAAAGGCAATTTGTTGCGAAAAGGTTTTCGAAAAAGACGAAAATCAAAAATAAATTCAACGAAAATATCTATTTACTGAGATTTACTCAAAACACCGATTAAGGATTTGATAACATTTTTAAATATAAATATTTCACCCTTAACTTTTAAGGGTTAAAAATATCAATTTAGCAAAAATTAAAACATTACCCCTTAATTTTATAGGGTTAAACATCTTTTTTTATTAGCTTTAAAACAACAACTAACAAAAAACAACTAAATAAATGAAAAAAGTAGAAGCAATAATTAGAAAGTCTAAGTTTTCTGCTGTAAAAAAAGCACTTCATGAAGTTGGAGTTAATTTTTTTTCCTATTGGGATGTTACTGGTTTGGGTAACGAAAAGATAGGACACGTTTACAGAGGTGTATCATATAGCACAAGTGACATACAGCGTCGCTACTTATCAATTGTAGTTAATGATGAATTTTTAGACGTTACAGTACAAGCTATAATTGAAGCAGGAAAAACAGGTGAAGTTGGAGACGGAAAGATCTTTGTTTCAAACATTGAAGAAGTTTATCGCATAAGAACAGGAGAAAAAGGAGGAAACACTTTAAACTAACTAACAACAAAATGGAATTATTAACCACAAATAATGTATGGATGATGATCTGTACAGCCTTAGTATTTTTTATGCATCTTGGCTTTTCTCTATTAGAAATAGGATTGACAAGACAAAAAAATACCATTAACATATTATTTAAAAACATATTTATTATCTGCGTAGGATTACTTTTATATTGTTTAGTTGGATTTAATCTAATGTATCCAGGATTTGAAGAAGGCGCTTCAGGCTTTTTTGGTTTCTCTGGTTTTGGGTTAAATTCACCTGTAACCACTGAAGGCACATTAGACCTTAATTACAACGCAGGCTACACATATTGGACTGACTTTTTATTTCAAGGAATGTTTGCTGCAACAGCAGCAACAATAGTTTCTGGAGCAGTTGCCGAACGCATTAAAATTGGACCATTTATGATATTTACAATTATATATGTAGGATTAGTTTATCCAATTGCTGGCTCTTGGAAATGGGGAGAAGGTTGGTTAGACCAACTAGGTTTTTATGACTTTGCTGGTTCAACATTAGTACACTCCGTTGGTGGTTGGGCAGCTTTAGTTGCTGTTTGGTTACTTGGCGCACGTATTGGAAAATTTAAAGACGGAAAATCTTTTGTTATCCTTGGTCATAATTTACCATTAGCTACCGCTGGTGTTTTAATCTTATGGTTAGGCTGGTTTGGGTTTAATGGCGGCTCAGTTTTATCTGCAGATCCAGCAGCAACATCACTTACTTTAGTGACTACATCTTTAGCTGCTGCAGCTGGAGGCGTTTCCTCTTTTTTAATTTCAACGTTAGCTTATAAAAATTATGATTTAACGATGTTTTTAAACGGAATTTTAGGTGGTTTAGTTGGGATTACTGCTGGTGCTGATCAAATGTCTCCAACAGATGCCATATTAATTGGTGTTATTGCTGGCGGATTGATTGTTGGTGCTGTAGCATTGGTTGATAAAATTAGACTTGATGATCCTGTTGGTGCAATTGCTGTTCATTTAATTTGCGGTATTTGGGGAACATTAGCTGTTGGTATTTTTGGAAATCTAGCCGGTTTTGATCAATTTTTAAATCAATTAATAGGAGTTGCTGCTTACGCTGTTTTCTGCTTAGCAACCTCATTTATAATATTATTTACTCTTAAAAAAGTAGCAGGCATTAGAGTCTCTGAAGCTGAAGAAATTAATGGATTAGACGATTATGAACATGGTATGAGTGCATATCCTGACTTTAGATTAAACGAGCATTAAGACATTAAAATTTAAAGTGGTTTTAAGTAACTATTTTTATTTAGTTTGTTAGTTAGTGTTAAACCTCAAGGTTGTAAAAGCTTTGAGGTTTTTCCATTTTTATGGATAAAGAAATAACAAAAAGACACTTTAAAAAAGTGCCTTTTTGTTAAATGAAATTCATTTTAATCTTAAGCCGAATTACGACTAGCGTTAATATTACCAAACAATGAACGTGTTACCATTTTTTGATACACTTCTAACTCTTTACCTTCTGTCACGCCATCTTTTTGCAGTTCTTGAATTTTCTTCAAGGCATATTGCTGTATAGTTAATAAAGGTAACACTATAGATTCCCTAACATTTATTGAAGCTTTTCCTGCTGGCTCTTCCTGCATTAATTCTTTATAACTAGTTAGCTTTAAAATTAGACGCTTAGAGGTTTCAAACTCTTTATAGATAATATTCCAAAACTCACCATATTCAGGATCTTCGCTCATATATTTTGTCAAATCAAAAAACGATTTTGATAGTGACATCATACTGTTTTCTATTAATGTTCTAAAGAAATTTGACGATTTAAATAAAGCTTGCACTTTATCAAATTCGCCTGCATCTTCATAATATTTAAGTGCTGTTCCTACACCAAAAAATCCAGGTACATTTTGCTTTAACTGACTCCAAGACCCTACAAAAGGTATTGCTCTTAAATCTTCAAATACTAAACCTTCAGATTTTCCTCTTTTTGACGGACGACTACCGATATTTGTTTTAGCATAATATTTTAAAGTACTCATGTGCTCTAAATAAGAAATAAATTTTTCATGTTGTTTAAAGTTAGAATAAGCTTCGTAACTTAGTTTTGCTAAATTATCCATTACTTCTCTATTTTCTGGTACCATTCTTAAATCTGTATCACTTAAACTATTGTAAAGTCCAGAACTTATTAATTGTTCTAAGTTATATTGTGAAGATTCTAAAGTCCCAAAATTAGAACTTATTGTCTGTCCTTGAATGGTTAATTGCACTTCTTTATCCTCAATCGTTGGTCCTAAAGACGCATAGAAGTTGTGTGTTTTACCACCACCACGTGCTGGCGGTCCGCCACGTCCATCAAAGAAAATTACTGTAACATCGTATTTTCTTGACACTTCAGTTAAGCGTTCTTTAGCTTTATATATTGCCCAATTAGCCATTAGGTAACCACCATCTTTTGTACCATCACTAAAACCTAACATGATGGTTTGTTTGTTACCTCTAGATTTTAAATGTGCACTATATTCTGGATTTGTATACAACTCTTCCATTACCAAATGTGCGTTTTCTAAATCTGTAATGGTTTCAAACAACGGACCAATATCTACAGTTAGTTTATCATGAAACGCTACCAGTTTAAGCATTGCAAATAACTGCATCACATTTAATGTGGTTTGGTTATTACTAATTATGTAACGGTTTGCTGCGCGCTCTCCATTATTCTCTTGAATAGTTTTTATGACCTCTATAGTTTTAAGTGCTTTTAAAGCGTCTTCATCTTTTATCAATGACAAGTCTACTTTTCCTTTTACTTTAGAGAGTAATTGCACTTGTTCTTTTTCACTTAAATCGTGATAATTTTTAGGAAAAATATCACTACCGCTTTCAATTAAAGTATCAACCATAGTGTTAAACACCTTAGCATGTGCACGACTATCTTGACGGATATCTAAATTTGAAAAATGAAAACCAAACAATTTCACTTTATTAAGTAGACTTTTTAATTCATCTACGTAAAGTGATTGATGTTTTTCTATAATTACTTTTTTTATAGCTTCTAATTCTTCAGTAAAGTTTTGAAGTGTTAAATCTGATTCTTGCTGAAGCACAATACTGTATAGTTGAGACTCTAATTTTAAAACTCTATCTTCTACACCTTCAAAGGTTAACTTTCTTTTTAATCGTCTTACATCTCGATAGTAGTTTTTTATTATTGCTTCTCTTAATTTATTTGCTACTTTCAGAGTAATTTCTGGTGTAACAAACGGATTACCATCTCTATCTCCTCCTGGCCAAAAGCCAACATTAATGATATCGTTATTTACTACTTCGCCTTCAAAAATATTACTTTGAATATAATCGAATATTTTACCAAAAGAATAGTAAAACACGTTTTCTAAATACCAAATTAAACTTACAGCCTCATCGTATGGTGTTGGCTTTTTATCTTTAAAGAAAGGTGTTTTTCCTAATTGGGCTAATAAATCGTTAATCCTTAACAAATCATTATCTTTTATTGCTTCTGTTAAATCTGTAATAATCGCTAGAACAGAACCTGGATAAAATTGAGTTGGATGCGCAGTAAGTACTATTCGCACTTTAAATTCTTCTAAATATTCACGTAGCTCGTCTAATTTTCCACTTGCTCTAGTAGATTCTTTTAAACTTCTTAACGTACCAATACCATCCATATTATTTACTACAGGAAATGCAGCATCTTCAATAGCATCAAACAAAACAACTTGTCTTTCTATATATTGAATAAACCTAAACATAAGATTTATTCGGCTTTCTTCACTTCGTCTTGCTTGGTATTTTTCAAAGAAGGTTTCTACAATTTCGGTTGGATTTTGCCCATCTTTAAAACCTTTCTGACACGTTTCATGAAACAACGGTAATAAGACACCAGTTTTTGTAATTGTATCAAAAGGCAGAGTCATAAAAATACTATTGTAGATTTGGTATTTTGACAAAACATTTTGATTAAAACGAGTTAATTTTGGCTGTAAAGGCATATTTATCTTTTATTTTTTTATTAAGCTTAAAGTTAATGAAGCTTCTTAAACTTAGCAAAGTATAACCCGTTTTTTAAGATTAAATTAGAGAAAACCTTTTCGTAATTAATATTTTTTTCTTCTTGTATTTGAAGTTATTGTTATAATAATTTTAACGTCTTATCAGTTTTTAAATTATTTTATTTTAGTACATTTGTCGCTCGAAAAAACAGAGGAAAGATTTGACTGATTGCAACCTCCATAAAAAATGCTAAAGGCAGTAATACTTCCTTGAGACGCACGTGTCAAATCTTACCTATAAATTAAATTTAAAATGGCGTATTTATTTACATCAGAAAGTGTATCTGAAGGACATCCAGATAAAGTAGCAGATCAAATTAGTGATGCTTTAATTGATAATTTTTTAGCATTTGACAAAGAAAGTAAAGTAGCTTGCGAAACGTTGGTTACGACTGGTCAAGTGGTTTTAGCTGGAGAGGTTAAGTCTAACACTTATTTAGACGTTCAAAAAATTGCAAGAGACACTATAAATAAAATTGGTTACACCAAAGGAGAATACATGTTTGACGGTAACTCTTGTGGTGTTTTTAGTGCAATACATGAGCAAAGTGACGACATAAGTCGTGGTGTAGACCGTGCTACTAAAGAAGAACAAGGCGCTGGTGACCAAGGTATGATGTTTGGTTATGCAACACGCGAGACTGAAAACTACATGCCACTTGCATTAGATTTATCTCATAAAATCTTAAAAGAATTAGCAACTTTAAGACGCGAAAACAAAGATTTTACTTACTTAAGACCAGATTCTAAAAGCCAGGTAACTATCGAGTATAGTGATGATAACGTACCTCAACGTATTGATGCTATCGTAGTCTCTACACAACATGACGATTTTGCAGATGAAGCTACCATGCTAGCAAAAATTAAAAAGGATATTATTGAAATTTTAATACCAAGAGTTGTTGCATCTTTACCTGAAGAATTAAAAGGGTTATTTAATAACGACATTAAATACCACATCAATCCAACAGGAAAATTTGTAATTGGTGGACCACATGGCGACACAGGATTAACAGGTCGTAAAATTATAGTAGACACTTATGGCGGAAAAGGCGCACATGGTGGTGGTGCTTTTTCAGGAAAAGACCCAAGTAAAGTAGACCGTAGTGCTGCTTACGCAACAAGACACATTGCTAAAAATCTTGTTGCTGCTGGAGTTTGTGACGAGGTTTTAGTACAAGTAAGTTATGCTATTGGTGTTGTAGAACCAATGGGGATTTTTATTGATACTTACGGAACTTGTCCTTTTAATATGACCGATGGGGAAATTGCAGAAAAAGTCTCGAAAATATTTGACATGCGTCCAGCAGCTATCGAAGAACGTTTAAAACTACGTAACCCTATGTATAGCGAAACTGCAGCTTATGGACATATGGGAAGACAAAACGAAGTTGTTACTAAAACTTTTGAACAACCTAACGGTGAAAATGTAACATTAGATGTTGAATTATTTACATGGGAAAAACTTGACTATGTTGAAAAAGTAAAAACTGAATTTGGGTTATAATTCTTATAAATCAAAATAAAAAAAGCCTTTTCGATATGAAAAGGCTTTTTTTTATTTACTTCCATTTTAATGGTAGATGAACTACTTTTTTGGTTTCGAAAAAATCTTCTTCAAAAAAGTCTGATATATTATAAATAGTCGTGGTTTGATAATCTTTTAATTCTTCAGTTAAATCACCGCCTTTTAAATAAATAATTCCATTTTTTAAATCATTATTCTGTGGTTTAGCTATCTTACCCTTTACCCAATGTACAAAAGTTGGCATTGCTGCAACTGCACGACTAATAATAAAATCGTAAGTTTCATTAATCTCTTCAACTCTAGTATGTGTTACTTTTACATTTTCAAGCTCTAAACCAGCCATTACTTCTCTTACAACATTTAGTTTTTTATTAATACTATCTACTAAATGAAATTGACAATTAGGAAATAAAATAGCCAACGGTATACCCGGAAAACCGCCACCAGTACCAACATCCATCAAAGAACTTCCGTCTTTAAAATTTATAACTTTTGCAATAGCTAATGAGTGTAAAACGTGTCTCAAATACAATTCGTCAATATCTTTTCTTGACACGACGTTTATCTTTAAGTTCCAATCTTTATATAAATCTTCTAAAGCTTCAAATTGAGCAATTTGTTTCTCTGTTAAATCAGGAAAATATTTTAAAATGAGTTCCATGGGTTGTATAAAATTTAGGCAAAAATAGACATTTAACACTAAAACATTGCGCTTGCTTTTACATATTTACATATCTTTACAGCCAATAAAATTTGGCTCTTACACGTTATAAAATAAATAATTAATAGCAATGACAAAGCAAACACTTTCTTTTTCAAGAACAGATTCTGCAAACTTTTTTAGAACACTTAACAAAAGAGTAAACAAGTATTTTAAAGAAAACAACATTAAACGTACAGGAGACTGGCGTATTTGGCTTAAAACCATAGTTATGTTTACTATGTTTTTAGCTCCATATTTTTTAATTATGACCTTAAACATTCCTGGTTGGGCTCAATTACTTTTAACTATTGTTATGGGAATTGGTATGGCTGGAGTTGGTATGAATGTGATGCACGATGGTAACCATGGTTCTTTTTCTAATAAAGAATGGGTTAACCGTTTAATGGGAAGCAGTATTTACATTTTAGCAGGTAATGTTTACAACTGGCAAGTACAACACAACGTTTTACATCATACTTACACAAATATTCATGGTCATGATGAAGACTTAGAAGCAGGTCGTATTTTACGTTTTTCTGAACATACAGAATGGAGAAAACACCATAAATTTCAACACTACTATTCTATCTTACTATATGGTTTATTAACCATTAATTGGGCGATTACTACAGATTGGCAACAAATGAAACGCTACATGAAACGAAAATTAGCCTATGGAAAATTTCCTAATCCTGTTTGGAATTGGAGTAAATTAGTAATTTCAAAATTAGTTTATATCGCTATTTGGATTATTATTCCTTTAGTATTTTTTGATCTTGCTTGGTGGAAGGTTCTTTTAGGTTTCTTCATCATGCATTATACAGCTGGTTTGATTTTAAGTGTTGTATTTCAATTAGCGCACGTTATGGATGAAGCAGAAATGCCTCTACCAGAAAAAGATGGTACAATGAAAAACACTTGGGCAATTCACCAGTTAAAAACTACAGTTAATTTTGGTGCAAAAAGCAAAATTATTAACTGGTTTACAGGAGGATTAAATCATCAGGTTGAACATCATATATTCCCAAATATTAGTCACGTTCACTACGGTAAAATTTCCGAAATAGTAAAAAATACCGCTAAAGAGTTTAATTTACCTTACAACGAATATAAAACAACACGTAAAGCTGTTATTGCTCATTTTAAATTTTTAAAAGAAATGGGGCAAAGACCAAACACTATACAAGCATAAGATGAATCAACCACTTTCTAACCGAATTTTAAACATGTCTACTTCTGCTACTTTGGCTATGGCGGCTAAAGCAAGAGAATTAAGAAGTGAAGGCAAAGATATTATTGGACTTAGTTTAGGCGAACCTGACTTTAATACTCCAGATTTTATTAAAGACGCTGCCATACAAGCTATTAATGACAATTATAATTCTTACACACCAGTAGACGGTTACCAAGAGTTAAAAGAAGCTATAATTACTAAGTTTAAACGCGATAATAATCTTACTTACACATTACCACAAATAGTTGTTTCTACAGGAGCTAAACAATGCTTAGCCAATGTAGCTGCGGTAATGTTAAATGAAGGTGACGAAGTTATTTTACCTTGTCCTTATTGGGTAAGCTACTCTGACATTGTAAAGCTAAATGGAGGCGTACCAATAGAAGTGTCAACAACTATTGATACAGATTTTAAAATGACTCCAGCTCAATTAGAAGCTGCTATCACACCAAAAACTAAAATGATTTGGTTTAGCTCTCCTTGCAACCCAAGTGGATCTATTTATAGCAAAGAAGAATTAGAAGGTTTAGCTGAAGTTTTAAAAAAACACCCAAATATTTATATCGTTTCAGATGAAATCTATGAGCATATTAACTATACTGCAGCGCCACACACAAGTATGGCTAGCATAGATGGTATGTACGATAGAACTATTACTGTAAATGGTGTATCTAAAGCATTTGCTATGACTGGATGGCGTATTGGTTACATTGGCGCTCCAGATTGGATAGCTCGTGCATGTAATAAAATGCAAGGTCAAGTTACTAGTGGTGCTAACTGTATTGCACAACGTGCTGTTATTACTGCATTAAATGCAGACCCAAGCGCTGTCAAATTTATGATAGACAAGTTTAAGGTACGTCGCGACTTAGTTTTAGATTTACTAAGTGATATTGAAGGCTTTAACACCAATGTACCAGAAGGCGCTTTTTATGTTTTCCCTAGTGTATCTTATTTTTTTGGAAAAACTTTAAAAGGAAAAACAATTAACAACGCTACGGATTTTTCTTTATTCTTATTAGAAGAAGCACTAGTTGCAACAGTAACAGGTGATGCGTTTGGTAATCCTGACTGTATCCGTATTAGCTATGCTGCAAGTCAAGAACAAATTAAAGAAGCAATACAGAGAATTAAAGAAGCTGTTAGCTAAAAATATTTTATAATATATAATTATAAAGACCTTAATTTTTTAAGGTCTTTTTTTTTACGAATAATAATGGAGAATTAAAATTAAAAGAAACATTATTAACAAAAGAGAAACAATTTGTTTTTTCCTTCTAATTCTGTGCTCTCTTCGCATTTTTTTTCTAATATTTTGACAATATTGTGTGTTTAAAATTAAGTGATCAAACTTTTCTTTTTCCACTTTATTATGCTTACTTCTTTTATACACAAACTTCTCTCTCTTATTATTTTTTAATAAGTTTCTATTGTTTTTAATTACAGAAGAAGATGAACCATCAAACATAATAGTTGACATTTATAGTTAAACAAAACCTTTATATATAAGTAGCTATTTCGTCTAAAAAGTTACATATCAATCAATTATAAAAACAAAAACTTTTTTTTCAATATCAAATTAATTTCTTTTTTCTATCTTAGTATTCCATTGCTATTAAAAAGAAAAAATTCATGAAATATTTACTATGTAAATACATATTCCTATTTGCATTACTTTTCATTTACAGCCAATCCTTTTATGCTCAAAACGAGACTAATAACTGGTATTTTGGGGAATATTCTGGCTTAGACTTTAACTTTGCTCAAGTAAATATTCAATATGACAGTAGCATGTCTACTCCTGCAGGATGCTCTAGTATATCTGATAGAGATGGAAATTTAATGTTTTATACCAATGGTCAAACAGTTTGGAATAAGAATCATGAGATAATGGATAATGGTGAAGGACTAAATGCTGAAATAGATAACAACCAATCCAGTATAATTATTCCAGATCCAAATAATGACAATATATACTTTATTCTTACTACAAAAATTAGCACAAGTGGCGGTGGGATATTTTTTTCTAAAGTAGTGTTTAGTAACCAAAATCCTTTAGGTGTTGTAACTGATAAAAATGTTACAATTACTACGTCTTCTACTGAACGAATCACTGCTGTTTACTCACCTGAGACTAATTCTGTTAAAGCTGTCGGAATAGGCAAAACAAACCCAAATAACGACAACTATAATGCTTTTTTTGTTATTACTGTCGGTGCTTACGGAGCATTTACTGACTCTTTAGCTTACCTATCCAATTACATAGTTTTAGACCAACCGTTTGAAAACACTTTAGGACCAATTAAATTTTCACCAAATGGAGAGTATATTGCTGTGGGAGATATCAGAACATCTACTTTCGTAAAACTATATAGTTTTAATATGGATAATGATGATATCAACCAATTAAGCTCTATAAATGCAGGTTATATTTTTACTCCTGTTAATGTTGAAGGTATTGAGTTTTCTGCAGACTCTAAAATATTATATTTTTCAGGTAATTTTAATGGGAATGGTTTTTTACACAAATACTTCATTGACGTAAACCAGCCATTTAACGATAAAGTTTTAATCGAATTTTCCAACAGAAGAAGTTTTGGTAACCTACAATTAGCAAGTAACTCTAAAATTTACATGACTAATTATTTAGCAGATAGACAACCTTATTCTCTTAAGCATCTTAGTGTAATAAATAACCCAGAAGATTTTGATAATATAGAATATAATCCTTCTCAAATAATATTTGAAGACTCAAGAACAACGCAAGGATTACCAAACTTTGTAACATCATATTTTAGAAATAGAATTATTGTAAAAAATGACTGTTTTTATACCACTCTTAACTTTTCCTTAGATGCTTATGCAACAATTACAAGTGCTACATGGGATTTTGGTGATGGCACAACAGGCACTGGTTTAAACCCATCACATCAATATCAAGAAGCAGGGACTTACATTGTTAAAGCAGTGATAACAGTTGGATCAAAAGTTATTGATTTATACAAAGAAGTTATAGCTTATCCTGTTATAAATCTTGAAGATTCCTACTCGATGTTACAATGTGATAATGACTTTGACGAAACATCTATATTTAATTTAAACGAAGTGCACTATGGTTTTGATATTGATGAATTAAACGAAGAAATAACTGATGGTTATCAACTAAATTTTTACACATCTATACAAGATGCTGAAAATGGCACAAATGAAATTGAAAATCCTGAATCTTTTGAAAACACAACTAATCCTCAAGAAATATTTGTTAAGATTACAACAGACAGAAACTGTGAGAACATACAAAGTTTCAATATAGAAACACAATTTCAACCACTTGTAACAATTTCACCTTATATAGTTTGTGAAGATTCTGACGATGTTACTAATAATAATTTAGGCTATTTTGATTTTAATGAAAAAATGGATGAAATCAACACTTTATTAAACGTTTCAGAAACAGACCAAATTAGTTTTTACGATTCATATAATAACGCATTAACAAATAATAATCCGTTAGAAAGTGAATACACATCCAGTAGTGGAGCTATTTGGATTATAGTTAGAGACGAAAACGGTAGTTGTGGTAGAATAGCTACTATGGATTTAATAGTTAATTCTTCAATCAACCTAGATATACAAGACTCCTATCTATTATGCTATTTACAAGACAATCCAATATTAGATGGAAACAGCTCTAATAACACATGGACATGGTCTGATAGTAGCGGAAACATATTATCTACACAAAGACTATTTCAAATACAATCCTCAGGCGATTATAATGTTACAGTTACCAAAACAGAAAATGGATTAACCTGTTCTTACTCTAAAGATTTTACTGTACAAGAGCCTGAAAATGTTACTTTTAAAAATATATCTATAGATGGCACAACACTTTATGTATCTGTTGATGGAAATAGTCTTTATGAGTTTTCTTTAGACGACCAAACTTATGTTGGACAAGGAAACAATTATGTTTTTCAAAATGTAACACCTGGTGTTATTGATATTTATGTAAGAGATATTAATGATTGCGAAAGACCTATTAATACTCAGTTTTCATATATATTTTTTCCAAAATTCTTCACACCTAATAATGATAGAATTAACGATAAATGGATAGTTTATGGTATAAACGATAATCTATACAAAAAAGTAGAAATTACGATTTATGACAGGTATGGTAAAAGATTATATAATTATAGCCTAAAGACTATTAGACATGGTTGGGATGGCAAATACAATGGAACATTATTGCCTAATTCTGACTATTGGTATAAAGCAACATTAATTGACAAAAATGACCAAATAATTGAAAAATCTGGGCATTTTACCTTGAAAAGATAACTATCTATTTCTCCAAAAAAACGGTGTAAATAAAATTAGCACAGTAAATAATTCTAAACGACCAATTAACATCAAAAAGCTAGACCACCAAAGTCCAATTGGTGGCAATGCTGCATAATTATTTACTGGTCCAAAAACACCTAAAGCAGGACCAACATTTCCTAAACTAGAAGCTGCAATACCTATAGAAGACTCAAAATCAAATCCCATCATAGAAAAACCTAATGCACCTGTAATGAAAGAAATCATGTAAAGAATAAAAAATCCAAGGATGTTAAATACAATAATACCAGAGACCGATTTACGGTTATATCTAACAGGCAAAATCGCATTAGGATGAAGTGTTCTTTTAAATTCTAAGAAACCGTTTTTTATCATTACTAAATGGCGAACTACTTTAACACCTCCAGAAGTACTACCTGCAGATCCACCCAAGAACATTAAACCAAAAAACATAACTGTTAAAAATGGTGTCCATAAAGAATAATCTGCACTAATAAAACCTGTAGTAGTCACAACTGTTAACACCTGAAATAAAGCATGTCTAAAAGCACTTTCTCCTTCTCCTAATACTTGAGGATGAGATATACTTGACATTGAAATATCAGCTTTAAAATAAATTAAAAGAGAAGCAACTAATGTAAAAACTGCTATAAATTTAAAATACAGCTTAAACTCTTCATCTTTAATTATCTTTTGCACTTTTCCTTTAAATGCATAATAACTTAAAACAAAGTTAGTACCTGCTAAGAACATAAATAATATTATAATGTATTGAATTAAAGGATTATCATTCCAATAGGCAACACTTGCATTTTTAGTTGAAAAACCTCCTGTAGAAAGCGTACTCATTGAATGATTAATAGCATCAAAAAAGCTCATTCCTGCAACCTTAAGTAAAATCGTTTCAGCTGCTGTATATCCAAAATAAATTAGCCATAATCTTTTAGCTGTGTCTGTAATACGAGGATGTAATTTGTCTGCGCTTGGTCCTGGTGCTTCGGCAGCAAACAACTGCATTCCCCCAATTCCTAATAAAGGAAGAATTGCAACTGCTAAAACGATAATTCCCATACCACCTATCCAATGCGTTAGGCTTCTCCAAAACAAAACACCTTTTGGTACGACTTCTATATCATTTAAAATAGACGCTCCTGTTGTAGTAAAACCAGACATAGTTTCAAAAAAAGCGCTAGTAAAGTTAGGTATTGCTCCAGTTGCAACATAGGGTATTGCTCCAGAAAGAGACATTACAACCCAACCAAAAGCTACTACAATATAACCTTCACGTTTATTCATCTCTTTATTATGGTTACGATGATGTAACATCCCAAAGAGACCAAAAATTAAGGTTACAATTCCTGAAAGAAAAATTTGTAACGTTACTCCATCTTGATAAATCAAACTTACCAAAGAGGATAATAACATAAAACCACCATTAAAAACTAATAATAGCCCAAAAAAATAAAATATAATTTTATAGTTAAGATGAAGTCGCTTTCCCATGTAATTACAAGAATAATTTTTCTACTTCTTTAATAGATCTTGGCAGACAACAAACAACAATGTAATCTCCTTCTTTTACTTTAAATCCTCCTAAGACTATTAACCCTTCTCCATTTCTAATAACACCACCAACAATTGCAGATCTAGGAAACTCAACATTTTTAATTAATTTATTACAAATTTTTGATGTTGGCTTGACTTTAAACTCTAACAACTCTGCATTCATGTTGTTTAGTTTTGTCATTGCTATTACTTCTCCTTTACGTATATATCTAAATATGTTGTTAGCTGCTAGAAGTTTTTTGTTAATAAGTGTATCTATTCCTATGGATTGAGACAATTCAAAATAATCCATATTTTCTACTAAAGCAATTGTCTTTCTTACACCTTTAGACTTAGCTACTAAACAAGACATAATATTGGTTTCAGAATTACCAGTTACAGATATAAATGCATCCATATCGTTAATATTTTCTTCTTCAAGCAACTCTACATTACGTCCGTCTCCATTTATCACTAATACTTTTGGTAGCTCATCTGCTAGGTCAAAAGCACTATCTTTATTGTTTTCTATAAGCTTAACATTAAACCCATTTGCAGATAAATCTCTACTGGTTTTAAATCCTATTTTACTACCGCCAAGAATCATTACATCTTTAATTGATGCATTAGTTTTACCTGTCATTTTACACAATTCTTGATCTCCACCTTCACTAGTAATAAATACTACGCTATCTCCTTCTCTAAACTCGGTATCGCCACGAGGAATAATTGTGTATTGTGTTCCAAAACGTTGTATTGCTATAGGTACAAAATGAATTTCTGAAAACAATTGACCAGCCTCTTTTACAGTTTTACCAACAAAATTAGCTGTTCTAGATAACGTTAAACTCACCATAGTTAATGCACCATCTTCAAACTCGTAACTATCTTTAAAAGCCGATTGATTTAAAAGTAATTCTATCTCTGATGCTGCTAAACTTTCTGGAGAAATTAGCTCGTCAATACCAAATCTTGTAAAACCAACTTCATCTTTATGCTTAATAAACTCGGTATTAGAAATTCTTGCAATTGTTCTTTTTGTTCCTAATTGTTTAGCAAGGACACAAGCTGTAATATTTGTAGTTTCTGAAGCGGTTACACCTATAAATAAATCTGATGCTTCTACCCTAGATTCTTTTAAAATGGCAATAGATGTTGCATCACCTTTAATAACCTTAATATCAAGATGGTTATCTGCGTAAGTTAAGCTTTCTCTATCGGTATCAATTAAAGTAATTTCTTGAGACTCGTAAGACAGTAGTTTTGCTAAATGAAATCCAACTTCACCTGCTCCTGCAATAATTATTTTCATAGATTGTATAAAATATGGGGTACAAAGATAAATATTTTAAATATTTAAGCCTTAAATAATTATCCTTTTGAAGTTTTAAGAGAATATGTAAAGCGTTATCTTTGCCAAAAATTTAGTTTTGACAAAAGTAAATCCTTATAAAAATAGTGACTTAGGCAAGAAAGAACAAGTCACAAAAATGTTTGATACAATCTCTAAAGATTATGATGGTTTAAACCGTGTTATTTCTTTTGGAATTGATATTAAATGGCGAAAAAAAGTTGTTGAAATAGTTAAAAAACAACAACCTAAAACCATTTTAGATATCGCTACAGGCACAGGTGATTTAGCTATAAATTTAGCCGAAACTTCTGCAGAAGAAATTGTTGGATTAGACATTAGTCCAGGAATGTTAGAAGTAGGTAAAGAAAAAGTCAAAGCTAAACAGTTAGACAATCGTGTTAAAATGATTATTGGCGATTCTGAAAACATGCCATTTGAAGACAACACTTTTGATGCTATAACTGTTGCTTTTGGGGTAAGAAATTTTGAAACTTTAGAAAATGGTTTAAAGGACATCTTACGCGTATTAAAACCTGGTGGTACTTTTGTAATTTTAGAAACTTCTGTACCTACTAAATTTCCTTTTAAACAAGGGTATAAAGTTTATTCTAAATTTATCCTACCAAGCATTGGCAGACTATTTTCTAAAGACAAAACGGCTTACAAATATTTAAGCGAAAGTGCTTCTGTTTTTCCTTATGGTGAAGCTTTAAACAATATTTTACGTAATATTGGGTTTATTAATGTGGAAGATAAACCACAAACATTTGGTGTAGCAACAATCTATACAGCATCAAAACAATAATTTACATGAAATATATTTTTTCTTTACTTTTTGTTGTATCAAGCATAACAACGTCTAATGCCCAATTATTTTCAAAAGAAAAAGTACAAAACCTACAAAGTGTAGATAAATCTACTTTAAGTTGGGGCTATTATTTAGGTTTTAATAATTTAGACTTTAAATTTGATTATAACAACAATTTAGGCGACATACAAACTGAACGAAGTGTTGGTTTTAATGTAGGTTTAATTGGTAATTTACGAATTAATGATCATTTTGACTTGCGTTTAGAGCCTGGTTTAGTAATATCTCAACGTAACCTAAACTACTCTATTAATTACTTTGATAATTTTGAAGATGAAGTGTCTGATTCTGATTTACTACGAGAAGTAAAATCTACTTATGTATATTTCCCTTTACTTTTAAAAATTTCAACTAAAAGGATTAATAATATAAAACCTTTTATCCTAACTGGTATATCTACAGCTATTAACTTATCTAGCAACGAAAAAAATCCTGACGATAATTCTGCTGGAGAATTTAGAATGAAAAAAAACGCACAGTTTTATGAGCTAGGGTTTGGTATAGATTTTTACCTAGATCGTTTTAAGTTTACACCGTCAATACGTGGTGTCTTTGCTTTAAATGACGAACTTATCAGAGATAAAGACCCAAATAGTCCTTGGACAAGTAACATAAACAAAATGCAAACTCGCGGAATTTTTATAAATTTCACAGTTCAATAAAAATTTAATTACTTCTTCTAAACTCACTTAACAAAATAGCTCCTGCTGTAGCTACATTTAAGCTTTCTGTTGCTTGCAAATCTCCAAATCTTGGTATGCTAATGCGCTGATTTACGTGTTTTTCAATAGATTGACTAATACCATTGGCTTCATTACCTAATACTAAAATACCTTCGGTTGGTAAATTAGATGCGTAAACATTTTCACCATCCATAAAAGCTCCAAAAACAGTCTGTTTAGTTTCTTCTAAATAATGATTTAAATCTATGTAAAACACATTAACACGTGTTAAACTTCCCATGGTTGCTTGCACGACTTTTGGATTAAAACAATCTACAGTTTCTTTACTACATAATAATTGTTTTACACCAAACCAATCGCAAAGTCTAATTATAGTTCCTAAATTTCCTGGATCTCTTAAAGCATCTAAAGCTACTATCAACCCTTTACTTTCTATTAAGGATAGTTTAGGGATTTTAAAAACCGCCAAAGCAGTGTTTGGTGTTTTTAAAGCACTAATTTTTTTTAGTTCTGCTTCGGTTATTAGTGTTTCGTTTTCAACATTAAAAGTTTTGGTGGTAAAAAAATCGACTAATTTAAATGCCGAATTTAAAAACTCATTAATCACTTTTACACCTTCAGCAATAAATAAACCTTCTTGCTGTCTATATTTTTTTTGCTGTAAACGCGTTATATTTTTAATCTGATTTTTAGAAATCACTTTTATCTTAATTTTTTTTATAAAGTAACAGAAAAAAAAGGAGTTTAGAGATTTACACCTAAGCTTTATTCAATATTTAATGTATTTTTGAACTAGCCTTAAATAAGAGGCACAACTTTTGATTAAAATTGCTTAGCTTTTTAAAACATCATTGAAAACATTTCAACCAAAAATAATCGTTTTTTTATTAATTGTTACGTTGCTTAACAGCTGTAATTCGGTTAAACGTGTCGGCGAAAACCAGCATCTTTTAACAGAAAACAATTTAATTATAAATGGAGAAAAAATAGCAAACGACACTATTTCTAACACCATTGTACAAAAACCAAACACTCGAATACCTTTAATAAAAACACCTCTACGTCTATTTATTTATAATATAGCTAGACCTAATATAGATTCTATTTTAATGGAAAAGTATTACAACAATCCAGAAAAAATGGAACGCAAGTCAAAACTTCTTTCTAGAAAACAATTAGATAAACTTATAGAAAGCAAATCTAATTTTAATAAATGGATTAAAAATACAGGTGAAGCTCCAGTAGTAATCAATGAAGAGTTAACTAAAAAATCCACAAAAAATCTCGAAAACTATTATAAATCTAACGGTTGGTTTAATGTAAAAACCGATTATAAAATAAATAGAAAAGACAATAAAAGAGGAACGATTGACTATAAAATAGAAACAGGAAGTCCCTTTATTTTAGATACAGTATATGCAACAATCGCATCCCCATCAGTAAAAAAAATTTATGAAGAACATAAAAATGAAAGCTTTATAAAAGCAGGTAAACAATTTAAAGACAATTATCTTTATAGCGAAGAAGATCGTATTACCAATCTAATGCGCAACAATGGTGTTTATCATTTTTCTCAAGATTACGTACGCTATGTATCTGATACTTTAAGAGGCAACAGCACTATGACTTTAGAAACAGTTATAGATAACCGCTTAATAAGAGAAGAAGACGAATCTAGACGAGAACCCTTTAAAATTTATAGCATAAAAGATGTAAATATCTATACCAATAGCTCTTTTAAAAACAGAAATGCAACTTTAACAGACTCTGTAAATTATGACGGTTACAATATATATAGCGTTGGTAAATTAAGATACAAACCTAAAGCTATTACAAATGCTGTTTTTATTTCGCCAAACACCATTTTTAAAGACCAAGCAAGACCATTAACATCAAGATTAATAAGTAATCTACGTACGTTTAAATACCCAAATATTGAATATGTAGAAAATCTAGACACTACGCTAACCGCCAATATTTATCTAACACCATTAAAAAAGTTTGAATTAGACATTAGCGCAGAAACATTTCAAAGTAACATACAAACTGTAGGATTTTCTTTTAATCCAAGTTTATTAATTAGAAATGTGTTTAGAGGTGCAGAAACGTTAGAGCTTTCTGGATTTGCTTCTATTGGTGCTTCAAAAGATGCAAATAATGGTAATGATCAATTTTTTGATATTAATGAGCTTGGAGCTAATTTAAAGCTTAGTTTCCCAAGGATTTTCTTTCCTATTAATACCGAAAAGATCATTCCTAAATCCATGTTTCCTAGTACAAAAATTTCTCTTTCGGCATCTAGCCAAACCAATATTGGTTTAGATAGACAAACCTTTACAGGCATCTTTAACTACCAATGGTATCCTAGCAGAAAGGTGACAAACAGATTAGATTTTTTCAACATTCAATTTGTAAAAAACCTTAACACAGCCAATTATTTTAATGTGTATCAAAACTCTTACGATGCTTTAAATGAAATTGCTCAAACCAGTGGTTTTATTACGCCAAGCCAAACTTTAGGCATACCTGCACAAGCCGATAATTTTTTAAATGAAATTAGAAACGGAACTTACAACGGTGTTTTAACTGAAGACGATATAAGAGCCGCTAATGCAATTGCCGAAAGAAAAGTAAGACTAACCGAGGACAACTTAATTTTCTCTACAAATTTTAACTACGTCAAAGACCGTAGAGACAATTTATTAGACGAAGATTTTTCAATACTAAGACTTAAATTAGAATTAGCAGGTAACTTCTTATCAACCGTATCTTCTTTAATTGGTATAGAAAAAAACGATAGTGACAGATACGAGCTTTTTAACGTTGCTTTTTCTCAATATGTAAAAACCGAATTTGATTACATTAAACACTGGCGCTTAGGTTATAAAAACGTATTTGCAATTAGAAGTTTTGTGGGTATTGCAATTCCTTATGGTAACTCAACTAACATACCCTTCTCAAAAAGTTTCTTTGCAGGTGGCGCTAATGACAACAGAGCTTGGACAGCATATAACTTAGGACCAGGAAGTTTAAATACTACAAACGAGTTTAATGAAGCTAACTTTAAAATTGCTCTTAGCGCAGAACAACGTTTTAACCTATTTGGTGATTTAAACGGCGCTTTATTTGTAGATGCAGGAAACATTTGGAACGTTTTTGATGATATTGAAGACGACCGTGCAACGTTTTCTGGATTTGACTCTTTAAAAGACATAGCTGTTGGTTCTGGTTTTGGATTAAGGTACGATTTTGGCTTTTTTGTACTACGTGGCGACATCGGATTTAAAACCTATAATCCTGCTTATTCAGAAGGTAATAGATGGTTTAAAGATTATAACTTCTCTAACGCGGTATATAATATTGGTATAAATTATCCTTTCTAAACAGGCTTAATTTTGCGATAACGTTTGCGTGGTTTTGTACCTAAAAACTTAAAAATAACATCTAATTTCCTTACTTTTACAAACATTACTAATTCAACAAATTAAATTAAAATGGCTCATAACATTAAACCTGGAGTTGCAACCGGAAAAGAAGTTCAAGAAATTTTTAAACTAGCTAAAGAAAAAGGCTTTGCATTACCTGCTGTTAACGTAATTGGATCTAATACAATTAACGGTGTTTTAGAAACTGCAGCAGAATTAAACGCTCCTGTTATTATACAATTCTCAAATGGTGGTGCTCAATTTAACGCTGGTAAAGGTTTAAGTAACGAAGATCAAAAAGCTGCTATAGCTGGTAGTATTGCAGGTGCAAAACATGTACACCAAATGGCAGACGCTTACGGTGTTCCTGTAATTTTACATACAGATCACTGCGCAAAAAAATTATTACCTTGGATTGACGGATTGTTAGACGCTAGTGAGCAACACTATAAAGAAACAGGTAAACCGCTTTACAGCTCTCATATGATTGATTTAAGTGAAGAGCCTTTAGAAGAAAACATTGAAATCTGTAAAACTTATCTTGAGCGAATGAGCAAGATGGGAATGACTTTAGAAATAGAACTAGGTATTACAGGCGGTGAAGAAGATGGTGTAGACAATAGTGATGTAGACGAGTCTAAACTATACACACAACCAGAAGAAGTAGCTTACGCTTATGAAGAGTTAAGCAAAGTAAGTGATCAATTTACTATTGCTGCTGCATTTGGAAATGTACATGGAGTTTATAAACCAGGAAATGTAAAGTTAACTCCAAAAATTCTTAAAAATTCTCAAGAATATATTTCAGAAAAATATAATGTACCACACAACCATATTGACTTCGTATTTCATGGTGGATCAGGTTCTACTTTAGAAGAAATTAGAGAAGCTATAGGTTACGGTGTTATAAAAATGAATATAGACACAGATATGCAATATGCATTTATGTCTGGTGTTAGGGATTATATGGGAGAAAAAGCAGATTATTTAAAATCTCAGATTGGTAGTCCTGATGGACCAGATTCTCCTAACAAAAAACACTATGACCCACGTGTTTGGCTACGTAAAGGGGAACAAACATTTGTAAGTCGTCTTAAACAAGCATTTGAAGATTTAAATAACGTAAATACACTTTAAACGTTAAATTTTAAAACAAATAAATCCTGCTTATATACTATAACCATTTAGTTAAGCAGGATTTTTTATATGTTTACAAGTCTAAAATTAACAGTTAAACATTTCAATTTTTTGAGATTAAATAATAAATACTGTAATTTTGTACGCTTGATTATTTAAAAACTAACTAATAGCAAAACCGGTTTTTCAAGCATAATTTTAAAACCGTAAATAAAAATCGTAAATCAATATGGCTTGGTTTAAAAGAAAAGAAAAAGGTATACAAACCTCTACAGAACAAAAAAAAGACACTCCTAAAGGCTTATGGTATAAGTCTCCAACTGGTAAAATAGTAGACTCTAAAGAATTAGAGAAAAATTTCTATGTAAGTCCAGAGGATGGATACCACGTAAGAATAGGAAGTAAAGAATATTTTGAAATTTTATTTGATGATAACAAGTTTAAAGAGCTAGATGCTAACCTAACATCTAAAGACCCTTTAAAATTTGAAGACACAAAAAAGTATCCAGATCGTTTAAAAGCTGCTGAAAAGAAAACAAATTTAAAAGACGCTGTACGTTGCGCTGTCGGTAAATCTAAAGGAAAAGATTTAGTAATTGCTTGTATGGATTTTGCTTTTATAGGTGGATCTATGGGTAGTGTTGTTGGAGAAAAAATTGCTCGTGCTGCAGATTATGCATTAAAGAAAAAACTTCCATTTATGATTATATCCAAATCTGGTGGTGCACGTATGATGGAAGCTGCTTTATCATTAATGCAGTTAGCTAAAACATCTGCTAAATTAGGACAACTTGCAGATGCAGGTTTACCTTACATCTCTTTATGTACAGATCCAACAACTGGAGGTACTACTGCTTCTTTTGCGATGTTAGGAGATATAAACATTGCAGAACCAGGTGCTTTAATAGGATTTGCTGGACCACGTGTTGTACGTGATACTACAGGACAAGAGTTACCAGAAGGCTTCCAAACCTCAGAGTTTTTATTAGAGCATGGTTTCTTAGATTTTATTACACATCGTAAAGATTTAAAAAACAAAATTAATAAGTACATAGACTTAATAACTAATCAGCCGTTAAGAGCTTAAAATAAAAAAAGACCTTTTTACAAAGGTCTTTTTTTTTATAAATCATATATTTAATTTCATCCTTTTCTAAAGAAAATTTTAAAAGTAGTTCCTTTATCTACTTGGCTTTCAACTTCAATTTTTCCTCCCATAGACTCTACGTGATTCTTTGTTATAAATAAACCAACACCAGTTGCATCCTTGTTATAATGAAACGTTTTATATAACTTAAATAAGCTATCTCCAAACTTATCCAAGTCTATACCTAAGCCATTATCTTTAATTTTCAAAATATTAAATTGTCCTTTTATTTCATTTTCAATAGTCACTTCTAATGGTCTTTCATTAGATCTATACTTAATAGCATTTGTCAAAAAATTAAGAATAATACTATCTAAATAGGCTGGTATAGCTTTTATTTCACAATTAGCTTCAACTTTGTTTACTATTTTACAATCAATATTTTTTGCTAAAGCACTTACATTGTAAATAGTTTTACTAACGTATTCGCATAAATTAAGATTATCTAACTTATTTTCTTTAATTGTTTTTATTTTAGAAATTTCAGTCAAATGCAGTACCGTATCATTTAAATTAGTAACAGAATCTTTAAGCATTTTAAAATCTTCTCTTGGCTTTATTTCAGGAATATCCTCTTCAATAAAATCTACAAGCGTAGATAAATTAAATACATGAGTTTTTAAATTGTGGGTAATAATCTCTGTAAAATCAGATAAACGCTCATTTTGAATCTTTACGATATCTAGCATTGATTTTAATTTATTCTCATTTTTTATCATTTGACTTATATCTGATATTTGAGAAATAAAATATTGAGGTTTATCTAAATTGTCTTTAACTAAAGACACACTTAGCCTAGCCCAAATTACACGACCATCTTTATGAAAATATCTTTTTTTCATAGAATAGCTAGGTATAGTCCCTGATAGCAAAGATTTCATCTTAGATAAATCTATATCAAAATCATCTTTATGGGTAATCTCTTTAAAAGTCATACTATAAAGCTCTTCTTTAGTATAACCTAAAGTATTTAGCACACTAGCATTAACTTTTACCCATTCTCCCTTTAAACTAACAATAGCAATCCCTTCTTTAGCTTGGTTAAAGATATTTTCAAAAAGATCGTTTTTGATCTTTTCGATTTCGAAGTTCATAATACATTGATTTATAGCGCTATAAAATTACATCATTAAGAGTTAAGTATCAAAAAAACTCGATATAAACTCAAAAAAAATTAAAAAAATATCTAATTAGATGTTTTATACATTTAAATATATAGTTTTAATAAAAATACTTATATTTGCCGCTCGAAAGATAACCTTTCGTGTACATAACAATCATTTACAATAATATTAGCATGTATTTATCAAAAGAAAAAAAAGAAGAAATCTTCGCAAAACACGGTAAAGGAGCAAACGACACTGGTTCTGCAGAAGGACAAATTGCATTATTCACTTACAGAATTAACCACTTAACAGAACACTTAAAAAAGAATCGTAAAGATTTTAACTCAGAGCGTTCTCTTGTAAAAATGGTAGGTAAGCGTCGTGCGCTTTTAGACTATTTAACTAAAAAAGATATCATGAGATATCGTGCAATAGTGAAAGAATTAGGATTAAGAAAATAATTAAAAAGAGGCTTCGCGCCTCTTTTTTTCATTATATAACTCGCTTTCGAACGAGTATAACTATCGGAATTGAAGAAGCTAATTATAGTTTTTCATTGGTCACACAACAACTACACAACAACACAACGACCATTGTTTAATTAGAATTAAAAAATTTATGATTCCAAAAACTTACAAAGAGGTCATTGACCTTGGGGACGGTAGAGAAATATCTATCGAAACCGGAAAACTTGCAAAACAGGCTCATGGTTCTGTTGTTGTGCAATCAGGAAAATGTATGTTATTATGTACAGTTGTTTCCAACTATAAAGCTGCAGACGTAGACTTCTTACCGTTAACAGTAGATTATAGAGAAAAATTTGCTGCTGCTGGTCGTTACCCTGGTGGTTTCTTTAAGAGAGAAGCAAGACCAAGCGACGGAGAAGTATTAACTATGCGTCTTGTAGACCGTGTTTTACGTCCATTATTCCCAAAAGATTACCACAGCGAAACTCAGGTAATGATTCAATTAATGTCTCATGACCCAGAAGTTATGCCAGACGCTATGGCTGGTTTAGCTGCATCTGCTGCTATACAATTATCAGATATTCCTTTTGAAACTCCAATCTCAGAAGTAAGAGTTGGACGTATTAATGGAGAATTCATCATCAACCCAACATTAGCACAATTAGCAGAATCTGATATCGACATGATGATTGGTGCATCTGCTGATTCTGTAATGATGGTAGAAGGTGAAATGGATGAGATTTCTGAAGAAGAAATGACAGAAGCTATCAAAGCTGCTCACGAAGCTATTAAAATACAGTGTGAAGCTCAAACAAAATTAGCTGAAGCTTTTGGTAAAAAAGAAACCAGAGAATACGAACCAGAAAGAGCAGACGAAGATTTAGCTAAAAAGATCCACGATATGGCATACGATAAAGTATACGCTGTAGCAAAAGCAGGATCTTCTAAGCACGAACGTGGTGCTGCATTTGCCGAAATTAAAGAAGAAATAATCGCTTCATTCTCTGAAGAAGAAGTTGAAGATTTCGGTGATTTAATCTCTAAATACTACAGCAAAGCAGAAAAAGCTGCTGTACGTGACTTAACTTTAAACGAAGGATTACGTTTAGATGGTCGTAAAACAACAGAGATTAGACCAATTTGGTGTGAGGTAGATTACTTACCATCAACACATGGTTCTTCTATCTTTACTCGTGGAGAAACGCAAGCATTAGCAACCGTTACTTTAGGAACAAGTAGAGAAGCTAATCAAATAGACATGCCATCTTTTGAAGGTGAAGAGCGTTTCTATTTACACTATAACTTCCCTCCATTTTCAACAGGTGAAGCAAGACCAATTAGAGGTACTTCTAGACGTGAAGTTGGACATGGTAACTTAGCGCAACGTGCTTTAAAAGGTATGGTACCAGAAGATTGTCCATATACAGTACGTGTAGTATCAGAAGTATTAGAATCTAACGGCTCTTCTTCTATGGCAACAGTTTGTGCGGGTACTATGGCACTTATGGATGCTGGTGTAAAATTAAAGAAACCTGTTTCTGGTATTGCAATGGGATTAATTTCTGACGCAGATTCTGGAAAATACGCTGTATTATCTGATATTTTAGGTGATGAAGATCACTTAGGAGACATGGACTTTAAAGTAACTGGTACCGCAGATGGTATTACTGCTTGCCAAATGGATATAAAGGTTAAAGGATTATCATATGAGATTTTAGTAAATGCACTAAAACAAGCTCGCGATGGTCGTTTACACATCTTAGGCAAATTAACAGATACTATTTCTGAACCTAATGCAGATGTTAAAGGTCACGCACCAAAAATGGTAACAAGACGTATTCCTAATGAATTTATTGGAGCACTTATTGGTCCTGGCGGAAAGAACATTCAAGAACTACAAAAAGAAACAGAAACTACTATTGTTATAAATGAAGATCCTGTTACTGAAGAAGGTATTGTTGAAATCTTAGGAGTTGGTTCTGAAGGAATCGATGCTGTATTAGCTCGTATTGATGCGATGTTATTTAAACCAGAAGTTGGCAGCATTTACGAAGTAAAAGTAATTAAAATGTTAGATTTTGGAGCTGTTGTAGAGTATACAGAAGCACCAGGAAACGAAGTTTTATTACACGTAAGTGAATTAGCTTGGGAACGTACAGAAAATGTATCTGATGTTGTAAACATGGGAGACGTTTTTGATGTAAAATACTTTGGTGTTGATCCAAGAACAAGAAAAGAAAAAGTATCTCGTAAAGCTATTTTACCAAAACCAGAAGGTTGGCAAGACAGACCTAAACGTGATAATAATAAAGGTGGAAATCGTGAACGCAACAACAAACGTGACGACAGAAAACCTAGAAATGACAAAAAAGACTAATTCTTTTTTAAAAACTAAAAAATTAAACCTCGTAATTCTTTACGAGGTTTTTTTATAAAGTTTTCTTAAAAATTAATTTAACAAAGTCTGCACTTTAGATTAAGGCGTAAATATGATAAACAATCATTTATTTATGCGCAACTCAACACTTAACCAAAACAAATTTTTCAAATCAATTAAAAAACTTTTATCTACTTCAAAAACCAAAACTGAAAACACTCAAAATAGAGCGATATTATTAAGTTCGTTTATATTTATTGCTTTTGGATTGTACTTACTTTCTATTTTTTATGCAGACTTAGAGACATTCAATAATAATAGAAAAGAATCTTTATTGGGTCTATGCTTTCTCATAATAGCTACTTCATTATTTATATACAAAGCGTTTTTTTTCATATATACCACTTATAACTATTTTAAATATAAACCTATAGCATCTGTTAAAGATCAAAGTTTACCAACATGCACAGTAATCATTCCTGCATATAACGAAGGTAAACAAGTATATGATACATTAATAAGCATTTCAAAAAGTGATTATCCAAAAAACAAACTACAATTAATAGCTATAGACGATGGTAGCTTAGACAATACTTGGTCATGGATTAAGAAAGCTAAAGAAGAGCTTAAAGATGAATTAGAAATTTTCAAGCAACCAAAAAACCAAGGAAAAAGGCATGCGCTATATCGTGGTTTTAATTTAGGCAAAGGAGAAGTTTTTGTGACAATTGATAGCGACTCTATTGTAACTAAAGATACATTGCGCAACCTTGTTAGTCCATTTTCTAAAGATGAAAATTGTGCTGCTGTAGCAGGAAATATAAGAGTACTTAACAATAAAAAACGAATTATACCTAAAATGCTAGATGTTAGTTTTGTAATGAGTTTTGAGTTTGTAAGATCTGCAGAAAGTAACTTAAACACCGTATTATGTACACCTGGTGCGCTAGCAGCATACAAAAGAGATGCTGTATTAGCGTGTTTAGATAATTGGATTAATCAAAAATTTATGGGAAAACCATCTGATATTGGTGAAGATAGAGCTTTAACAAATATGATATTAAAACAAGGAAAAAATGTTCTATTTCAACGTAATGCTATTGCTTACACTAATGTTCCAGAAGAATATCCTGGACTATATAAAATGTTTATAAGATGGTCTAGAAGTAATGTAAGAGAAAATCTAGAAATGTCTAAATACGTATTTACTAATTTCAGAAAAAACAATAAACTAGGAGCAAGACTATTATTTATTAGTCAATTTTCTAATTTACTTCTAAGTTATCCATTTGTCTTATTCATGCTATTTTTTGTAATGGTTCATCCTTTATTATTTTTAGGTACTACTCTATTTAGTATTTTAATAATTTCATCATTCTCATTACTGTTCTTTTTTACTAGATATAAATCACTACAAGGGTTTTGGGCATTTACATATAGCATTGTGTACACATTTGCATTGTTCTGGATAACTCCTTATGCAATAGCAACAGCTAGAAAACCTGGTTGGTTAACACGCTAGTTAATATTAAAGCAATTAATTGGCACAGACTATAATTTAAACTGACAAAACCTCATTTTTGCGACACTATGTCAGTTTTTAATTTTATTAATTTTTCAAAATACACTAAGGATTTTACTCAATAATTGAGAAACCTTCAAACTTTACTAAGATAAGTTTCATATATAACAATTTTTTAAATTAATTCTTTTTTTCGGGTGTTCCGTACAGTCCTTGTGCAATAATAAGTGTATAATATTTAAAACCAACACTTTAAAAAACATGAAAGTATTAGTTATTGGAGCAGGAAATATGGGATTAACATACTCTGAAGGTATGGCTAGCTCACCACTTTTAGGTAAGCATAATCTTAAAATATTTGATACTGATCCAAAAAAAATCGAAACTTTAAGTAAAGAACCTCATTTTGATGTTTATGATAATTTAGACGATTGTTTACCAAAAGCAGATATCGTTTTTGTAGCTGTAAAGCCATATCATAGCGAGGATTTATTTAAAGAAATGAAGCCAAAAATTAACAATCAGCAAATTATTGTGTCATTAATGGCTGGTGTAACAATAGATACAATTAAAGAACAATTAGGCGCTATTAAAGTTGTAAGAGCAATGCCTAACCTTCCAGCAAAAGTTGGTAAAGGTGTAACGTCTTACACAGAATCTGACGCTGTTAGCAAAGTAGAGTTAATCATGGTTAGAAATCTACTAGACACTACAGGTACTTCTATTCATGTTAATACAGAAAAATTTATCGATGCCTCTACAGGAATTTCTGGTAGTGGACCAGCATATGTATTCTATTTTATGCAATCTATGTTAGAAGCTGCATTAAAAATGGGCTTCTCAGATTACGATTCTAAAATTTTAGTAAGCAATACTTTTGAAGGTGCAATAGAACTTTTTAATCAGTCAGATTTATCTCCAAAATCTTGGATAAATAGAGTTGCTTCTAAAGGAGGTACAACTCAAGCTGCAATAGATAGTATGGAAGATAACAATGTAAAACAGTTAATACAAGATGCTGCATATGCTGCATTTGATAGAGCTGTAGAATTAGGTAAAGACAAATAAAATGGACGACGATATTAAAAAAATTGTAGTAAAAGTAGGAACCAACGTTCTTACAAATAAAGATAACCGAATTTTAGGACCGGTTTTAAGAGAATTAGTACGACAAATTTCTGTTTTAAATGAAAGAGATATAGACGTTGTATTAGTGTCATCTGGTTCTGCAATTGCAGGAAAAGAAGTCTTAGGCGAAATCAAAGCAACTGATAAAGCTATAAGACGTCAAATATATTCTTCTGTAGGACAACCTCGTTTAATGCGTCATTACTATAGTATTTTTCATGATTATGGGATGCGATGCGCCCAAGTTTTAGCAACCAAAAGAGATTTTGATGCTGGTAAACACCGTGAGAACATGATAAACTGTTATCAAGGTTTATTGGCAGAAGGTGTAACTCCTATTGCTAATGAGGATGACGCCGTTTCTTTAAGTATGTCTATGTTCTCTGATAATGATGAGTTAGCAAGTTTAGTTGCAGAATTAATAGATGCAGACAGGTTAATAATTTTATCTGATACAGACGGATTATATACCGGTCATCCAGATGATGAAGATTCAGAAAAAATTACTGAGGTCACCGTTGATCAAAATGTAGAAAAATATGTAAAAGCTTCTGGTAAAAAAGAAGGCGAAGGACGTGGTGGTATGGCTTCAAAATTAAAAATAGCCAAGGGAACCGCTAAAAAAGACATTCCGACTTACATCGCCAATGGTAAAAGAGAAAATGTAATTGTAGACATTGTAGACGATAAAGAAATAGGAACAAAATTTATTCACTAAAAAAAATTGAAAATGAAATTATTAGATAAAAACATAAAAAATAAAGTTCTAGATTCAATGATAACTATTATTGATAAAGAACGAAATCAAATTATAGCAGAAAATAAAAAAGATTTAGACACTTTTGATAAAGAAGACCAAGCATTATACGACCGTTTAGTTGTTGATAATGCAAAGGTTGACGGTATGATAAAAGCAATACAAGAAGTTAGAGATCAAGAAGATCCTGTTGGACAGACTATTTCTGATTTAACTTTAGATAGCGGACTTAAAGTCACCAACAAAACAGCGCCATTTGGCACTATTCTTATCATTTATGAGTCTAGACCAGATGTAACTATAGAAGCTGCTGTTTTAGCCTTTAAAGCCAATAATAAAATCTTATTAAAAGGTGGTAAAGAAGCTGTGAACAGTAATATTATTTTAGAAAAATGCTGGCATCAAGCTTTAGAAGAGAATGGATTATCAAAAGATTGGATTAAATTATTACATTTAAAAAGAGAAGAAACTCAAGATTTCTTAAAAAACCCACCAGAAAAAATAGATTTAATCGTACCGCGTGGTGGAGAACGCTTAATTAAATTTGTTAAAGACAATGCTACTTGCGCCGTATTAATTAGCGGAAGAGGTAACAACTTTTTATACGTTGCAGAAGATGCAGATTGGTTAAAAGCCGTAAAAGTAATTGTTAATGCCAAAACCGATAAAATTTCAGGATGTAACGCACTTGATAAAGTATTAATCGATAAGAATATTCCTGAATACGAAAAGAAGATTCAAGAGTTAGAAACCATGTTACACAAGCTTGGTGTCGATATTTTAGTAGATGAAAATGTAAGTGAAATTCTTCCAAATGAAACCCAAGTGAAAGATAACAACGTTTGGTACGAAGAGTTTTTAGCTATGAAAATTATGCTAGCCGAAGTTAATAATGAAGATAACGCTATCGACATGATAAATAAATATTCTGGAGGTCACTCGGCAGCAATAATAACAGAAGATAAAGAATTAGCTAAAAAATTTATGCAGCAAGTAGATAGTGCAGCTGTATACCATAATGCATCTACCCGATTTACAGATGGCGGACAAATGGGTGTTGGTGCAGAGCTTGCTATTAGTACAGATAAGTTACACCATCGTGGTCCATTAGGATTAAAGCAATTAGTTACAAATAAATACTACGTCTTTGGTGACGGACACATAAGAACAAGTTAATTTTTAAAAAAATTAAACTTTTTTGTAACAAAAAGTAATTGTCTTACGTATAACTATTGATAGCAAATTATTCACATTAAATAAATCACTCTATTTTTAGATGAGACAACTTAAAATTACGAAGCAGGTTACTAACAGAGAAACTGCTTCTTTAGACAAGTATCTTCAAGAAATTGGTAAGGTAGACCTTATTACTGCAGATGAAGAGGTAGAGTTAGCACAGCGTATTAAAGCAGGAGACCAAGTAGCATTAGAAAAATTAACTAAAGCTAACTTACGTTTTGTTGTATCGGTTGCTAAACAATATCAAAACCAAGGTTTAACATTACCAGATTTAATTAACGAAGGTAACTTAGGTCTTATCAAAGCTGCTCAACGTTTTGACGAAACTCGTGGTTTTAAATTCATATCTTATGCTGTATGGTGGATTAGACAATCTATTTTACAAGCGTTAGCAGAGCAATCTAGAATTGTACGTTTACCTTTAAACAAAATTGGTTCTATTAACAAAATTAATAAAACCTTTGCATTTTTAGAGCAAGCACACGAGCGTCCACCAAGTGCAGAAGAAATTGCAAAAGAGTTAGACATGACTATTAACGATGTTAAAGAGTCTATGAAAAACTCTGGTCGTCACGTAAGTATGGATGCACCTTTAGTAGAAGGTGAAGATTCTAACTTATATGATGTATTAAACTCTGGCGAATCGCCAAACCCAGATAGAGAATTATTACACGAATCTTTACGTACAGAAATCGAACGCGCTTTAGAAACGTTAACACCTCGTGAAGCAGATGTAATAAGACTTTACTTTGGTTTAGGCAATCAACATCCAATGACATTAGAAGAAATTGGAGAAACTTTTGACCTTACCAGAGAACGTGTAAGACAAATTAAAGAAAAAGCTATACGTAGATTAAAACATACGTCTAGAAGTAAAATATTAAAAACTTACTTAGGATAATAAGTACGTTTTTTACCCTAACAAACAGTTAATCATAACTGTTCGTTTTTTGATTGATGAAAGAACCCGAAGCTGATTACTTCGGGTTCATTTTTTATACCTATTTTTGCCAAAACAACAACACAATAAAATAAAAAAATGTCTTCAAAACTAATTGCGCCATCATTGCTAGCAGCAGATTTTGGCAACTTACAACGTGATATAGAAATGGTTAATTCTAGTGAAGCCGATTGGTTTCATATAGATATAATGGATGGTGTTTTTGTTCCAAACATTTCTTACGGAATGCCGGTATTAAAAACAATTTCTAAACACGCTAAAAAAACTATTGATGTACACTTAATGATTGTAGATCCTGATAGATATATTAAAACATTTGCAGAATTAGGAAGTGATATATTAACGGTACATTATGAAGCTTGTACACATTTACACAGAACAGTTCAAGCTATTAAAGCAGAAGGCATGAAAGCTGGTGTAGCACTAAATCCTCATACCAACATAAATGTTTTAGAAGATATTATTAACGATATTGATTTAGTATTAATCATGAGTGTTAATCCTGGTTTTGGAGGACAAAGCTTTATAGAAAACACATACAATAAAGTAAAACAGTTAAAGCAACTAATAGCAGATAAAAACGCTAACGTTATGATTGAAATTGACGGTGGTGTAACTAATAAAAACGCAAAGCAATTAGTAGATGCTGGTGCAGATGCATTGGTAGCTGGTAGTTATGTCTTTAAAAGTGACAACCAAATAGAAACAATTAAAGATTTAAAAGCTTTAGCTAATTCTTAAATAATAGATAAAGGCTACCAATAGGTAGCCTTTATCATTTTTAACCCTTAAACAAATTTTAGTACTGATTAATTAGATATTTAATCAAATCAGTTGTGGTTACTATGCCAACTAAAATTTCGTTATCTACTACTGGTAAGGCATGAAATTCTTTTTCTGCTAAAATTTCTGCAACCTCTTTTATGGTTGTATCACTAGAAACTGTAATCAATTTCTTAGCCATTACCTGTTCTATTGTAAACATATTATATACTACAGTATCTACGTCTTCTGCATAATCATCTATTGCGTCTGCAAAACTAATACGTAATAAATCGGTATAGCTTAACATACCAACAATCTCTTTTCCTGATACTACTGGAATATGTCTAATATTGTTTTTTTTAAATAAGCTTTCTGCTTTTTCTAAGTCATCATTAGTTTTTAACGAGATGACATTTTTTGTCATTATTTCTGAAATTGGTGTTCTTTTTTTCATCATTTAAGGCTTTAAATTCTACAATAAATTTAAAATTTAAAACCCTTAAAAATTATGATAAAAGTCAGTAAACTAATAATTAGCAAAATTGAAATTAAGCATACGCTTTACAAGTCTATACAACTCAGGAAATTGTCTTTTAAACTCACCTGGAGTTTCAATAAAAGTTTCTATAATGACTGATAAAAACTCAAATTGATTTGTATAAGCATAATCTCTAAAATATTCAGATTCTATTAGACGATTTTTATAATCTTCATTTGTCTCTATAAAATGTGCAATATCAGAAAACCCATTAATAAAAATAGCTGCTTTAAGTCCTTTTTGATTTAAACAATCCAAATGCATTGCATGTACAAATTCATGTATTGCCACATTAAAATTATCATTGTCTATAGAGTAACCGTGTAAAACATCTTTCCAAGACAATACAATTGCTTTATAAGATGGGTTAAACTCACCTTTATGCATGTTTTCATTAAGTTTAGAATAAAAAGCTGTAGGATACAATAAAACCTTATCAAGAAGTTTAATCCTGTAGTTTCTAAACCCAAAATTAAGCAGTGAAGATGTTGCAGCTATAATCACCTTCATTTGTTCTGTAACTTGCAGCTCTTGCTTTCCTATAAAAGTAGTTTCTTTTAAAAATGTAGCTACACGATGCTCAAAATAAACTTGATGTTTTGGTGAGAGTTTTCTATAGAAAGTATATTCGTTTTTTAAAATATAAAGTTGTAATGGTGTTAGCTTTTTAAGTTTAAAATATACATGATTAAACAGTGGTTTTTTATAACGAGAAGCATAAAAAAACTGAAACGCTCTAACTACTTTATAAATCACAAAAATTGCAATTAAAACAACACCAATTGGTATGATATATTCATAAATTAGTTGTCTTTCTAACTCTTCTTGTTGTTTTGTTTGAAGTAATAATTGCAACAACATTAACTAAACAGGTTTCTTTTTTGATGAATTCGTGACTGCGACAGGAGTCGAACCTACAACCGCTGGAGCCGAAATCCAGTGCTCTATCCAATTGAGCTACGCAGCCTTTTTTAGTTATGCTAATTTAGCTTTAACAATATTAGAAATGGTTTTACCATCTGCTCTACCTGCTAGTTCTTTACTTGCTATACCCATAACTTTACCCATATCTTTCATACCATCTGCACCAGTTTTTGCAATAATATCTTCTACAATTTTTGCTACCTCATCTTCACTCATTGCTTCTGGTAAAAACTGCTCGATAACTTTAGCTTCTGCTAACTCTGGCTCAGCCAAATCTTCTCTACCTTGATCGATATAAACAGCTGCGCTATCTTTACGTTGCTTAACTTGTTTTTGTAATAATTTAAGTTCTTGCTCTTCTGTTAACTCTTCTTTTGATCCTGTTTCTGTTTGTGCCAAAAGAATAGCAGATTTTACTGCTCTTAAAGCGGTTAAAGCGGTTTGATCTTTACTTTTCATAGCCTCTTTTAAGGCTGTCATTACTTTTGCTGATAAGCTCATTTTAATTTATTTTTTTAAGAGTACGAAGATACTAAAAAGTGATAATTAATATTAAAAAACAAAACCCGAAAAGCTTGAGGGAACTTTTCGGGCTATAGTTATAATTAATGAATTAATTAAAAATCTTAATCTACATTATCGTGTAAGAATGAATTGTTATTTCTTAATTGAATATCATCATTATCATCTACACCTAATGTTGTTCTAGAAATATTTGTATCTGAAGAATGTTGTCTATCTTCTAACTCTAATCCTTGACGTTTGTAAGCTGGTACTTTCTCAATATCATCAATTTTAGAGTTATTAAATTTATAATTAAAGTTCTTCATTTTTTTTCTACGCTCTTCTGCTCTACTTTTTAGTAGTTCTGAAATTGGCGTATTCATTGGATCTACTTCTACATCTGGTTGAATTTCTTTTGATTCTGCATCAGTCTCAACAGTTTTCTTTTCTAAAACAATTTCTTCTTGCTTTACTTCCGGTTTTGGATTTATAGCAGGTTCTTTTATTTCGTAATCATCTAAAGCGTAACGTTTTTCTCCTGTCTCTGTATTTTCAGTAACAGGAATAACTTCAACAAAATCATTTACTTCTAAATTGGTTACATTGTCTGATAGATCCATAACTATTGGACCTTCGTCTTCTTCGGTAACTGGAGCAGATGTAGGTTCCTTTTCAGAAATAGGCATATCAAAACTAAGCATAGTTTGCTGTTTGTTTTGCTCTTCTTCTATTGGTTTTGGCGTTTCTTTTTTTGCTGTAGAGGTAATCTTAAATTCTTGATTTTCGTCTAGATTAACATCTACTTCGTAATAAGTTACATCTAAGTTTTTTATAAACTCACTTGTAGGTATTAAGTCACGCTCTTCTATAGTTTGTTTTTTTACTTGATCCATTTCAAAAGAAGATAATGACTGTTTGGTTTCCTCTTCCTCTTCTTCTATTTCTAAAGTATGCTTAACTACTGGTGTTTCTTTCTTCTCTTCTAACTCGATATTTGGTAAGATAATAGCAGGATTTGGTTGTTCTCTGCTTAAATCTTGCTCCATACTTTGATCGTCTTCTAATGCATGAATGACTTTTTTAGCTTCAGTATTAGAAATTTCATTTTGCTGTTCTACATCAAATCCTGTTGCAATTACCGTAACTGCGATAGACTCTTCTAAGCTTTCGTCTTCACCAACACCCATAATAATGTTAGCGCCATGACCTGCTTCATTTTGAATGTGGTCGTTAATTTCTCCAATCTCATCAATAGTAATTTCTTGAGCTCCAGAAACGATAAGCAACAATACGTTTTTGGCTCCTGTGATTTTATTATCGTTAAGTAATGGCGAATCTAATGCTTTTGAAATGGCTTCGTGTGCACGGTTTTGACCAGAAGCTGCTGCAGATCCCATAATTGCGGTACCACTATTACTTAATACAGTTTTTGCATCACGCAAGTCAATGTTTTGAGTATAGTGATGTGTTATAACTTCTGCTATACCACGTGCTGCAGTTGCTAAAACCTCGTCTGCTTTAGAAAAACCTGCTTTAAAACCTAAATTACCGTAAACTTCACGTAATTTATTGTTGTTTATAACTACTAACGAGTCTACCTCTGCACGTAATTTTTCTATACCTATTTGAGCTTGCTCATTACGCATTTTTCCTTCAAACTGAAATGGCATTGTTACAATCCCAACTGTTAAAATGTCTAAGTCTTTAGCCATTTTTGCTATGATTGGTGCTGCTCCTGTACCTGTTCCTCCGCCCATTCCGGCTGTGATAAATACCATTTTTGTATTGGTATCTAACATCATTTGGATGTCTTCAAAACTTTCTACAGCTGCTTGCTCTCCAACATTTGGATTTGCTCCTGCACCTAATCCTTCTGTTAAATTAACACCTAACTGAATTTTGTTTGGTACACCGCTACTTTGTAGTGCTTGTGCATCTGTATTACAAATTACAAAGTCTACACCTTTTATTCCTTGCTGAAACATGTGGTTAATGGCATTACTACCACCGCCACCAACACCAATTACTTTAATGACGTTAGATTGATTTTTTGGTAAATCAAATGCTATACTTTCGAATTCGTTGTTGCTCATAAATTCTATTTTTACTGGATCAATTCTTATTTAATAGCGAATCTGTACTTTCGCTGTATATTCATTTTACTTATTCTGCGTTATCTAAAAAGTCTTTTACTTTTTCTGTTAACTTATCTAAAAACGACTTGCGTTGTTTTTTTGGCACTTCTATTTGTTCTTCTTCAGGCTTCTCTTCGTTTTCTTCTTTTACCGCTTGAATTTCTTCTTCAATAATAGCTTCTGCTTTTTTACGGTCTTGACGTTTTAAACCATCCATTACTAAACCTACTGCTGTTGCAAATAGTGGGCTTGTTATTACGTCGTCGCTATCGCCAGCTAAATGCTCATTTGGATAACCAATTCTGGTATCCATACCTGTAATATATTCTACTAACTGCTTTAAATGTTTTAATTGGCTGCCTCCACCTGTTAAAACGATACCTGCAATTAGTTTCTTTTTTTGTTCTTCGTGACCGTAGTTTTTTATTTCGACATATACTTGCTCAATAATTTCTACGACACGTGCATGGATAATTTTTGATAGATTTTTAAGGGTGATTTCTTTTGGCTCACGTCCTCTTAATCCTGGTATTGAAACAATTTCATTATCCTTATTCTCTCCTGGCCAAGCACTACCAAATTTTATTTTTAGCAGTTCGGCTTGCTTTTCTATGATAGAGCAACCTTCTTTTATATCTTCTGTAATTACGTTTCCTCCAAAAGGTATAACTGCTGTGTGACGGATTATACCATCTCTAAATATTGCTAAATCTGTTGTTCCTCCTCCTATATCAATTAAAGCTACTCCTGCTTCTTTTTCTTCTTGACTTAACACTGCATTAGCACTTGCTAACGGTTCTAAAGTGATGCCTTCTAAATTTAAATCTGCACTTTGTACACAACGACCAATGTTTCTTATAGAAGATACTTGACCTACTACTACATGAAAGTTAGCTTCTAATCTACCTCCATACATACCTATTGGTTCTTTGATTTCGGCTTGACCGTCAACTTTATATTCTTGAGGTAATACATGGATTATTTCTTCTCCTGGAAGCATTACCAACTTATGTACTTGGTTTATCAATCGTTCTATATCATCTTCATCTATAACAGTCTCACTATTTGGACGTGTTATATAATCGCTATGTTGTAAACTTCTAATATGCTGTCCCGCTATACCTACAGTTACTCCTTCTATTTTTGTAGCTGCTGCAGCTTCTGCTTCTTGTATTGCTATTTGTATAGATTGTATGGTTTGCGTAATATTATTGACAACACCACGATGCACACCCAAGCTTTTGGATTTACCTATACCCAAAATTTCTACTTTGCCATATTCGTTTTTACGACCAATCATGGCTACTATTTTAGTAGTTCCTATATCTAACCCTACTGCAATGTTTTGCTCCATAACTTATGCTTTTGTACAAACAACTTGGTTGCCAAATTGCAAGTTTACTTTACTGTATTTATCTAAAACTTTATCTTTTGTAGCTTTTATGTAAAAGGCTTTTAGATTACTTATCTTTTTTTCTAATTGTTTTATCTGCCCCAAATGCACTACAAATTTGGTTTGTCTTAATTTTAAGTCTATGCTGTTATTTTTATTTTGATGAATTTCTATCACGTTTTGTTTTAAAAATTCATCCTTTAATACGTAATCTGCAACTGTATAAACCGTATTAAGATTATCTTTATCTACAAAACCTGTTACAAAAGGAACACGTTCTGTATAATTTTTTGAAAGCGGCATAACACCACCATTACTATCTATATAATAACTATTATTACCTAAAACTCTAGCTATAGGTGTTTTTTGTTTAACCTTTGCTGTTAACTTACCTTCTACATTTACGTAAACTTCTGCAAACTCGATAATTGGGTTTTTATTTAGCGTCGACTCTAAACCATTCAAATCTAAAGTTTCTTTAGGCACATTTGTAACACCTTGTTGATTTTGTATTAACAATTTACTAACAGCTTCTTGGGTGATAAACAGGTTTTTATTGCCTATAAATTGAATATTAGGTTGAGATACTAAACGTTTTGAATTTCTTGCTGAAGAAAACGCATACAAAAACACTACTAAAATTAGCAGAACTATCATTTTTATGTAATTCCAATTAATTTTCATTTCCCAAAAGTGCTTCTTTTATTTTTAAAACTTGAGCTCCTATATCTCCTGCGCCAATAGTTAAAATTACATCGGCGTTACTTTGCTTTATTTGTGATATTAGATCTTCTTTATTAACTAATTTTTTATTACTATTCTCTATCAAACTTAACAGCCAACTTGAGGTTACACCTTCTATTGGCAACTCTCTTGCTGGATATATATCTAACAATATAATTTGATCAAACTGTGATAAGCTTTTAGCAAATTGTGTTGCAAAATCTTGTGTTCTAGAAAACAAATGTGGCTGAAATACTGCCAAAACTTTCTTTTCTGGATACATCTCTCTTACCGCTTGGTGTACAGCATTTATCTCTTCAGGGTGATGTGCATAATCATCTATATACACTAATTTATCGGTTTTAATATGATAACTAAATCTACGCTTTACACCTTTGTAAGATGCTAATGCTTTGGCGAGCTGTTTGGCAGGGAGACCATATTCTACAGACATCGCCAGAGCAACTAAAGCGTTTGACAAATTATGTCTACCAGGTAGGTTAAACTCTATATTTTTAATTGTTGTATTTGGTGTTTGCACATCAAATACATACGTCCCGTTTTCTATTTTTATATTTTGAATGGAATAATCTGAATTATCTTCAATACCATAAGTTATTCCCTGAATTGGTAAACCATTTTTTACAAACAGCTTTCCGTTTGGTTTTATTTTTTTAGTAAAATCCTTAAATGTTTCTTGCAATTGTGATGCATCACCATAAATATCTAAATGATCTGCATCCATTGAAGTAACAGCAGCCATATCTGGACTTAAAGTTAAAAACGAACGATCAAATTCATCTGCTTCAACAACTGACACCTTATCTCCGTTTAAAATTAAGTTAGAGTTATAATTTTCACTTATTCCTCCTAAAAACGCTGTTAATTTAACATCACAAGATTTTAACAAGTGACCTAAAATACTTGTTGTTGTTGTTTTACCGTGCGTACCTGCAACTGCTAAACAAAAAGTATTTTCTGTAATAATCCCTAAAATTTCTGAGCGTTTTAAAACTTTAAAACTATTAGATTTAAAATAATTTAACTGCTTATGATCTTTTGGTATTGCAGGTGTATAAACAACTAAAGTTTCGTCTTTATTTAAAAATGAATTTTCTATACACCCTATTTCGTCTTCAAAATGAACAGAAATATTAAGAACTTCTAAACTATTAGTAATTTCAGTTTGTGTCTTATCATAACCTGCAACATTTTTATTTTGTGATTTAAAAAAACGAGCTATTGCAGACATACCGATACCACCGATGCCAACAAAATAGATGTTATGTATATTTTTTAAATTCATTATTTATTTAGAAGTTTTTCTACTTCGTCTACTATATCTTTTGTTGCGTTTGTTAACGCTAATTTTTTAATGTTTTTGCTAAACTGTTCTTGCTTTTCTGGGTTAGCTACTAACTGTCCAAACTTGTTTTTAAAGTCTACTTTTAAATCTTCTTGAGCAATCATCATCGCTGCATTTTTACTAACTATTGCATCTGCATTTTTAGTTTGATGGTCTTCTGCCACGTATGGTGAAGGCACAAAAACAACAGGTTTACCAACGATACATAACTCACTTACAGAACCTGCTCCTGCACGTGATATAATAAAATCTGCAGCTGCATAAGCATAGTCCATATTATTTATAAACTGATGTACTTGCACATGCTTTGTATGACCGTACAGTTTGTATGTTTGGTAATACAGCTTACCGCATTGCCAAATGATTTGTAGGTTTAAAGTTTGCAGATAATCTAGCTCGCGTTCTATAAGTTCGTTTATTGCTTTAGCTCCTAAACTTCCTCCTAAAACCAGAAGCGTCTTTTTACCTTCAACTAAATCAAAATACTTAATAGCTTCTTCTCTTTTGCAAGGAATATCTAATAAATCTTGTCTTACAGGATTACCTGTTTTAATAATTTTATCGGCAGGAAAAAAACGCTCTAAATTATCGTAAGCCACACAAATTTTATCTACCTTTTTAGATAATAATTTATTGGTTATACCAGGAAAAGAGTTTTGCTCTTGTATTAAACAAGGTATTCCTTTTGAAGCAGCAACTTGTAATAATGGTCCACTAGCAAAACCACCTGTCCCTATAACGACATCTGGTTTAAATTGCTTTACAATTTTTTTAGCATTCCATAAACTACTAATCAATTTAAAAGGAAATGAAAGATTTTTAAGTGTTAATTTTCTTTGTATACCTGAAATCCAAAGTCCTTTTATATCGTATCCTGCTTGAGGTACTTTTTCCATTTCCATACGGTCTTTTGCACCTACAAACAAAAACTGAGCATCTGGATAACGCTGTTTAAGCTCATTAGCAATTGCTACTGCTGGATATATGTGCCCACCAGTACCGCCGCCACTTAGAATGATTTTATATGTTTTATCTTTTTTACTCACTGTCCTTAAATCGTTTCTGAAAGAATTTCTAAAGGATTATCACCTTCATCTTGTGATTGTTTTTCTTTTATTTCTTCGCGTTTTGCGCTAACACTTAATATAATTCCTATTGCCATACAAGTCATCCAAATACTTGTTCCTCCGCTACTAATTAATGGTAGTGTTTGTCCCGTTACCGGAAAAAGCTCTACCGCTACTGCCATATTGATCATTGCTTGAAATATAATTGGTAATCCAACACCAAGCACAACTAATTTTCCAAATATGGTATCTGCTTTTTGTGATACAATAACAATTCTAAAAAGTAACCAGAGATACATCACCATTAAAAACAATCCTCCAATCAAACCGTATTCTTCTATAATTATTGCGAAGATGAAATCTGATGAAGATTGCGGTAAAAAATTCTTCTGAATGCTCTTACCAGAACCTAAACCAACAACACCTCCAGAAGCAATTGCTATTTTAGCTTTTTCAATTTGATAATCTTCTTCTGTATCTTCTCCGTTTGCAAAATTTTCAATTCTACTCATCCAGGTATCAACACGGTTTGGCATTGCTTCTGGAAAGGCTTTTGCTATTAAAATAAAAAATGTTAATCCTACCAAACCTGCTGCGCCCATAGCTAACAAATAACGTAATGGATAACCGCCTAAAAACAATAACATCATTGACATTACAAAGATGATTGCTGTTGTAGAAAAGTTTGATGGTAATATCAATGCTAAAACGATAAACAACGGAATCCATAATGGTAAAATAGATTCTTTAAAGGTGATTGTTTTATCTTTTATTTTTGATAAATATCTTGCTATGTAAACCATCAACACAACCGAAGCTAATGTTGATGTCTGAAAAGACATATTTATAAACGGAATACGTATCCATCTACTTGCATTTGCGCCTTCTATGGTCGTACCTTGTAAAATGGTTACTATTAGTAGTACAAACACTAAAGGCATCATTACCATGGATAAACCTCTAAAGTAACGGTACGGCAATTTATGCACACCATACATTATTGCAAAACCTAAAAACAAGTGCATAAAATGCTTAACTAAAAATGCAAATGTATTACCACTACCACCAACATATGCCAAATTACTAGCAGCGCTATACACAGGTAAAAAAGAAAATATAGCCAATAGTGCTACAATAGCCCAAATTAGCTTATCTCCTTTAATATTATTTAGTATTGCTTTTTGCATTTATATTTAATTGTTTTACAAGTTTCTTACTGCTTCTTTAAATTGCCTACCTCTTTCTTCATAGTTTTCAAACAAATCAAAACTTGCACAAGCTGGTGACAGTAACACGTTATCTCCAGATTCAGCAATTTTGTAGGCTATTTTTACAGCTTCACTCATAAACTGAGTTTCAACAATAACATCAACCATATTACCAAAGCTTTGTATTAACTTTTGATTATCGACACCTAAACAAATAATTGCTTTTACTTTTTCATTTACAAACGGAAACAACTCAGTGTAATCATTTCCTTTATCAACACCACCAACAATCCAAACTGTAGGCGCATCCATACTTTCTAAAGCAAAATATGTAGCATTAACATTTGTTGCTTTAGAGTCGTTAATGTATTGCACTTTATTAATTTTAAGCACTTGTTCTAATCGATGCTCTACACCTTGAAAGTTTTCTAAACTTTCACGAATAGTTTGTTTTCTAATTTTTAATAAATGCGAAACGGTTGAAGCCGCCATAGCATTTTTAGTGTTATGCTTACCGTCTAAGGCAATGTTTTTTGCTGGCATAATTATCTTGTTGTTATTTATTGTTATTATTATATTTTCGTTGTCCAAATACGCTCCATTTTCATTTTTTTTTGTTAGTGAAAATGGTAATAATGTAGATTGAATTGGATACTTTTTTAGATATTCTGAAATCACTTCATCGTCGGCATCATAAATCAAATAATCGTCTTTAGTTTGATTTTGAGCTATTCTGAATTTTGATGCGATATAATTTTCAAATTTATAATCGTAACGATCTAAATGATCCGGAACAATATTGGTGATTACTGCAATTTTTGGTTTAAAATTGAAACAACCATCCAACTGAAAACTACTTATCTCTAGCACATAATTTTTATAATTATGCTCTAAAACCTGCTTAGCAAAACTATCGCCAATATTACCAGCTAACCCAACATTAAGTTCTTGTTTTAACACATGATGCGTTAACATAGATGTTGTTGTCTTACCATTACTACCAGTTATTGCAACTATTGTTGCATTTGTAAACTGGCTAGCAAATTCTATTTCAGAAATTACGGAAATACCTTTCTCTAAAAGCGCCTCTACCATTGGCACTTTATCTGGTATTCCTGGACTTTTCATAACTACATCTGCATTTAAAATTTTAGCTTCAGTATGCTGTTGGTCTTCCCATTCAATCTCATTATGTATAAGAACTTCTTTATATTTTTCTTTTATTTTTCCCTTATCGGAAACAAAAACTTCATAGCCTTTTTCTTTTCCTAAAAGCGCTGTTCCTACACCGCTTTCTCCTGCTCCTAATACAACTAATCGTTTCATTTTTCTATCTCAACTTCAGTGTAACTATCGAAATGATTGCTAGAAAAATTCCAACAATCCAAAATCGTGTTACTATTTTACTTTCGTGATAGTTTTTTTTCTGATAATGATGATGTAAAGGCGACATTAAAAATATGCGTCGACCTTCACCAAATTTCTTTTTGGTATACTTAAACCAGCTTACTTGCAGGATTACGGATAAAGATTCTGCGAAGAAAATTCCGCATAACACAGGAATCAATAATTCTTTACGAACAGCTATTGCTATTACCGCAATGACACCTCCAATTGTTAAACTGCCTGTATCGCCCATAAACACTTGAGCCGGATATGTGTTGTACCATAAAAAACCTATTAATGCTCCAACAAAAGCAGATGTAAAAATTACTAACTCGCCTAACCTTGGTATGTACATGACATTTAAGTAATCTGAAAAAACAATATTACCAGAGATAAACGCAAAAATGGCTAGCGCAAAAACTATTATTGCACTACTTCCTGCTGCCAAACCATCTATACCATCTGTTAGATTTGCACCGTTAGACACTGCTGTTATGATAAAAATTACGATTGGTATAAAAATTAACCACGCGTACTTTGCATAATCATCGCCAAGCCATGTAATTAATTTTGAGTAATCAAACTCATTGTCTTTTACAAACGGAATGGTTGTTAAAAGCGATTGTTCCTCTGGATTGAATTCTCGCGGTGAATTTTGAGTGATTTTTTCGGTTTCAAATTGCGGGTTAATTTTTTCTTGTTTAATTGTAACTCCTGGATGAAAGTACATTACAGCTCCAACAAATAAACCTAAGCCAACTTGCCCCATTACTTTAAACTTTCCGCTTAAGCCTGCCTTATCTTTTTTAAAGACTTTTATATAATCATCTGTAAAACCAACTGCGCCCATCCATAGTGTTGTAACTATTAACATGATTACATAAATATTATCCAATCTTGCTAATAATAACACAGGAATTAAAGTGGCTAAAATGATAATGATTCCTCCCATAGTTGGTGTACCAGCTTTTTGCATTTGTCCCTGCAAACCTAAATCCCTAACAGACTCTCCAACCTGCTTTTTTTGAAGCATTAAGATTATTTTTTTTCCGAAAATAGTAGAAAACAACAACGACAAAATGATAGCTAAAGCGGCTCTAAATGTGATAAATTGAAACACACTTGCACCTGGCATTTGGTATTGTTCTTCTAAAAATTCGAATAAATAGTATAACATTCTTTATTTATTTTTTTGCTGCTTAAACATTGTTAAGCAAACACTATTTTTTTAACTGTTTTAAAAATTCTTTTACAATTTTGAAATCATCAAAATCTGTTCTTACGCCATTTACCTCTTGATAAGTTTCATGCCCTTTTCCAGCGATTAAAATGATATCATTAGGATTTGCTAATTGACATGCTGTTTTAATGGCTTGTCTTCTATCTACAATAGACATTGTTTTTTTAAAATTTTGAGCTTCTACGCCTTTTTCAATGTCATCAATAATGGTTTCTGGCACTTCTGTTCGTGGATTATCACTAGTAAAAATCACCTTTGTACTTAAAGCCGAAGCGATATGTCCCATTTTGGGACGCTTGGTTTTATCCCTATCTCCACCACAACCTACAACTGTAATTAATTCTTCGTTTTTGGTACGAATATCATTTATGGTTTCTAACACATTTTGCAATGCATCTGGTGTATGCGCGTAATCTACAATTGCGGTAATTTTTTCATCAGAAATTAAGAATTGAAATCTTCCGCTTACACTTTCTAACTCGCTAATAAATCTTAATAATTCATCTTTTTCAAGACCTAATAATTCCGCGCAAGCGAAAATTGCCAAAATATTATAAGCGTTAAATGTGCCAATTAATCTTACCCAAACTTCGTTATCATTCAGTTTTAATAACAATCCGTTAAATTGATTTTCTAAAATTTGAGCTTTATAATCTGCATAGCTTTTTAAGGCATAGCTATACTGTTTTGCTTTTGTATTTTGAAGCATGATGCTTCCGTTTTTATCATCGATGTTTGTTAGTGCAAAAGCTGTGCTTGGCAACTCATCAAAAAAGCGTTTTTTAACATCTCTGTATTCTGCAAAAGAATTGTGATAATCTAAATGATCGTGTGACAGATTGGTGAAAATTCCGCCTTCAAATTTTAATCCTAGTGTTCTGTTTTGGTCGATTCCGTGTGAGCTGACTTCCATAAAACAAAACTCTACACCTTCATCATTCATTTGCTTTAAATAGGCGTTGATTGTTAACGAATCTGGCGTTGTATGCGTTGCAGGAAACTCTTTATTATCTACCATAATTTTTACGGTAGACAACAGACCAACCTTAAATCCTGCTTTTTTGAATAACTGATATAAAAGCGACGCAATAGTAGTTTTACCGTTGGTACCGGTTACACCAACTAGTTTTAAATTTTCTGAAGAATTCCCATAAAAATTGGACGCCATTATTGCTAACGCACGACTTGAGTCGTCTACCTTTATGTAAGTGACACCTTTTTTTGTGATTGCAGGAATAACCTCACACACAACTGCAATGGCACCTTGATTAATCGCCGCATCTATGTATTGATGCCCATCTACAACAGTTCCTTTTATTGCTACAAACACATCATTAATCGCTACGCTACGCGAATTAAAATGAATGTTACGCACCATAACATTTGTACTACCTACAACTGCATCTAAAGTAACTTTGTATAATATGTCTTTTAATGTAATCACTATGCTTTTAAAACTACTGTTTGATCTTTTTTGACTTTTGTTCCTTTGCTAATAGATTGGTTTTCTACTACACCAACGCCTTCAATTTTTACTTTTAAACCCATATTTTCTAACAATGCTACTGCATCCATAACTGGTAAACCCGTTACGTCTGGCATGATTGTTTTATAGGTATTCGCTATTTTGTAATAGGTTTTGTATTCCTTTTCTACATTAGCCGTTTTAGCTTCTAAGCTCTCAACTTTATCAATAATTGGCGTGTCTGTAAATATCTTTTGAGCCACTTTTTTAAATACCGGACCAGATACATCTGCACCATAAAACCCTTTTTTTACACTAGGTTTATGAATAACAACAATGCAAGAATACTTAGGATTATCCGCTGGAAAATACCCTGCAAAAGACGAAATATATCGTGGGTTTTTGGACCAGTCCTTATGCCAATACTCTGTACGAGCCGTACCTGTCTTTCCGCCCATAGAGAAATAATCTGAATACAATGATGTACCTGTACCACGCTTTACAACATTTTCTAGCATGGTTTTTGCTTTTTTAAGTGTCTGATCAGAGCAAATCTTCTCATTAATTATTTCTTTTTCGAACACTTCTATTTTTTCATCAAGATTTCTTACCTCTCTAATAAATCTTGGTTTAACCATTACACCATTATTAGCAACAGCATTGTAAAATGTTAATGTTTGCAACGGTGTTATTTTTAAACCATACCCATAAGCTAATGATGGCAATGCATTTCTACTCCAATTTTTATGTCCAGGTTTTGGTATCATTGGTTCTCCTTCACCTTTAATTGAAATGTTTAGCTTTTTATCTAAATTCCATTGACTTAAAATATTTAAAAAACGCTCTGGATTTTTCGCGTATGCTTTATCTACTATAGTAGCTAAACCTATGTTTGATGACACTTCAAAAGCTCTTGCTGCAGAAATCTTACCATAACCATGAGAATCTTTTATTCCACGACCATAAAACACTTTATATCCATTACCAGTATCTATCACATCTGATGTATCTACTTTTTTATCTTCTAAAGCAGCCATTAATGCCATTAATTTAAATGTAGAACCAGGTTCATGCGCTTCGTAAACCGCGTAATTTCTTTTTTCGTAATAGGTGTTTTTAGATGTTCTTCCAAGGTTTGAAATAGCTCTAATTTCACCTGTTTTTACTTCCATTACTACTACAGTTCCGTGCTCTGCTTCGTATTTTTCTAATTGCTCTAATAGTGCGTGATGTGCAATATCTTGAATATTTACATCTATAGTTGTGTAGACATCGTAACCATCTTTTGGTTCAACTTCATTATCAACCGTAATTGGCTTCCATTGTCCTTTCCCTATTTTTTGCTTGATACGCTTTCCGTCTGTTCCTCTTAAATAATCACTTCCAAAAGCACCATCTATTCCTGCTCTTGTTATATTTCCTTCGTCATCAACACGCTCGTAACCAATAGTACGTTGCGCAACTTCACCTAAAGGATGTTCGCGTTTTACATACTGCTCTACAATTAAACCACCTTTGTACGGACCTAATTCTAGCAATGGAAAGCTTCTAAATTTTAGATATTCTGAATACCCAATATTTCTTGCTAACAAATAATACCTATTCTTGTTAGCTCGTGCTTTTTGCAATTCTTTTTTATAATAAGAAACAGACTTACCTGAATATTTTGAAAGCGCTTCACTTAAAGGTGTTAAGTACTCTTTAAATCGCTTATCGGTTGGCGTAATGGCATCAAACCTGATATCGTATTTTGGAATTGAAGTTGCTAAAAGACTTCCGTCTGCAGAGTATACATTACCACGGTTAGCAGGAATAGACACTTCTTTTATATTGCTTTCTTCTACTAAAGCCTTATACTTATCGCCTTGAATAAATTGAATGCTTAACAATTTAACCACAACAGCAATAGCGAAGATGAACATACATCCCGCTACAAAATACAATCTGTTTAATATGTTCTTTTCGTTAACTGCCACGATTGAGAACTTAATTTTGTGGTTTTACAATTATTTTGGTTGGCGGTATTACAGAAGGCGCCAAACCTTTTTCTTTCATTTTTTTTACAACTGAAGATTCCATTTTTAACTGCATTAATCTTGTTCTTCCGTCGTAAAGTGCCGATCGCAATTCTTTTACTTCGTTATTAAGTCTTGCTATTTCATACACTTTTTTATCTGCACTATGCGAACTTGCTATCATTATTATTGCCAACACAGAAATAAACAAGATGATGCGCCAGTTTTTAAACGAGTCTTCGCTAACTAAAAACGTTCCTCTTAATATGCTATAGATGCTTTTTTTCACTTTTATAGTTTTTCTGCTATTCTAAGTTTGGCACTTCTAGCTCTATTGTTTTCTTTTATCTCTTGTGCTGTTGGCACTATTAATTTCCCTACTTTTTTAAAAGGCACTTCAAATCTTCCAAACACATCACGTTCTGGCTCACCTTCAAACAATCCGTTTCGCATAAAACGCTTTACCAATCTATCTTCTAAAGAGTGATAAGAAATTAGACTTAATCTTCCGCCAGGTTTTAAAACCTCTGGTGTTTGCATTAAAAACTCTTTTAAAGCTTCAATTTCTTGATTCACCTCTATTCTAATCGCTTGATAGATTTGAGCTAAAATTTTATTTTCATGCTTTGGCGATAAAAACTTTTTTAAAGCAAATTTTAACTGCTCTGATGTTTTTATTTCACCATTCATTCTAGCTTCTACGATCACTCTTGCCATAGCTGGCGCAGCTCTTAACTCGCCATACTGTAACAACACATCACGTAAGTCTTCCTGACTATATTCATTAACAACATGATAGGCTGATAGTTGATTACTTTGATTCATCCTCATATCTAAATCTGCCTCAAAACGTGTTGAAAAACCACGTTCTGCCACATCAAATTGATGAGAAGACACACCAAAATCACCTAAGATTCCGTCTACTTCTTTTACACCATAAAACCTTAAAAATCGCTTTATGTATCTAAAATTTTCATTGATTAGCGTAAAGCGACTATCGTCTATTTTATTTTTAAGAGCGTCTTTATCTTGATCAAAAGCGTAAAGCCTTCCTTTTTCACCCAAACGACTTAAGATCTCTTTACTGTGTCCGCCACCACCAAAAGTGACATCTACATAAATACCATCTTCTTTAATCGCTAAACCATCTACGGTTTCTTTTAATAAAACTGGATTATGATATTCCATCTTCGTCATCTTGTCCCATTACTTCTTCAGCTAAATCTGCAAAATCTACAGTTGCGTCATCAATAGCTTTTTCATACTTCGTTTTATCCCAAATCTCAATAATATTAACCGCAGAGGACATTACAATATCCTTAGAGATAGAAGCAAAAACCACTAAATCTTTTGGTATTAACAACCTTCCGTTTGCATCAACATCTACCATTTTTACTCCAGCAGTAAACCTTCTAATAAAATCGTTGTTCTTTTTTTTGAATCGATTTAGCTTATTTATTTTCTGCATTAATGCATCCCATTCGGTCATTGGATACAATTCCAAACACTCTTGAAACACCGCTCTTTTAATCACAAACCCATTTTGCAACACACCATCCATCTGCTTTTTTAGAGCAGCAGGTAGCATTAGCCTTCCTTTGGCGTCTACTTTACATTCGTATGTTCCTATAAATGAGTTCAAAACAGTTTGAAACTGGGTTAATATTTAAAAATCAAATATATTGAAAATTTTACCACATTTTACCACATTTTACCACATTGTTAATAAGTTATGGTTTTTTAACATTTAAAAAGCGTGTAAATAATTGAAAATAGTAAGACAAACAACTTATCAAAAAGTGGGAAAGAAAAACAAATCTTAAGTGTCTTAATTTTTGGAAGTAAAAAGTTATATTAGGATTTGTTTTAAATGAAATACCTATATTTGTTGCTAAGCAAATGACTAACTGTTAATGACGCACAAACTTAAAAAAGAAGGAAAGTTTAATTACATAGAAGTTGGCACAGGACAACCAATTATTATTCTTCATGGACTTATGGGCGGACTTAGTAACTTTGACGCCGTAACCTCCTATTTTAGTACAAAAGGTTATAAAATAATAATTCCAAAATTACCTGTTTACACAATGTCTTTACTTAAAACAAACGTAAAGGCTTTTGCAAACTATCTACATGAATTTATAGATTTTAAAGGACTAGAAGATGTTATTTTATTAGGAAACTCACTTGGTGGACATATTGGTTTATATCATACAAAATTATATCCTGACAAAGTTAAAGCTCTAGTTATAACTGGTAGCTCAGGACTTTATGAAAGCGCTATGGGTAGTGGCTACACAAAACGTAGTGACTATGAGGTTATTAAGAAAAAAGCGCAAGATGTGTTTTATGACCCTGAAGTTGCAACTAAAGAAATCGTTGATGAAGTTTACGAAACAGTAAATGACAGAAATAAACTAATTAAAACTTTAGCTATTGCTAAAAGCGCTATAAGACATAATATGGCAAAAGATTTACCAAAAATGCAAACACCAACTTGCATTATTTGGGGAAAAAATGACACTGTAACTCCACCTGAAGTTGCAGACGAATTTAACAGTCTTTTACCAGATTCAGAGCTATTTTGGATTGACAAATGTGGTCATGCTGCAATGATGGAACATCCAGAAACTTTTAATGAAATTCTATACGCTTGGTTAAAAAAGCGTGAGTTTTAATTTATCCTTTTTGCAGAAATAAAGATAAATCTAATGCATATTAAATCTGCTACATTTGTAATGAGCAACTCTGACGTTGCTAAATGCCCAAAAGATAAGCTACCAGAATACGCTTTTATTGGTCGCAGTAATGTTGGTAAGTCTTCTTTAATTAATATGCTAACCAACAGAAAGAGTTTAGCTAAAACCTCTGGAAGACCAGGAAAAACACAACTAATTAATCATTTTTTAATTAATGATAATTGGTTTTTGGTTGATTTACCTGGTTACGGTTATGCACGCGTTTCTAAAAGCACAAAAAAAGTATTTCAGAAGTTTATAACTGAATATTTTGAAAAGCGAAGACAACTAATTACCGCTTTTGTTTTAGTAGACATTAGACACAAACCTCAACCAATAGATTTAGAGTTTATGGAATACTTAGGCTTAAACGGCATACCATTTTCTATTGTGTTTACCAAAGCAGACAAACTTAAACCAAAAGCTATTGAAAGACATATAGAAGATTATAAAAACATACTTCTTGAAACCTGGCAAGACATGCCAAATTACTTCGTAACATCTTCAAGTAAAAATATAGGTAAAGACGAGTTACTTGGCTATATTGACCATTTAAATAACACTATAGAAGTTGAACAGTAAAATAAAAAAGACCGCGTATAATAGCGGTCTTTTTTTTTAAATAGATTGTACAATTACTGATTTAACATCAGGTCCGTAATAGTTAACACCTCTATTTCTTCTTCATTACCTTCTTCGTCTTCTACAACTTCTATTGATGTTTGATAGGTAATTTTAAAGTCTTCACCTATATATTCGTCTGTATCTAAATCATAATTTTCTAATACTTCTTCTGAAGCATATTGAAATTTCATTGTTTGCTTTTCGCCTTTTACTTCTACAGTAAACACATAATTAAATTCTTCTGTCCCTTCATAGGTACCGCTTATTACTTTTTGGGTTGAAGGCGTTATAAAAGCTGTTGACAAATAAGTAACTAATGCAAAAACTGAAACGATAAGTTTTGTCTTCATTTTAAAAATAATTAAAGTTAAGTTTGATTTATTTTGCTCGGAAATTTGCCACCTCAAGTCCGATTGCTTTTAGTATTACAATACCTTGTAATTACGTGTGGTAGGATGAACTGAGTACGCTTTGTAAAATCTTATAAGGTTACCAAAATTTGGCTATAAAAAGATCAAATACTTCTATTACGATTAATATGATTATGATCCACTCTAAAGTACTACTTTCTCTATGGTCCATTATATCTTTAAAAAGCTCTAGATTTTCTTTTATAATTTCGATTCTTTCATGAATTAATCGATAACGAGCATGCAGGTCAAAAGACTGTTTTAAATCTGTATTTAATTTATTTAACTGCTCGTTTTCCCACGTTATTTCTGGCGAATCAAAAATATATAAGTTTTCAGAAATCTTGTTTTTAATATTTAACGTCTTTCCTATGAAGCGTTTTAGCTTATGTCCTGAAATGTCTAGTTTTCCTTTTTTCTCTAGATATAATGTATGTTGATGTGTTTGCTCAAGTAGTTCTTCTGTAATTTCAGAATATCTGTCTAATGCTACACTTTGCGATGCGTATAACATTACCAATCTTATCATTTCTTGATCAAGAGTTGGTAATTCTATGTGATTAAACTGGACTTTTAATGTTTTTGGCTTAATTAAAACCTCTGTTGCTTCCGACAGTTTTTGGAAGAAATAATTATTGGTATGTGGTTTTAAAGTATTTAACACTTCTGTTATTTGACTATCAGACATATTAAAAAAACTAACCATACCATATTGAAAAACATACACAAATGCATGTTGATCAATTTCGTAAAATAGCTCGTCACTATCTTGAAACAGCAATTGCCAAGACAATTGCTGTTTACAAGCTTTAATGTTTATACTACTAGCTATTTGATAAGCTACAACTTTATACATTGTTAAAAATCTTCGTCCTGCTCTTCGCTAGGCTCTATATCTGGATCTTGTACTGCTTCTGGATCATCACTATCAAAGTCTTCGTAATCATCTTCGTCATAATTTTCCATAGTTTGTACTAACTTGGTACTTACTTTTACTAAATATTTAGTGTCTTCTGTTGTTACTTCTACAGCTTCTACTAATTCATTTTTAGCATTTCTAAATTCGATAATATGATCCTCGTCATATCCATCAGGATACTTATCTACTAAAAGCTTTAAGATTTCTGGTGTTAATTTTTTAAAGTCTACGATAACACGTTTTAGGTTGTCAGGCTTTTTCATGGGATAATTTTACTTTTTCGGGTATGTATTTTTATATTTTAAAGTTATAGGAAATTTTTACCAATCCAAAAGGTATGCAAAGATTAACGGCGCTACTATTGTAGCGTCACTTTCTACAATAAACTTTGGTGTATTAATATCTAGTTTTCCCCAAGTAATTTTTTCGTTTGGTACTGCTCCAGAATAAGAACCATAACTAGTTGTAGAATCGCTTATTTGACAGAAATAACTCCAAAATGGCGTATCTGTGCGCTCCATATCTTGATATAGCATTGGTACAACACAAATAGGAAAATCTCCTGCAATACCACCACCTATTTGGAAGAAGCCAATTCCGTTTTGAGATTTTTCTGTATACCAATCTGCTAAAAAGGTCATGTACTCTATACCAGATTTCATTGTACTTGCTTTAAGCTCTCCTTTTAATACGTAGCTTGCAAAAATATTACCCATAGTACTATCTTCCCAACCAGGAACAACTATTGGTAAATTCTTTTCTGCTGCTGCATACATCCAAGAGTCTTTTAAATCTATTTCGTAATACTCCTCTAACACACCTGAAAGTAACATTTTGTACATATATTCATGCGGAAAATAACGCTCTCCATTTGCTTCTGCATCTTTCCATATTTTATAAATATGCTGTTGCAGTCTTCTAAATGCCTCTTCTTCTGGTATACAAGTATCTGTTACTCGGTTTAATCCTTTTTCTAATAAATCCCACTCGTCTTGCGGTGTTAAATCACGATAATTAGGTACACGTTTGTAATGAGAATGTGCTACAAGATTCATAATATCTTCTTCAAGGTTTGCACCTGTACAGCTTATTATTTGAACCTTGTCCTGACGGATCATCTCTGCAAAGCTTTTACCTAATTCGGCAGTACTCATTGCACCAGCAAGAGATACTAACATTTTTGCACCGTTGTTTAATTGCGCTTCGTATCCTTTTGCTGCATCTACAAGAGCTGCAGAATTAAAGTGTAAATAATGATGTTGAATAAATTGAGAAATTGGTCCTTTAGTACTCATAGTCTTCGTTATATTTTGTGCTGTTATTTTTTTGTTTGTTGTCGTAATTATTATCGTATTCGTCGTCTATATTTTCATCCAAAAACTTATAGCTCAACATTTTATAATATAATTTAGCTGCTAAAAAGTCTGAAGATTTTTCATCTTTATTTGGACAAAGCTCTACGATATCAAATCCTACTACATTTTTTTCTTCAAATATTTGTCTTAAAAAATCTAGGGTTTCGTACCATAATAATCCACCTGGTTCTGGCGTACCTGTACTTGGCATAATTGAAGGGTCAAACACATCTAAATCTATTGTTATAAATACGTTATCTGTCATTTGGTCAATTGCACTATCCATCCATGTGCTATCTTCTACCATTTCATGAGCAAAGTACGTTTTATCTTCATCCATTACAGTTTTTTCGATAGCATCCATAGATCTAATCCCTACTTGAATTAGATTTGTTGTTTGGCTTGCTTCGTAAACTGCACAAGCATGATTACATTTAGATCCTTCGTACTCTTTACGTAAATCTGCATGCGCGTCTAATTGTAATACTGTTAAGTTTGGATACATCTCGTTAAACGCACGGATTGTCCCAATAGATATCGAGTGCTCACCACCAAAAATAGTTACAAACTTATTCTTTTTAATATATCTTTTTGTTGCTTGATGTACAGCATCTACCATTGCTTCTGGGCTACTGTTTTCTGTTACAGCGTCTGCCAAAAACACACCTTGCTGATACACTTCTGTATCAGTTTCTATATCATATAATTCCATGTTTTCAGAAGCATCTAAAAAGGCTTGCGGACCTTTATCTGCTCCTTTTTGCCAAGTACTTGTACCGTCATATGGCACAGGTATTAACACTACTTTTGCTTTTTCTAATTTTGCGAATTCTTCTGGAATTCCTGCATACGTTTTAGTTTGCATAACCTAAAATTTTAAGTAAGTCTTCACTTTTTTGTTGTTCTGAAAATAATTGTGTTTTGATGTTTCCATCGTCATCTTTACTTATTAAGATGTGTTTTGGGCTTGGTATTAAACAGTGTTGTAATCCTCCAAAACCTCCTATGGTTTCTTGGTAAGCGCCTGTATTAAAAAAGCCTATATATAATGGTTTGTCAACGTTATATTTTGGTAGATATATTGCATTCATATGCTGCTCGCTATTGTAATAATCGTCACTATCACATGTTAATCCGCCTAATAATACACGCTCGTAACTATCTTGCCAACGGTTAATAGGCAACATAATAAATCTTTTATTAATTGCCCACGTGTCTGGTAATGTTGTTATAAAAGACGAATTTATCATATTCCATTTTTCGCGATCATTTTGTTGTTTTTGATATAACACTTGATAGATTGCTCCTCCGCTTTCACCTACGGTAAAACTTCCAAATTCTGTAAAAATATTTGGCACATCTACACCTTCTAAATCACAAATGGTTTGTATTTGATTTAAAATTTCATCTATCATATACTCGTAATCAAACTCAAAAGCTAACGAATTTTTTATAGGAAATCCACCGCCAATATTTAAACTATCTAATGTTGGACATATCTTTTTTAAGCTAACATAAACACGTAAACATTTGATTAACTCGTTCCAGTAATATGCATTATCCCTTATACCTGTATTTATAAAAAAGTGAAGCATTTTAAGCTCTACTTTTGGGTTGTCTTTAATCTGGTTTTTATAAAATGGTACAATATTTTTGTAACCTATACCTAAACGAGAGGTATAAAACTCAAATTTTGGTTCTTCTTCTGATGCAATTCTAATACCTACTTTAAAGTTATCATTAATTTCTTCTGATAGCAGATTAATCTCTTCGTAGTTATCAATTATAGGGATACAATTATGATGACCATTATTAATTAATCTAGCAATGTTAGTTATGTACTGCTCACGTTTAAAACCATTACTAATAACAAAGGTATCATTAGTAATTTTTCCTTCTTTTTTAAGATTTTCGACAATATCTATATCAAATGCAGAAGATGTTTCTATATGAATATCGTTTTTTAAAGCTTCATTTAAAACATGTTTAAAGTGAGAGCTTTTTGTACAATAACAATAGTTGTATTTACCTTTATAATTATGCTTATCTATAGCATTAGCAAACCATTGCTTTGCGCGTTGGATATTATTAGAAATTTGAGGTAGATAAGTAAATTTTAATGGCGCACCATATTCCTCAATCAACTTCATTAAATCTACGTCATGAAATTGTAATGTTTTATTTTTTAAATCAAACTCTTCTTGAGGAAAATCAAAAGTTTGACTTATTAAATCTATGTATTTAGTTTTCATTATTATTTTTTATAAATTTTCTAAAAAGTTACCAAAACAGTATGAATTTACTGTTAAAAAAATAATAAGAATTTTATCAAATTTGGATTTTTAAGTCATAAGTTGGCACAAAGCCAAGCTGATGCTGACTAGCATAAATTGAAGTAAATGCGGAAGTTAGCTTTAAAATTCGGTCACTTAATCTGTAAGCTGCTTTTGAATATGACTTCCTAATTTTCAAAAGCCCGAACATAGAAACAGTTTTCAAAATGTTCAGCTAAATGCGTGACAAATGTAATTTTTTTTTTGACACGCAAAACTTTTTTTTGTTTTTTTTCATTTGTAACAAAAATCACAAAAAACGCCTGTAAGATTTAGTATTTTGCACGACTAAAATTTAAGTTTCATAATTGAAAGATGGAAAAATATTTAGACGCTTTTATTAACTCTTTTTTAGGAACGGTTAATTGGACTTATAAATCTATAATTTTTGAAATCCCTTGGTATACAAATTATTTTTGGGGACTAATCCTTATATCTTTAATTGTTTGGGGATTAGAGATTGTTTTTCCGTGGAGAAAAAACCAAGCTATTATTAGAAAAGACTTTTGGCTAGATGTTTTCTATATGTTCTTTAACTTTTTTGTTTTTTCTATAGTTATAAGTGGGTTTTACAAAGTTGTTAGTTTGTTTTTTGGAGAATTTAATATCACTACTCAAAGTCTAGCTTTGATAAATATTTCTAATTGGTCGCCTTGGTTACAACTACTTGTTTTCTTTTTGATCTTAGATTTTGTACAATGGTTTACTCATGTGCTACTACATAGATATGAAGTGCTTTGGAATTTTCATAAAGTACATCACAGCGTTAAGGAGATGGGTTTTGCTGCACATTTACGCTACCATTGGATGGAAAACGTTTTATATAAACCCTTAAAAGTTTTTGGTGTAATGATTCTTGGTGGTTTTGAACCTGAACAAGCTTATATCGTTCATTTTATTGCAATTACTATTGGTCACCTAAACCATTCTAACATAAAGCTAACCTATGGTCCTTTAAAATATATTTTTAATAACCCTGTAATGCACCTTTATCATCATGCTTACACTATACCAGAAGGTAGACATGGTATTAACTACGGAATTAGTTTAAGCTTATGGGATTATATATTTAAAACTAATTTTGTACCAGAAGATAGTGGTACCATTAAAATTGGTTTTGAAGGTGACGACCAATTTCCTAAAGATTTTATTGGTCAAAACACCTACGGATTTAAGAAAGAAAAATAAAAAAAGCCAACTGTAAAAGTTGGCTTTTTTGTTATAGCATTTTTAAAGTATTTACTTCTTGTTCTGTTAAGATCTTCCAATTACCGCGAGGAATATCTTTTTTGGTTAGATGTGCAATTGCAACACAGTCTATTTTTACAATATCGTATTTTAAATGATCAAAAATGGTCCTTAAAATTGTATTACCTGTATTTTTAATTTTAATACCTATTTCTTTTTTAGGAGAACCATCAATATAACTAACCTCTTCCACTGTGATTAATTTATCATCTACTTTAAATCCTTCTTGAATTTTCTTTAAATCTTCAAGCTTAAGGTTTTTATCTAATTCTACATGAAATAATCTTGATACGCCATTTTTAGAATTTGTAAACTTTTTTACAATCTTTTCATCGTTTGTAAACAATAATAACCCTGTTGAGTTTCGTCCTAAACGACCAATTGGCTTAATCCTAGAGCTTGTTGCATTAGCAACCAAATCCATAACAGTACGACCTTTATCTGTACTAGTTGTTGTTGCAAAACCTTTTGGTTTATTTAATAAAACATATGCCTTTTTTTCTGGACTTATTCTTGCGCCATCGTAACGTACTTCATCATCCAACTGTACTTTGTAACCCATTTCGGTTACCACGCTACCATTTACTGTAACTAATCCCATTGCAATATGTTGGTCTGCCTCACGACGTGAGCAAATACCTGCATTTGCAATGTATTTATTTAATCTGATTAAGTCAGAATCTGAAGACGCCTGTTTAGAAACCTTTTTGGTTTTTACTGGCGCGTTACCTCTTGCATAAGTTTTGCTTTTAGAGTTACCTCTTCCTCTACCGGAGTTTTTCCTCTTATCATTTGCACCTTGATGTCTACTCATAATTTATTTTTTTTGCAAAGCTACAACGAATTTTTTACAAAATACGCTCTACTACCACATTATAGTCTATTAATATAATGCTTAAAACACCTGCCAATAAAATGAATTTCAAGATATTGTGAAGCCATAAATAATGTGTTTTAGTTTTAGATTTCCATAGCAGAAATAAATAAATGATTAATAAGATTTCGCAGATGTAGAAATAGAAATTCATCTTACCTATATTAAATTGAGTTATTAAAAAATAGGAAGGAATTAATGTTAATGCCACCAAAACACTAATCATTTTTTTTGAAGTGGATTCACCATAAACTATCGGAATTGTTCTATAGTTAAGGGTTAAATCGCCTTTAATATTTTCTAAATCTTTAGTAAGTTCTCTAATTGAAAGTATTAAGAACAGAAACGAAGCATGTACAAAAATAACGTTGTCAAAATTTTTGTAATACACAAAGATGACAAAGAAAGGTGTTATGGTTAAAATTGCCGAAACTAGATTACCTACTATTGGCATTTTTTTCAGTTTGTGAGAATAAAACCAAATACCAAAAATATACACAGAAAAAAATAATACTGGCTTAAAAGATACATAACTAGCCATTATAACAGCTGAGAAATTTAAAACAAAATAAAAAGACAATTTTGTGTTTTGACTTACCAATCTATCTAACATAGACTTGTTTGGTCGGTTGATTAAGTCTTTTTCTGAGTCGTAAAAATTATTGATAATATAGCCACCAGCAATAACCGCTGCAGATGCTAAAACCAACATTAATAAATTTAAATCTAAAAGAACAGATTTTACAGATTTATCATGTGCAAAAATGAAAACCGAAGCTAAATATTGCGCTACAATCACCACCAGAATATTGTAGCCTCTTACCACAGAAAACATACTAAAAAACTTAATTAGCAGATGTTTTTGTTTTCTGGACAGCATATGAATAAAAATGAAATTCTGCTTACGCAGGAATTTTTAGAAATTATAAACTACTTCTAATTTATAGTCTTTTAAAGCTTCTTCTGCTTTTTTAAAGTCTGGAGTAAACCCTAAAATATATCCGCCACCACCAGAACCGCAAAGTTTTAAGTAATAATCATTTGTCTCAAGACCTTTTTTCCAAAGCTCATGGAATTGTGCCGGAATCATAGGTTTAAAATGATTAAAAACCACTTTAGATAATTGCTTAGTGTTTTTAAATAAAGATTTAATATCTCCTTTTAAGAAGTCTTCAACACAAGCATCAGTATGTTTTATAAATTGGTCTTTAAGCATATTTCTAAAGCCTTCTTGTTTCATGTTTTCCATAAAAATAGAAACCATAGGTGCAGTTTCGCCCACAACACCAGAATCTAATAAAAACACAGCACCTTTACCATCTGTACTTTGAGTTGGTATGCCTGTTGCTTCGATATTTTCCTTAGAATTTATAAGAATTGGCAAGCTTAAATAACTGTTTAACGGATCTAATCCTGAAGATTTTCCGTGGAAAAAAGATTCCATTTCAGAAAAAATAGCTTTCAACTTTAATAGCTTATCTCTAGTTAAATTTTCTAAAACCGTAATTTTTTCATCTGCATATTTATCATAAATAGCAGCTACCAAAGCACCACTACTTCCTACACCATAACCTTGTGGAATTGAAGAATCGAAGAACATACCTTGATCTATATCTTGGTTTAGAGCTTCAATATCAAAAGTTACTAAATCCTTGTTAATATTAGATAAATATTCTGCAAAACGCTTAAGACTAGCATTTGATGCTTTTGCTTGATCAGATAAGTTTTTATCCTTTTTTAATGCGCCATTATAGAAGTTATAAGGTATAGATAATCCTTTAGAATCTTTGATGATTCCGTACTCACCAAAGAGTAAAATTTTAGAATAAAATAAGGGACCTTTCATAAGCTATTAATGCAATGGTTATATAAATTTACTGCTTTTTAGCGCCAAAACCAATTTTATCGCAAATATAATGACCGTTTTGGCAATACGCAACTAACTCTGTGTTAATGAATTTTAATATTTTTTCTTCGTCTTTTTCAGGATATAAAACGTGAACGTTAGCACCAGCATCTAAAGTAAAACAAATTGGCAAACCTGTTTCATTTCTAAATTGCCATATTTTATTAATTATTTCAAGTGTATTTGGTTTCATTAATATAAAGTATGGCAAACTTGTCATCATCATAGCATGCAATGTAAGTGCTTCGCTTTCTACAAGTTCTACAAATGCATTTAAATCTCCTGACGCTAAAATTGATTTTAGTTTAGAAATATTTTCTTCAGCTTGAGCAAATCTATTTTTTGCAAACGGATGACCGTGCATTAAATTATGTCCAACAGTACTACTTACTTGTTTTTCGCCTTTATCTACAAGCAAAATAGTATCATTAAAGTTATTGAAATTATCATGTACTTGATACGGATATTTTATACCATAAAGCTCACTACTTCCTTCAATTTCTGAATGATTTCCCCAAACCACAAGCGATCCTTCTATACTTCTACAAGCACTTCCTGAGCCTAATCTAGCTAGAAAAGATGCTTTTTTATTGAAGTACTCTTGCGTCATTTCTGGGTTATGTAATTTTTCGACACTCATCAAACACAAGGCTAAAGCACTCATCCCAGAAGCAGAAGATGCAATACCCGAACTATGAGGAAATGTGTTTTTAGTTTTTATGACAAAATGATAGTGTTTTAAAAAAGGTAAATATGCTTCTATACGCTTGAAAAACGTAGAAATCTTCGGTTGAAAATCTGGTTTAGGTTTTTCATCTAAAAAGACTTGAAAAGAGAAATTTTCTGTTAATTTTTTCTTAGTAAATGTTAAAGTTGTAATTGTTTTACACTCATTTAAAGTGAAACTTATGGATGTATTTTCTGGAATTTGATGTTCTTTTTTGCCCCAATATTTAACTAAAGCAATGTTACTTGGCGATTGCCAAACCACGCTTCCTTCCTTTAATTTACTGACATCTAGAGAAAAACAAAACTGATCTACTAACATTTATAAATTATTTTTAGACAAAGATAGTTTTTATTATTCTATAAATTTAGTAGTTTTACTGCGAATAGGTCTTCAATTAAATTGATTTATTTATTCACTTTGTGTAAATTTAAATGTTTAATTAACTAACTTAAGGTGGAAGTACTCCCAAAATTAACCAAAAACTTCTTTCACCTTATCAAATTTTTTGTATCCAAATGGATAAAAGACAACGAATAATTTTTACCATGCTAGAATTGGTGGTAAAACAAGGTGTTTATGCTACACCTATGTCACAAGTAGCAAAAGAGGCTAATGTTGCAGTTGGTACTATTTACCACTATTTTGACAACAAACAAGAAATCTTAGAGGAAATTTACAAAGTGATTAACCAAGATTATGGTGTTGTTTTGATGGCTAATTTACCTGATACTGATTTTAAAACTCAATTTGAAGCAATTTGCCAAAACTTATTTAACTATTACATTGGTAATCCATTAGCTTTTAAGTTTATGGAGTTTGTAGCTGTACCACCTTTAATGCCTAAAGACTTAGTTGAAGCTGTTAGAGAATACACTGCTGGTTTAAGAGATTTTTTTCAAAAAGGAATTGATGAAGACCATCTTAGAAACGATGTAGAGTTAAGATTATTAATGCAAACAGCTTCTGGTTGTATTACATCTGCTGTAAAGCTTAAAGAAATGGGTGCAATAGAATTATCAGAAAAAGAAATTAAGCAAGTTACAGAAATGGCTTGGGATTGTGTTAGAAAACACTAGTCATCCTTACTAATTTCTAACACTTTATTTAAGGTTTTATAATTTCTGGCAGTTGTAATTACGTTTAAGTTTTTTTCGAAAAACACGTTGTTACATTTTGTTCTGCCATAACCTTTCTTACAATAAAGATAAACAACTATGCTAGTTACAAAAAACTCTTCATCGGGATAATGTATTGCCTTTATTTGCTCAATATTTTGACTTGATGGAGAGTTTTTTAATAAAATAAAATAAGCTTTTTCGGTTGTTGATTGGTCAAAAGGTGAATTATCTAAAATAGCTTGAACATCTTGAGGTTGTTTTACAACAACATCAATACTATAGTTGTATTTATCTTTTATAACATTTAGAATTTTTTCTTCTAAAAGTGAATTACTTTCAATATCACTTTTAAAAATAATATTACCACTTTGAATGTATGTTTTTACATCTTTAAAACCAATACTATTTAATAATTCTCTAAGGTCTTTCATTAATATTTTATGATGACCACCAACATTAATTCCTCTTAAAAAAGCTAAATAAGTTTTCATCTTAACTTAAAAGGTTTTTAGATAAAATATATGCACCAGTCCAAGCATTTTGAAAATTAAATCCACCGGTAATAGCATCTACGTTTATAACTTCACCCGCAAAATATAAGTTTTCAAAAAGCTTACTTTGGTAGTTTTTAAAGTTTACTTCTTTTAGGTCTATTCCGCCAGCTGTCACAAACTCTTCTTTAAAAGTACTTTTACCTTTTACATTAAATATTGCTTTTGTTAACTGAGTTGACAATTGCTCTAATTGATATTTATTTATATCTGCCCATCTTGCTTCAGCACTTATTTGTGCAGCTAAAACTAATTGATTCCATAAGCGTTTTGGCAAATCAAACATAGAATAATTAGCAACTACTTTCTTTGCAAAATCAATCTTAACTTGTTTTAATTGCGATATTACAAATTCAAAATCTTGATTTATAAAATTGATTTCTATTTGAAAATTATAATTTTTTTCGGCCAATTCTACAGCACCAAAAGCTGATAGTTTTAGTATAGCAGGAGCACTCATTCCCCAATGTGTAATCAACAAAGGTCCATGACTTTCAAGGTTAGTCTCTAAAACTTTTACAGTTACATTTTGAGCAACAACTCCAGGAATTTCTTTGATTCTAGAATCATTAATATTGAATGTAAATAATGATGGTACTGGTTGCACAATACTATGACCAAGCTGCTCTAATTGTTCCCAAATTTTAGTACTACTACCTGTTGCTATTATTAATTTTTCACAAGAATATAAGTCTGTTTTGGTATTGACTTGCCAATATTCATCTTTATTAAAATTTGTTACAACTTGTTGTTTAATAACCTCAACACCAAGTTTATTTGCTTCGTATAAAAAACAATCTATGATAGTTTGAGAACTGTTAGATTCTGGAAAAATGCGCCCATCGTCTTCTATTTTAAGTGGCACGCCTTTTTTTTCAAACCATTCCATAGTGTCTCCTGTCATAAAAGAATGGAATGGTCCTAGTAATTCTTTTTCTCCTCTTGGGTAGTTTTTTACTAATTCTTGAGGAATAAACTCTGCATGCGTTACATTACAACGTCCACCACCAGAGACTTTTACTTTAGACAGCACTTCTTTACTTTTTTCTAAAATAGCTACAGTTACGTCTGGATATTGTTCTGCTATGTTAATAGCCGCAAAAAAACCTGCTGCGCCACCACCAACTATTATTACATCAAAAAACTTCATATTCTATCTGGGTAATCACTTATTATAGCATCAACACCGTAAGACTTTATACGCTCAATAGACTCGTAATCATTAACAGTCCATGCATTTACTTTAAAACCTTCGTTTTGAGCCTCTTTTACGTTATTTTTACTTAAAAGTGCAAAATTAGGATGAATTGCAACTGCTTTTACTGTTTTTGCAAAACGTATAGAGGCATTTACACTTGCTTTGGTTAATACTCCTAAAGGCATTTTATTATCTATTGCGTAAATAGCTTCTAGTTCTTTTCTTTGAAAACTACTGATTAAAATAGTATTATAAGACCAATTACCTTTTGCAAAATATTTATGCAACAGGTTAACAGTTGGTTGCGCTGTTTTTTCTCCTTTTAATTCTATATTAAGTAAGCAACTTCCGTTTATCAAATCTAAAACCTCAATTAATGTTGGTATTTTATATTGACCATCAATTTTTAATAATTGTAATTGGTTAAGCGTTTGTTTACCTAACTCTCCTGTACCATTAGTCATTCTATCTAAAGTAAAATCATGAAACACCACTAACTCTCCAGACGCACATAGATGCACATCTATTTCTATTCCATCTACGCCCAATTCTAATGCTTTTTTAATTGAAGGTAGTGTGTTTTCTGATATATATCCTTTTGCGCCTCTGTGTCCCACTTTTAAGGTACTTTTCATTAATTTATAATTTTTTTATGAGTCTATTTTTTAATATAAATACAACAATACTTATATTCTATTCTCATTTAACAATTTACAATTTATGATTTTTAAGTTAAAACCTGCTGTCTTTTTAATATTACTTTTTATGTCTTGTCAAAGCGGAAAACTTACTGTTGTTGGGTCCATTGATAGCGATTTAAAAGAAGCATCTGCTGCAGAAATAGTTAACCACACAAATATTGTTTGGACTATTGAAGATGCTGGTAACAAAAAAAATGTGTATGGTATGGACTACAAAGGAAATATTGTTAGAGATATAGATGTAAGCAACGTTAAAAATGAAGACTGGGAAGATCTAACCAGTGATGCTGACGGCAATTTATACATTGGTGATTTTGGAAATAATAGTAGAAAAAGAGAGCATTTTTTTATCTATAAAATTGAAGATATAAATTCGGTTAAAGATAAAGTTACTGCAGATACTGTTCATTTTACCCTACCAAAAAATGTAAAATCTGAAGATTTTGAGTCTTTCTTTTTGTTAAATAACAACTTTTACATTTTTACTAAAGAAACCAAAAACTTTAAAGTTTTAAAAGTTCCGAATACGCTAGGCACACATGTAGCAAAACTTGTAACAGAATATAATTTAGAAGGAAAACACAATAAAATAACGTCTGCAGATATTAGTGATGACGGAAAAACTGTTGTATTACTTAACCATGATAAATTATGGAAATTAACAGACTTTGAAGACGACAACTTTTTTGAAGGAAAGGTTGAAGCTGTAGATTTTAAACACGACTCTCAAAAAGAAGGTATTTGCTTTAAAGATAACAATACAGTAATTATAACAGATGAAGATTCTGGTAAAGAGGATAATAATATTTATGTATTAAAACTTTAAGAAAGCCGTTTCTAATTTTGATAAATCAGTTTCGTTTTTAATAACTTGCTTCGCATCTTTATACAAAGAATTAGCTTCTTCTTTTATAGCTTTAGAATACACCTCGTTTTTTGAGTTAAGATATACGTATTCTAACATAGAAAATAATTTTAAAACAATAACTATATCGTGTTTAGAGTAAGTTCTTATAGGTGTTATAACAGAGTATAAAAGCGACTTAAAACTTACCGAATTAATCTTTATACAACTCACATCTTCTTGTGATAAAATAATTTGATCCTTTTTACAAAGTCTAATATTAAATAATTGTGTTAAGTAATCTATACATATTAGCGCTGTTCCTGGATCGTTAATTCCAGGCGACATAGATTTTACAGCTATTTCTGTCATTTGTTTAAAAGCTAAAACGTAATTTTCTTCAATACGCTGGCTACTAGAAAAGTTAAACAAAGAATATACTTTTGTTAATTCTTCTTCATTTAGCCTTTTATTGCATTTAAAAAGAATCTCATCTTTGAAAACAAAATTACCTTTAATAGGTAATACTTCAAATTTACAATTATGCGCTTTTGCAAAATCAAGAAAAACACCTAACACAACATCTTGCATGTAACCTGAAGTTTTTGTTTTGTAGCAATTCCAATCTTCAGTATCAGGAAAATTTTGATTGTTATTTTTTTCTGAATCTATAAGCTTTTCTAATCTGTTTTTGGCTTTTTTATAGATATTTAAAACAATGTTATTCACTTGAATTTCTTGTGAAATAGAATGAATAAAATAAATAAAAGCACCTAAACAAACAGTCATAAATCCAATTGCTAATAACACCGAAAATCCTGGAAGCTGAAATTTTTCTTGGTTAGGTTCTATTTGTACCAAAGTAAAAATACAATACAGCAAAGTAGCATTATAAATACCTAATATTTTTTGATGCCTTTTATTAGAAATTAAGCCAGGTAAAACTCTTGGCGAAAAGTTACTTGAAGCTTGATTAAGCAACACCATCACCATTGAAAAACTAAACACCATAATTGAAATTAACCCAGCAATAAAAGTGGTTAAAATATTTAGTGCAGTATCCGTACTGTTAATGATTAACTGCGGAAGATTTTCATACAAATACTGAGAAAACCCTAAACTTTCGGCACGATAAGTTAAAAATGAAAAAGCAAGACCTATTACACTATAAAAAGTTGGGTAAAACGCAATTTTACTTTCTAATTTATAGACATACTTTAATAAACTTGCTAAATAGTTTTTCATTGAATGTGATTAAAAGCTTAAACCAAATCCGAAAGAAAATCGCCAACCTTCAACACTATTAAAAAAGTTAAAAGTACCAGCTACAGTTTCGGCAGCAGCAACAGTAAATCCTCCACCGTAATCGTTATGCCATTTTTTGGAATCATCATTTTTAAGCCATACACGACCAACGTCTCCTCCTGCAAAAAGTCCAATTTGCAATGGTAACGTTTTAGTTTTAAAAGAGCCTAATCTATAATGTACATCTGCGCTTCCGGCTAGACTATGTTGTCCTGTAAAACGTTGTAATCTAAATCCTCTTAATCCTGTTTGCCCACCAAGATTAGCTGCTTGATAAAACACTAAATCGTCCCCAAAACGTATTTGTGTTCTTACATCTGTTTTAAGCACTAGTTTTCTATTTGTTGTTAAGGCATTATAGAAACCTAAATTACTATCTATAAAACCGTAGGTATATTTACTGTTATCTATTTCGGTTTTTGCTCCTGCAGAGATATTAAACGTCATACCTCTTGTTGGGGTAATTTTACTATCAAAACTTTCATATTTAAAATCACCTTGCGCACCAGCAAAATATCTTCTTCCATAAAATTCTTCTGAAGCGTTTTGTGGTTGTAAAACCTTAATGTATCTATCTGGTGTTTCTTCTACTTCTATAGCTTCTGCAAGTATACTAACACCATAATCACTACCAAAATTACCTCGTTTTGATAATCCAAAACTTGTGGCGTACGTACTTGTTTTTACACGGTTGTAATCTAAACCTAAATCATCATCAAGGTTTACTGTTTCATTTCCATAACCAAAAAAGTTGTTAGTAAAATTCTCACTAGTTACTTTACCTGTAATGTGCAAATTCCACTCGCTAGTAAAGTTTGCAAAATCTCCTCTATAATCTAAACTAAAACCACTTGTTGCAAAGTAATATCCTGCTTTAAATTTATGTCTTTGCGTATAAGGATTTCTGCTAAAACCTTTAACTGTGTACGTGTCTTGAAGCCCCAATAAAATACCATCATCCGGATTATAACCTATACTTGGCGCTAATATATTTGACTTTACAATATTACGTTGAAAGTCGAAAAGGTTATTATTGTAGATATCTGTTAAGCTTATTTTTGCACCTTTATTTTCAACAATTTCATTTGGCTTAGTTTTGTGATCGTAGACATGAACGCGTCTACCATTTTTTATAATGTACTTATCGTTATTTTGTCCACCAATAATACGTGTAAAAATTAGATTATTGGCTTTTCCTTTTACTTCAATGATATCATCATCATCAAGTGCATAAATCCATAACTCTTTTGTTATCGATTTATCAAAAACTCTATCTACGATAACGTCTGCTTTTTCTCCGTCTTTATTTCTCCAAATGGTGACTTTTGTTTTATTATCTGCAATACGGTTAATTTCTATAAAATCGTCTTTATCGGTTCCTGTTAAGATGACCAATTCATTTAAATATTTATAGTAACGTTCTGCTATATCTTTAAGGTTATCTCTTCTACCTTTTAAAAACTTTTTAATTTCAGCTAAAGATTCTTTTTTAGAGGCTTCTGGTAATTTTGAAAAGGCTTTTTCTATAACTTGATCTGTTACATTTTCTTGAATAAATTTAGCTTGTTTTAACCAAACGTCTTTATCTGATTGTTGTATTAAAACCTTATCTAATTTAACGCCAGCACTATTCATCCATTTTACATCTTTTAACTTATCGTCGTAAACTTGTAGTTGCTTAGATGCGCCAGATAGAAAACGCGTTACATCTAGTATTGCTCCGTCAAAATTAGAAAACACTTGATCTCTATCTCTTGGTATTGGTTTAAATAGCTTGTCTCCATTAGGTTGATCAAATTGCGCCCATCTCCATTGGTCTTGATGTCTATCCCAATCACCAATTAACATATCAAACAACCTTGCTCTTACATAAGAGTTTTCGTCAATTTTATATTTTTCGTCATCTCTTATTTTCTCTATAATATCATGTGTACTTTCTATATCATCTGCATATCCAAAATTACGTTCGTTTGAGTAATTTTCTTCTGGACGTTCTTCAATCATATATAATTCGCCTCCATAATTTTTATTATAATCTCCAAGATATTTATGTTTTGGTATATAATATAATTTTGGATTTGTATGATATACATCTGCTGCATCTGCCAAGTCTGGTACTGCTAAAAATGCATATGGATGAGCTGCTGTGTAGAAATCTAAAATTAAATTTTCTACAGTTGTTTTATCAAAGTCATCTTCTAGATAATTATCTTTAAATAAAACTGTTTGCAAATATTGCGTTGCACTTTTACGCAATGCACGCATATTTAACTCTCTTCCATCTTTGGTTTTTAATCTTATGGATCTTGTTTGATGTCCGCCACCTTCTCTTACTATTTCTAAACCGCCATAAAGTGTATCTAATGTTGCAACTGGCACATCTATTTTTGTACTATATAAATCACGATAACGTTCTCCAAAAAAGGCTTCATAAACACCTGATTTATCAGTTTCTTCTTTAGTGTAAACTGATGCTTTTATAGTTTGAGGGAAATTATCTGGTAAAGTCGAAACATCAAATTCTTGTTCGCGTTGTTCAAAAACTTGATGTGTAAATAATAGTTTAGGATTTTCATTTTCTTCGCCGTAATAGCTAACCCAAGCTTCTCCGTCTTTATAAACCGTTAATGTTGCAAAACCTTGCTTACCGTATGCAAACAAACCATTTCTACTTAATGCTGCACCAGATTCTTTTGCTCCAGAACCAGAAACAATTTGTTTAATACCATTATTTTCTATGTATTGCAAGGTATGTTCATGTCCTGATGCAAAGACAATATTATCATACTCTAAAGCTAAAGTTTCTACACGACTCATTAACTCATTATACCTTTCGTTATAACGATCTTGAATAGATACACCACCTTGCGTTCTTACTTGTACTAAAAACGACGCTAAAATAGGAACAGGAATTTTGCTTTGCGTTGGGTATAAGTGCTTTGATTTTTCGTAAAATCCACCATGAGTACCGTTGGTATACATTGGATGGTGCATTGCAACTATGACACGCTTATTTTGAGCTTTTTTAAATTCGCCTTCTAATTCTAAAAAGAAGCGTTTTCTTGTTTTTATTTCACACTTGTCATTTATCGTAGGATTATCATTCCAATTCTCTAAATACCATTGTGTATCTATAATGATAAGCTTTGTGTTTTCGCCAACATCATAATCTTCTAACGGACAACCATTTTCTGGCTGAAACGTATTTTTACCTAAAGCGTCTTCTATAAATTTTTCTTGTCGTTTTACACCTTTTACTCCATCTGCATACCAATCATGATTACCAGGTATAAAAACCACATCTCCTTCAAAACCATCTAAACTATTAACTTGTGCTTGTAGGTTGTTTTTAGCTTCAGAATAGCCTTCATCATCCTCATCAGGTAAACCTGCAGGATATATATTATCTCCTAAAAATATTGCATAAGTATTTTTAGTATTTTTATTTTTAATAAAACTTTTAAAAGCTTTTAATCCTTTAGAATAGCCATTAATTGGCGACTTACCTGCATCTCCTATAAGATAAAAAGTCTTATCTATTGATTTGTCTGGAAGTTGTTGAATTTTATTATCTTCTTCTTTATATTGTGCTTTGTAAGAAGCACAACTAGCAATTAAAAATGTAATAAAAAACGTTAGAATTATGTTATTTTTTGACATAAATAGTATTTACGGTTAATTTTTGGTTATTTTAGGTTAGTTTAAAAAAATTATAAATGACTAAGCTTGTTGAAAAAACAGAATCCTTTGTATTTGAACTTTTTAAAAATGAACTACCGGATACGATAGTTTATCATAATCATACACATACAAAGCGTGTTTTTAAATGTACAAAAGAAATAATTGAAAATTCTGAAATTAATGTTAATGATGCTGAAATTTTGATGCTAGCAGCATTATTACATGACACTGGTTACACCAAAACTAGGGATGACCATGAAGATGAAAGCGCCAAAATTGCAGAAGATTTCCTAAAAAAAGAAGGTGCTGATCAAAAGGTAATTGATAGCGTAAAAGACTGCATAATGGCTACAAAAGTAGCTAACGAACCTAAAACTGAGCTTGATAAAATCTTACGTGATGCAGATGCGTCTCATTTTGGAAAAAAATATTTTAATGAAGCAAGTGAATTTTTAAGAAAAGAGCTTGAAATTAATGGTATCGCTACATTTACTCCTAGCGAATGGCTTGATGAAAACATAAAAATGCTATCAAAAAAGCATCGATTTTATACAGATTATGCTTTAAAGAATTGGCAACCAAGAAAAGAGAAAAATCTTGCTAAGCTTATTAAAACTAAAAAGAAGCACAAAAGAAAAATTAAAAAGGAAAAAATTAAGGCAAAATATAAAGCACAATATAAAAACGAAAGCCCAGAACGAGGTATACAAACATTTTATAGAGTTGCTTTAAGAAACCATATTAAATTAAGTGACATTGCAGATACAAAAGCTAATATTTTGCTGTCTGTAAATGCCATTATCATATCGGTAGTATTAGCTAATTTAATTTCTAAATTAGATACTAATCCTTACCTGACTTGGCCTACAGTAATTTTTACTGTATTTAGCGTGATTTCTATGGTAATGTCAATAATAGCTACTCGTCCTAACGTCACTAGCGGAGAATTTACCAAAGAAGATGTCGCTAATAAAGAAGTAAACTTAACCTTTTTTGGTAACTTCCATAAAATGGATTTAAAAGAATACGAATGGGCTATAGAAGAGCTTTTAAAAGATAAAAACTACGTTTATAAATCCCTTACTAAAGACTTATATTTTTTAGGTAAAGTGTTAGAAAGAAAATATAGGTTATTACGTATAACTTATACTGTATTTATGATCGGTATTATTACGTCTTTAATTGCTTTTGGAATTGCTGTAAAGAACAATCCTGGAACTAACATAGAAGACGTTTTAGACACAACTTCTATTATTAAAACAGATATGCTTAAAGATAAAAAATCTACTTTTTATCTTTAAGCATGTCTTTATAAGTAAAGTAAACATCTTCTGCTTTATCGTTATAAAGAATATCTACTCGTATTGCTTTTAAACCAGTAACACCTTGCAAATCATCTAACTCTAATATTTCTAAATTATTTGCTAAACGTTTTTTGGCTTGTAAAAACTTAACGTATTGTAAATATTCTTTTTCATCTTCTTTTTGAGAGTATACAATAGTTAACTTCCCTTTTTGGGTAATTCTCTCGTCAGTACCTTTTATATAAGCTTTATCTACTCGCTTTTTTACTACCTCATATCTTGCATTATATGTTCCGTCTACATCAAAATGCTTTTCATCTGTTCTAAAACGAATAGATAACGGTTGATTAAACACCAATATCATTGATGCTACGTCTAAAGCTTTTGGATATTGATGTTGATGGTTGTAGTATGTATTTTCCATCTCGCACATGACCTGCATTTGCCATAACCTTAGGTTATAAAGATAAATTTCGTTAAAAGAATTTTCCTTTGTAATTGACTCGCCAATGTACATGTTATGTTCTACACCATCAGTTTTAAAACGTTCAAAAAAGTGAGGATACATGCTTTGAGCTTCAATTTGCTTTCTATCTATAATAGACGCCATGTTTTTGTTAATCAAGCTAATGGTATCATCAAAATTTTTGCGATAAAAATAAATAACTTTTAAAGTATTGTCTATCTTATTAAAGTAATCTTCTATATCTTCCTTTAATTGCTGGTGTTTATTTAGTTGAAATCTAAATATAGGCTCTATTTCTTTATTAAAAAACTGCGTTAATTTTTGCTCTGTATCTACTTTAAACTGTTGTTTTAAATGATCTTCAAATTGATCAATCTTAAACTTAATTTGCTGGTAAATTATTAAATCTTCTAGTGTTGATGCTTTTTCAATTATATTTTTTACGAGTTTGAGTTGTAATTGAAGGTCTTTTAGTGTTGCTTCATTTCTTTCTTTTGAAGATCCTTTTACATCAATTTGACCAAACAACGGATAGACTTTTTTAAAGCTAATACGCTTAAAGTTTGGGTTACGTTTACCTTCTTCTTGCTCTTTTTTAAATAACCTTGCTGCTTCTTCAAACTTCCATCTTACACTTGGATGTATAGATGTGCATTCTCTTTGTATGATAGCTTCTATTTCGTTTTCTTCCTCTTCTTTTGCGCGTTTAACAACTGTAAGTATAAAAGGCATTACATCTATTAACTTATTTGCATTAATACTGTTTAACTCTCCTTTTTGATTAGACACTAATTCTAAAATAGCTAACAGCTGTCCATCTTCTGCTATTGGAGCAAAAATAGCACTTTCTATACCTTGATCGTGCAAAGCTTTAAGTTGTGGCTCTTTACCTTTTGATAATTGATACAGCTTTTCTACATCAGAGATTGTGTAATAATTTTTATCTTTTATTAACTTATCATAAGAAAACATACAAAGTGCATCTTTACAGTGTATTGTTTCTTGATGGTTTAATAAAAAACTTTTTATATTACTTTGATAGGCTTGCGTAAGCGAACTGTCTTCTTGTGTAAATATTGAAAAACCAACTTTTATATTGTTACTATTAAATAGTCTTTGAAAAACATTTTCAAAATTCTCTATAAATCCTTGCTTCTCTCTATTGTTTATTTGAATTAAAGTTGATTTTATATTTGAAATAGATTGATCGTCTGTAACATCAAACATACTAGAGATTACAAAACCATTAAATTGATAACTTTTTGGCGGAAATTTTTCTTTCCAAAGGTCTATATCATCAAAATTATCCAATAATTCTTCATAGTCTGCTTTTGTAAACTTTGGTGCATTTTCTGTTGGTAAAATCTCTATAAAATCTGCGTTATATAGCACTTTATATGTTCTTAAAATTCCATTACCATCAGGTATATCGTAATAAATTGGTCGTTTAAAATTTAAACTATAACCATAATACATACTTATAATTATTGTACAACCAAAAATATATAAGTCATCATCTGGCATATTTTTTATTGCCAGACTAAACTCTTCTCCTGCATCGCTAACAATGTTTTTAAAACGTTGCGTAGAAGACAAAACTGTATTTTGTAACGGAATTGTTGCAAACTTAATTTCGTTTAGCGTTAACACTTCACTAAACACATCTTGAAGCACAATGTTTATTTCATCTTTATATTGAAAAAGTTCTTCATAATCTGTAAAACCTTCCCTTAAAATAGGATTAAGCTCTGCTACTTTTAAAATAGCTTTTGCTTTTTTGGCTATAATTTCATTTTCACTTTTAGACAAAGCATCGTACTGGCTTAATAATTTATTAAAACCAATTTTCACAGAAAAAGGAAAAGTAATACTTGTGTCTATAGTTTTTAGCATATTATTTTATTTGTGCAAAATTAAAAAATATTGAGGTCTTTATTATAACTTCTTATATTTTTAAACTACAAAGGTATATACAATAGTTATTGTATTAGCTATACTTCTTAATATAACTAATTTAGTTGACAATATATAATAACACCTATGAGTTACCTAAATAGTACAATCTTACAAAAGACTACTTAATTAACTTATATTAAATTAATTAATAATTGATTGTCGTTAAAAAATAAAATAACTTACAACTATTACACTTCAGTTATTATAAAAACTATAGATGTTTAATTAGTATAATAGACAATTAATGAAGAAATTAATTAGACTTTAACATCTAAAGCATCTCGTAAAGCATTACCAACAAGCATAAAAGCCATTACCAAAAACATGATGCAAAGTCCTGGTAAAATTGCCAAGTAAGGTTTACCTAAAATAATATAATTGTAATGATCTTTTATCATTGCTCCCCAACTTGCCATTGGCGGCTGGGCACCAATACCTAAAAAACTAAGACCTGATTCTATTAAAATTGCTGCTGCAAAATTAGCTGCACAAATTACTATTACTGGCGCTAAAATATTGGGTAAAATATGCTTGGTTATAATCCTAAAGTCATTAAACCCTAACGCTTTTGCTGCGGTAACATATTGCATTTCTTTAGCACTAATAATTTGACCTCTTACCACTCTTGCTACTTCTACCCACATGGTTAAGCCTACTGCTATAAATACTTGCCAAAACCCTTTGCCTAAAGCTAAGGTTATAGCAATTACTAATAATAGTGTAGGAATTGACCATGTCACGTTAATAATCCACATAATTGCTGCATCTATTTTACCACCATAATAACCGGCAATGCTTCCCATAAAAACACCAATTACTAACGAAATAAACACAGCTACAAAACCTATAAAAAACGAAATACGTGCACCTACCAAAAGCCTGCTTAACAAGTCTCTTCCGTATTTATCTGTTCCTAAAAGAAATGTTCTATTTTTTATGAATTGTTTTACTAAATTATCTGAAATAAAATTAGCCTTTATGGTTTTTGTTTGACCTTGCAATCCATCAGAAACATACTCGGTATAAGTTAGCTGATTACCTTCTAATTTATATTTTGAAATAGGAATTTCTGTGCTTGTGTTTTTCTTTCCGAAGAAAATAATATCAAACCAATTTTGATCATTTTCAACTTCTGAAGGAATGGTTAGCATATCTACTGAAAAACCAGGTGATTTAGAGTGAATAGAGACATGCATTTGATTGGCGTTTTGCGAACTATCTGGAGCAAAAACATAAGCAAAAACCGAGATTATACCAACTAAGCCAATGTATATCAAACTAAAAACGCCCCAAAAGTTTTTTTTAAACTTTTGAAGCGCTAATTGAGATAATGAGCTTGAGTTTTGACTCATTGATTATTAATCTTTTATTGTAGCTACTTTGTTAATACGGTAAGTGCTATTTAAGTCGTCTAATACGTTTAAAGCTTCTTCTACATAAACGTCTTTACTTAAATTTTCGTGCCATCTTTCTCGCTTTTGCTTTAACACTGTATCTTGTTCAAACATTTTTTGCTCGTATGGCAAAGAGCTAAAAGATAAGTCTGTTTTGTAATCTGAAATAGCATCAAACTGTTTAGCTTGTTCTTCGTTTAACTCTAATTTAGCTTTGTATTTATCATAGTTTAACGAGTAAGTATTATCGTCCATTTGCTTTTTAGCCCATTTTGCGCTTTGCTCGATAAGTTTAAGTTGCTCGTTATTTGCCATACGTTGTTTACTTTTTGAAATAGTTGCATCATAATCAAAATAACTATCCCAAACATCGTAGTTTACTGGTGTGATCTTATCCCAAGGTAAAGGATTTTCTTGGTCACGTTCGCCTATGTCAATAAAACTATATCTATCCGGTACAGCAATATCACTTTTAACACCTTCTAATTGTGTTGATCCTCCATTAATACGGTAAAACTTTTGACGCGTTAATTTTAAAGCACCTAAATCTCCGTGAGAACTATTACGCACCATTCTGTTTAGATCAAGTACGTTTTGTACAGTTCCTTTTCCGTAGGTTTGCTTACTACCAATTATGATGGCTCTTTTATAATCTTGCATTGCTGCAGCTAAAATCTCAGATGCAGATGCAGATAACTCATTTACCATAATTACTAATGGTCCGTCCCAAGTTATACTTCTATCGGTATCTTTTAAGACTTCTTTTTCAGATCCAGTTTCTCTTACTTGAACGATTGGTCCATCTTCAATAAATAAACCAGCCATATCGACAACTGTTTTTAAGGATCCGCCACCATTATTTCTTAAATCTAGGACTAATCCTTCAATACCTTCTTCTTTTAGACGTTCAATTTCTAATTTTATATCTGAAGCAGCATTTCGTTCTTTATAATCATTAAAATCTACATAGAATTTTGGCAAGTTTATTACTCCGTAAATTCTATCATCTTTTTTAACAATTGAAGACTTTGCATAAGTTTCTTCAAGCTCTACTAAATCTCTTGTTACTTTTATATCTTCAATAGTACCATCAACCTTTTTCATGGTTAAAACAACATCTGTTCCTTTTGGTCCTTTTATAAGTTTTATGGCATCATCAATACGCATTCCTACAATGCTTACTGCTTCTTTTTCATCACCTTGACGTACTTTTAAAATCACATCTCCTACTTCAATTTGCCCATCTCTCCAAGCTGGTCCACCAGAGATTAACTCGACAATCTTAATGTAATCCATTTTCTTTTGTAGTCTTGCTCCTATTCCTTCTAATTTACCAGACATCTGTTGATCAAAACGATCTTTATCTACTGGCGCCATGTAAGATGTATGCGGATCATACTCTTCTACAATAGTATTTACGTACATAGCAAACCAGTCTTTACGTTCCATATCTTCAATATAGTCTGTAAAGTAATTATCCAATGCTTTTAAGGTTTCGTTTCTAGCCTCTTTTTCAAGTTCGGTTAAAGACTTTGGTGCTTCTGTATTATCTTCTTTAGCTTCGTCATTTTCTTGTTGCTCAATTAAAGTTTCATAATTTGATAGTGTATTAAACTTTAATTGTTGTCTCCATCTTTCTTTAAGCTGTTTTTTGTTTTTAGAGTATTCTAAATTCTCATAATCTGCGTTATATTCTTCATCCTTAGAAAAATCAAAAGGTTTTTCTAAAATCTCTTTATAATAAGCTTTTGCTTCTTCTTGACGCTTAATTAATCGTTCGTGTACTGCGTTAAAGAATGAAATATCATAAGCTTTTAGTTGGTCATCAATTTCAGTTTCGTATTTTTTAAAATCATCAATATCCGACTTTAAAAAGTAACGTTTTAAAGGATCTACTTGCTCTAAATAATCTTCAAATATTTCTTTTGAAAATGCATCATCTACAGTCTTTGGCTCAAAATGAAGTTGATCTAAAGCCAAAGTTATTATTTGAATTAATAATTTATCTTTATCTGGGTTATCGTCTACCTTAGTGGTAAAGCTACAAGATCCAAATGCAAGCACTAAAACTAGTAGCAAAATATTATAATTCCTTCTCATTTTCTTCTTGTTTATTGGGAAATTTCTACTAAAGTAAAGAAAAAACTATGCCAATAAAATCTATTTGCACTAATTTTTTGTTAAACTGAATAAATTAGGCGGTTACAGAAGTTTTTATGTATTTTAGCAATAGGGAAAAAAAATCTAATTATGAGTAAAAAACCTTTAATTTTAGTGACTAATGATGATGGAATTACAGCTCCAGGTATTTTAGCTTTAATTGAAGTTATGGAAACTTTAGGCGATGTGGTTGTAGTTGCACCAGATAGCCCACAAAGTGGTATGGGACATGCTATTACTATTAACAACACATTACACTTAGATAAGGTCTCTAAAAAAGGTGAAAAAACACAAAAATATAGTTGTTCTGGCACACCTGCAGATTGTGTAAAAATTGCTGTAAATGAAGTATTAGACCGTAAGCCAGACTTATGTGTTTCTGGGATTAATCATGGTTCAAACAGTTCTATTAATGTTATTTATTCTGGCACGATGAGTGCAGCGATTGAAGCAGGTATAGAAGGCATACCTGCAATAGGATTTTCTAATTTAAATTATAACTGGGAAGCCAATTTTGAAGCCTCAAAAAAATACGTAAAACGCATCACAAAAAACGCTTTAAAACATGGTATTGCTGAAGGTGTTATTTTGAATGTTAACATTCCTGATTTAGAAGAAAAAGACATAAAAGGCATTAAAGTATGTAGACAAGCTAGAGCCAATTGGAAAGAGAGATTTGACAAACGAAAAACACCGCAAGGAAAAGATTATTATTGGCTTACAGGAAAATTTGTAAATTACGATAATGGAAGTGACACAGATGAATGGGCTTTAAAAGAAGGATATGTATCTGTAGTCCCTGTACAATTTGATTTGACTGCGCACCACTACATGCAGCAACTTAATACTTGGCAATTAAACGATTAAGTTTTAATATATTTAATAAATGAAATACTATATTATTTCGGGTGAAGCTTCTGGAGATTTACATGGCTCTAACCTTATGAAATCTTTACAAAAAGTAGATGCAAATGCAGACTTTAGATTTTGGGGTGGAGATTTGATGGAAACAGTTGGAGGCACTTTAGTTAAGCACTACAAAGAATTAGCTTTTATGGGATTTGTAGAAGTAGTGCTGAACTTACGCACCATTGCTAAGAACTTGTCGTTTTGTAAAAAAGATATAGAAAATTACAAACCAGACGTTATCATTTTTATTGATTATCCTGGTTTTAACTTACGTATAGCCAAATGGGCAAAAGCAAAAGGTTTTAAAACACACTATTACATCTCACCTCAAATTTGGGCTTGGAAAGAAGGCAGAATTAAAGACATTAAACGTGATGTAGATCAAATGTATGTGATCCTTCCTTTTGAAAAAGATTTTTATGAAAAGAAACATAATTTTCCTGTTCATTTTGTAGGTCATCCTTTAATTGATGCTATTTCTAACCGAACACAAATTGATGATTCAGAATTTAGAAAAACACACAATTTAAGTGATAAACCAATTATTGCATTATTACCTGGTAGTCGTAAACAAGAAATCACAAAAATGCTTTCGGTTATGCTAAGTCTTGTTAATGATTATGAAGATTATCAGTTTGTAATTGCTGGCGCACCAGGACAAGATTACGACTTCTACAAGCAGTTTATAAAGCAAGACAACGTTAACTTTATAAATAACAAAACGTATGATTTACTAAGCTTATCTACAGCTGCGTTAGTAACTTCGGGTACTGCAACTTTAGAAACAGCACTTTTTAAAGTACCTCAAGTGGTTTGTTATAAAGGTAGTTGGATTTCTTACCAAATAGGGAAACGTGTTGTAAACCTTGATTTTATAAGCTTAGTCAATCTTATTTTAGAAAAAGAAGCTGTTACTGAACTTATTCAAAATGATTTTAATAAAAAACGTCTAAAAAAAGAATTAGATCTAATTTTAGATGAATACGAGCGTACTAAGTTTTTTATTGATTATTACGATTTAGAAAAAAAATTAGGAGGAAAAGGTGCCAGTTTAAAAACAGCAACTCTTATATTTGAGTCTCTAAATGATTAGCCTTTTAATGAAAAGATTCGCTTTAATTTTATTGTTACTTACCATTTTTTCTTGTGGTGGCTCTAAAAACAGACATGTTATTGTCACAAAAAAAGAGGAAGAAAAAACCACTAAAACACCAGAAACACGTAAACCTTCTACTAGAGGAACTACTAAAAAGACAACAACTTCAACTAAAGTTATTGTAGAAGAAATTGACAATGCATTAATTGAAAAAATCATTAAAAATGCTAGTGCTTACGAAGGTGTTAAATACAAATATGGAGGTACTACAAAAAAAGGAATGGATTGTTCTGGCTTGATGTATACTGCTTTTTCTGAAGAAGATATTAGCTTACCTCGTACCACAAGTCAGCTATCTACTTACGGAGATTGGGTAGATTTAAAGGAAGTAAAAGAAGGCGATTTACTATTTTTTGCCACTAAAAGAAATAGCAGGCAAGTTAATCACGTTGGCTTAGTTACTTCTGCGCGTTTAGGTCGTGTAGAATTTATTCATGCTAGCACAAGTCGTGGCGTTATTAGATCTTTACTATCTGAAAAATACTGGTATTTTGCGTTTGTACAAGCGCGTCGTGTGTTATAAGATATTTTAAAAACTTAAAATATTTCTTATAACACAGAACGAATAATCAATTATTTATTATATTAGAGAAGTGAAGCTTCTCAAATTCAGCATAGTAAGACTAACCATCGGGTTGATTTTTGGAATCCTTTTATCAGAATTCTTTCTGATAGAAATTAATTATGCATTAGTAATTCTCATCGCTAGTTTTATAATTACAACTGGAGTTTATTTCATTTTTAAAGATAAATACAACAATACAGTTTGGTTTGGTTTTTCAGCAATTTTAACTTGTATTATTTTAGGCATTTTTGTCTCTACAATCAACAAAAGTCTTTTAGAAAAATCTCATTTTTTTCATTTTAAAGAAGAAAATCAAAAACATCAATTAATCACTTTTCAAGTTAGAGAATTTTTAAAACCAAATGCGTTTAGCGACCGTTATTACATTGAAATTTTAAAAGTAGATCATCAAAATACCAACGGTAAAGCATTACTAAATATTGAAAAAGATTCTACTACAAACACATTAAAAGTTGATCATATTTATGTGACTAAGAGCGAAATATATGATATAAAACCTCCTTTAAATCCTGATCAGTTTAGCTACAAAAACTATCTAAAAAACCAACAAGTTTTTTATCAATTATACAGTAAAAATTCAGAGCTTTTCCTTTTAAATAATGAAACAAATACACTACGTGGTCATGCCGCCAACTTTAGACAACTTATCAATGAAAAGCTAACAAACTATAATTTTACTAAAGATGAATTATCTATAATTAATGCTTTGATTTTAGGGCAACGTCAAGGTATTGACAAAGATCTTTACGATAGTTACACTAATGCAGGTGCAATACATATTTTGGCAGTTTCGGGTTTACATGTTGGAATTATTTTACTCATTTTAAGTTTTGTTTTAAAACCTTTAGAACGCATTAAGCACGGCTATTTTTTAAAAACAATTTTTATTTTATTTCTACTGTGGAGTTATGCTATAATTGCTGGTGGTTCTGCTTCAATTGTACGTGCTACAACTATGTTTAGCATTGTTGCGATTGGTTTAAATTTAAAACGAACATCAAATATTTACAATACGCTAGCAACTTCAATTTTTGTCCTTTTATTGATTAAACCTAGCTTTATTTTTGATGTTGGTTTTCAATTAAGTTATGCTGCTGTTTTTGCTATAGTTAGTATCCAGCCCATCATAGAACCCTTACTAAAACCAAAAAACAAATTACTTAGTTTACTTTGGAAAACATTTACAGTTACCGTGTCTGCGCAATTTGGAATTATACCAATTAGCTTGTATTATTTTCATCAATTTCCAAGTCTATTTTGGTTATCAAACTTGGTGATTATTCCAATTTTAGGAATTATTTTAGGTTTAGGATTGCTAGTTATAACATTAGCTTTGATTGATTTGTTACCTGAATTTTTAGCCGATATTTTTGCTTTTGTTATAAGAATGATGAATACTTTTTTTGAATGGATTGCACGACAAGAAAGCTTTTTATTTCAAGACATTTCTTTCAATATATTTCAGGTGATTTTAAGTTATATACTGATTTTTACGGTCTATCAATTTTATTTAAACCGAAAAGCGAAATGGGTATTCTACTCGTTAGCATTAATTATTGGCTTTCAAGCAAATTTCATCTTCAACACAAGTCAAAATAAAGGTGAAAGTTTGTATGTGTTTCACAAAAGTAAATACACAATCATTGGTGAAAAAATTGATAAAAAGCTTCAATTATACTCTAATCTTGAAGCTGTTGAAACAAATACAATCCCAAGAACTTTTGCAGTAAAAAATAACCTAACAATTGAAACGCCAAAACCTTTACAGCCTATTTTCAATATAAAAAACAAAACACTTTTAGTTGTTGATAGTTTAGGTGTACATCAAGTAAAAAAATTAAAAGTTGATTATGTTTTACTTATCCAATCGCCAAAAGTGAATTTAGTGCGTTTAATAGACAGCATACAGCCTAAAGCTATTATTGCAGATGGAAGTAACTACAAATCTTATATTTTACGTTGGAAAACTACTTGTTTAAAACAAAAAATCCCGTTTTACCAAACAGGAAAAACGGGAGCTTTTATAATTGATTAAATACTTTTATTTTTTGAACTGAAATTTAAAATTCTCATAATATGCGTTAAAATCTTCTTGAGTTTTCATTTCCTTATGATCGTTCTGCGCAAACATTTTCAAGTATAATTCTAAGCCTTGAGCATCTTTATATCCTACAATTGGAGCTAACACATTAGATTGTTCATCTAAAAACACTAAGGTAGGAAATGCTCTTATACCAAAAACACGAGATAACTGATGATTAGCGTTTCTTGTTTTTGCTTTTGCAGGATCATAACCAGGATTAGAATATGTTTTTCCTTTATAAGTTACCTCTTCATCTCCTTGAGCATTAAATTTGACTGCGTAGTAATATTTGTTAATATACTTTACAACGTCTTCATTTTTAAATGTGTTGCGATCTAGCATTTTGCATGGTCCACACCAAACAGTGTAGGCGTCAATAAATATTTTTTTAGGAGCAGTTTTTTGTGCCTCTAAAGCCTCTTCTAAAGACATCCAATTAATTTCTTGTGCGGTAATATTTAATGCAAAAAGCATTGTAAAGGCTATAAAAAATGTTTTCATATATATTGTTTTTTATTGTAGTCGCAAAATGTATTCCAAATTTACAAAAAATAAAAGCGCCTCTAAATTGAGACGCTTTTTTTATATTAATTACTTATAATTATTTTACACCGTGCATTTTCTTTATTAATGTTTTATTTAATATAAACATTACGACACCTGCTGTAATAGGGATTGCTGTAAAGATTAAAAAGAAATTAGACATCCCATATTCTTCAACTATTGGATCAAGGTAACTTGCTGTCCAACCAGCAGTTAAGTTAGCTATAAAATTAGCTACAAACCAAATACCAAACATCATACCTACTAACTTTAACGGAGCTAATTTACTTACATAAGACAAACCTACAGGAGATACACATAATTCTCCTAAAGTATGTAATAAGTATGCCAAAATTAAGAATATCATACTTACTGATGCTGTTTTGGCTCCTAAAGGAATGCCCATAGAACCATATGCTAAAATACCGAAACCTAATCCTAATAAAATTAATCCAATTGCAAATTTTACTGGACCAGATGGGTTGTATTTACTCTCCCATATTTTAGAAAATAATGGAGCAAACGCAATAATAAAGAATGAATTTAAAATTCCGTACCAAGAGGCTGGAACTTCTGGTGCTGGATCATTAAACTGCTTATTAAGCATATAAATAACAATAACCCAAATAATCACGAAACTTGTCGCTAATAAAATATTAGATAATGAATACTTTCCAAAAGTTTGCTTAAATAGCATCGTTAGAACATAGGTAATGATTAACATTGGAACAACAGTTAAAATAGTGTTTACAATTTTAAAAGTCATTGCGCCAGTACCTTCAAGAGTTCTATCTGTATAGTCACTTGCAAAAATGGTCATAGAACTACCTGCTTGCTCAAAAGCCCACCAGAAGAAAATTGTAAAAAATGCAAAAACACCAATTACTACTAACCTATCTTTAGTAACTTTTGATTTTTTTGCTTCATCAACTACATCTTCAATATCTTCACCAATTTCTTCAATAGAGTCTTCTACTGCATCGTCAAACTCTTGAGTTCCTTTTGGTGATAAACCAATACGCCCAAATATTTTTTGTGCATAATAAAACTGAAGCATTCCAAAAAACATAAATATCCCTGCTAATCCAAAACCATAATGCCATCCCCAATCTGGAGATTCTCCTATGTAACCGCAAAGCAATATCCCTAAGAAAGCACCAGCATTTATACCCATGTAGAATATAGTATAACCAGCATCTTTCTCTTTTCCTTGAGACTTATATAATTGTCCAACAATAGAAGAAATATTAGGTTTAAACATACCGTTTCCTATTATTAATAAAAATAAACCTAAGTAGAAAAATGTACTAGTAAAACCTTCTAGCGCCATAGAAGCATGACCTAACGTCATTAATAAGGCTCCAATAACGATTGCATTTCTGTAACCTGTAAACTTATCTGCAATATAACCTCCTATTATTGGAGTGATATAAACTAAACCAGTATACCATCCATAAAGTAATGTGGCATCAGCTCTTTCCCAGCCCCAACCTCCACCAGAGATTGCTGAAATTAGGAAAAGTACTAAAAGCGCACGCATTCCGTAATAAGAAAAACGTTCCCACATTTCAGTAAAAAACAAGACAAATAGCCCTGAAGGATGACCTAAAACAGTCTTTTGATTGGTTTCTGAACCTCCAAATTTAAATTCCATAATGTATAATTTAGTTAGTTTTTATTTAAAGTTTATCGCCTAATGTACGATTTATAAAGTTTGTCATTTTAGTATATAACTGTAATCTTGTATTACCGCCATAAATACCATGATTTTTATCAGGGTAAATCATTAATTCAAACTGTTTATTAGCTTGTACTAACGCTTCTACCATACGCATTGTATTTTGTACATGTACATTATCGTCTCCTGATCCGTGAATTAATAAAAAGTCGCCTTTTAATTTTTCTACATGGTTAATTGGTGAGTTTTCGTCATAACCACTTGGGTTTTCTTGTGGTGTTGTCATGTAACGTTCTGTATAAATAGAGTCGTAATAACGCCAGCTAGTTACTGGTGCTACTGCTATTGCCATTTTAAAGACATCATTACCTTTAAATAAGGCGTTACTTGACATAAAACCACCATAAGACCAGCCCCAAATTCCTATTCTTGACGTATCAATATAATTTCTTTGACCTAATAATTTTGCAGCGTCTATTTGGTCTTCAACCTCGTATTTTCCTAATTCCTTTTGAGTTACTTTTTTAAAATCTGCTCCTTTTAATCCTGTTCCTCTTCCATCAACACATGCAACAATATAACCTTGCTGAGCTAATAGTTGATACCAATAATCATTAGCACTGTTCCAACGATTAGCTACTTGTTGAGATCCTGGTCCTGAATATTGAAACATGAATAATGGATATTGTTTTGAGGCATTAAAATTTGCAGGTTTAATCATCCACATGTTAAGGTCGTTACCATTTACATTTATTGTAGAAAATTCTTTTTCTGATAATTGATAATCTGCTAATTGATTTTTTAAATCGCTATTATCTTTAATAACTTTTAAAACCTTACCAGATTTTGCATCATTTAAAGTATATAAATATGGTGTTGATGCATTTGAAAATGTATTGATAAAATAGGTGAAATTTGCACTAAAATCTGCATTGTTTGTTCCTGTTTTATCTGTTAATCTTTGTTTTTTAGTTCCGTTTAATTTTATAGCATAAACATCTCTGTTAATACTTCCGTTTTCTACAGATTGGTAAAAAATCCTATCGGTTTTATCATCGTAACCATAATAGCTAGTTACTTCCCAATTTCCTTTGGTAACCTGGTTAATTAACTTTCCGTTTTTATCATAGTGATAAATGTGATTATATCCATCTTTTTCGCTAGTCCAAATAAAGCTATCATCTTCTAAAAATGTTAAATCGAAAGTCACATCTATGTATGCTCTATCCGTTTCAGCTAAAACAATTTCAGCTTCATTTTTCTTTGCGTTAATAAACCAAAGGTCTAATTCGTTTTGATGACGATTCATAAATTGCGCACTTAACACATCTGGATTGTTGGTCCATTGAATACGTGGTATATAAAAGTCACTGTAAGCTTTATCAACTTTAACTTCTTCAGCTTTATTTGTTTTTAAATTATAAATATAAAGTGAAACTTCAGCATTTTTCTCTCCTGCTTTAGGGTATTTAAACACCGATTGTGTTGGATATAAATCTTCACCATAAACATCCATTGAAAATTCTGGGACATCAGTTTCATCAAATCTGATAAATGCAATTTTGTTGCTATCTGCATTCCAATCGAAAGCGCGAACAAAACTAAATTCTTCTTCATAAACCCAATCGGTAATTCCGTTGATGATTTTATTTTTTTCACCATCTGTAGTAAACTGAGTAATTTTACCCGAGCCTAAATCTTTTACATACAAATTATTGTTTAAACCAAAAGCTATTTTTGTCCCATCTGGAGAAAAAGTTGGTTCTTGTATTTTGTCTTCGGTTACTAAAGTTGTTTTTCCTGTTTTGGTATCAAAAACAAAATATTTACCTAAGGTAGATCGTCTAAAAATAGACTCTTCTTCTGTAGCTAAAAGCACTTTGCTTTCATCTTCACTAAACGTATAATCTGTAAAGTAAGGTATAGCATCTATATCTGCAGAACTTACTAAAGTTTTGGTCTTTTCTAACGTTTTATAATCGTAAATATCTATAGTTGTTGCACGATTGGCTCTATCAAAATTTAAAACGGAATATTGTTGACCGTTTTTCATAGAGTGTAACGCTTGTAAACCTTCTGTTCTAAAGGTACCGTTCCAAATCTCTTCTAATGTAATTTGCTTGTTTTGAGCGGTTATAGCAGATGTTGCTAAAACTAAAAAAAGGGAAAGAATTTTGAATATTTTCATCTAAAATTAAATATTTAATAAAAGGATGTCAAGTTTACTAAAAATTAGCCAAAAAACCGTAAATATTAACAGTAAATTCAACTTAAAACATCATTACAAATATCATTTAAATCAAATTTTACACCAAACTTAAAATGTTAACTTCAGTGTAGTATCTTTGCATTTCTAAATTTAATTACATGGCAGCATTAGTTTCTGGATTTTCTAAACTATCAAAAACCGAAAAAATTGATTGGTTAGTAGCACATCATTTTTCTGAAAATGACTCGATTAAACAAGTTTTAAAGCAGTATTGGAACTCAGATGAAAAACTACAACAGCTACACGACGAGTTTATAGAAAACACCGTAACTAACTTTTACTTGCCTTTTGGCGTTGCTCCTAATTTTGTGATTAACGACAAAACCTACACTATTCCTATGGCGATTGAAGAAAGCTCAGTCGTTGCTGCTGCTAGTAAAGCGGCAAAATTTTGGCAAACGCGTGGCGGATTTAAAACTAAAGTGATTAGCACAACAAAAATTGGGCAAGTTCATTTTATGTACAATGGTAAAAAGGAAGCTTTAACCTCTTTTTTTGACAAAATTAAGTCGAAATTAATCACAGATGCCAAGCCAATAACCAAAAATATGGAAAAACGTGGTGGCGGTATTTTGGACATTCAACTTAAAGATAAAACAGAAGGATTATATAATTACTACCAATTGCATGCGACTTTTGAAACGCTAGATGCAATGGGTGCAAATTTTATCAATTCGTGTTTAGAGCAGTTTGCACAAACATTTAAAGCTGAAGCTGAAACACAACTTGCAGCACCTGTAGAGATTGTGATGAGTATTTTATCTAATTACGTACCTGAATGTTTAGTTAGAGCTGAAGTAAGTTGCAACGTTGAAGATTTAGCCGAAAAAGATATTGACCCAAACACCTTTGCCGAAAAATTTGTACAAGCCGTAAACATTGCCGAAATAGAACCTTACCGAGCAGTAACGCACAACAAAGGTATTATGAATGGTATTGATGCTGTTGTTTTGGCTACCGGTAACGATTTTAGAGCTGTAGAAGCTGGCGTACATGCCTACGCATCAAAAAATGGACAATACTCTAGTTTAACACATGCAAAAGTTGAAAATGGCGTGTTTACTTTTTGGATGGAAATTCCGTTAGCTTTAGGTACAGTTGGCGGATTAACAAGTTTACATCCTTTAGTAAAACTAGCTTTAAACTTATTAGATCACCCTACCGCAAAGCAATTAATGCAAATTGTAGCTGTTGCTGGTTTAGCACAAAACTTTGCTGCTTTAAGAAGTTTAACAACAACAGGTATTCAAGAAGGGCATATGAAAATGCATTTGATGAATATTTTAAATCAATTTGAAGCAACACCACAAGAAAAAGAAACTATAATCAATCATTTTAAACACAACACTGTTTCGCATAGCGCTGTTGTAGAACAGATTGAAAAATTAAGAGGATAAAAATCGGTGACTGAGCGTAGTCGAAGTCACAATAGATAATGCCAAATGGATTTGTTTACATATTAGAATGCTCAGATGGTTCCTTTTACACAGGAAGTACGATTAATATTGAACAAAGATTAAACGAACACAACAATGGACAAGGTGCTAATCACACTAAAAAAAGATTACCAGTTAAACTAGTATTTTTAGAAGAATTTGACAGAATTGATGATGCTTTTAATCGTGAAAAGCAAATTCAGGGTTGGAGTAGAAATAAAAAAATAGCCTTAATAAATAGAGATTTTGAAAAGCTACCTGAATTAGCTGAATGTAAAAATGAAAGTCATTTCAAAAAGTGGCTTCGACTACGCTCAGCCACCAATCAACACAGCTTAATAATAGATAAAGAAAAGAATATGCAAACCTATTACAGTCACGGAAAATTATTACTAACCGCAGAATATGTGGTGCTTGATGGTGCAAAAGCATTAGCTGTTCCTACTGTATTTGGACAATCACTTCATGTTGAAAAAGAAACAATAAACAAACTGACCTGGAACAGCTTAGACCATAATCAAAACGTTTGGTTTAGTGCAAAATTTTCATTTAAAGATGAATATGTTTCAATTGAAAGCTCAACTAATCCTGAAATCTCAGATCGATTATTACAAATTATAACAGCTGTAAAACAGTTAAATCCTGATTTTTTAAAATATGAAGGTTTTAAAATTTCAACTATATTAGAATTTCCTAAAAATTGGGGGTTAGGCACATCTTCAACCTTAATTAATAATATCGCTAACTGGGCTAATGTTGATGCTTATAAATTACTAGAATTAACGTTTGGCGGTAGTGGTTACGACATTGCGTGTGCACAAGAAGACCTAGCTTTAACTTATCAATTAAATGATAAAAAAAGAGTTATTGAAACTTTAAATTTTAATCCTAATTTTAAAAATAATCTATATTTTGTTCACTTAAATAAAAAACAAAATAGTAGAGATGGTATTGCACATTACAAAGCTAATAGAAACAATTTAGAAGCAACCATTGCTGCAATAAATGCAATTACAGAACAAATTATAATTTGTGAGACTTTAGAGAAGTTTCAATCGTTAATAGACCAACATGAACAGATTATTGCTTCTGTAACCAATCAAACACCAATAAAGCAATTACTTTTTGAAAATTTTGGAGGAAGTATAAAAAGTCTTGGTGCTTGGGGCGGAGATTTTGTTTTAGTGGCTTCAAAAATCAATCCAACTGAGTATTTTAAAAGCAAAGGGTTTGATACTATTTTAAGTTATACTGATATGGTTTTATAGTTTTCATTTAAAGCTGAAACAAACACAATAAAAAAAGCCTCTTGATTTTCAAGAGGCTTTTTTATAGTATTTTATTTAAAAATTACTGTACTGTGTTAGCACGGTTATCTTCAATTTCAGCAGCTTCTTTTAAAGCATTGTATAATCTGTTTTGTACAGAATTTAATTTTTGTGTACTTACTTGATTTGCAAAAGGCTGATAGTTTTCTAACTCTGTTGCTGGTGTCTTTTTAGTTGTTTGTACCATAAATACACCTGTATTTCCTTTTACTAAACCAGAAGTTTCTCCTTCATTTAATCCAAATGCTGTACCAACAACCATTGGCTCGTTACCAGCACCAGAAATTGTAGGGTTTTTCATGTTGATAGCTACAGAGCTTCTTACATTTTGATTTTCTGCTTTTGCAAACTCTTCTAAAGTAGTTGCGCTTACTCTATCCATGATTAGTTTAGCTTTCTTTTCTTTTCTAATCTCTGGTAAAGCTGTTACAGACGCATCTTCTACGCTCATTAACCCTGCTTCAGATTTTGAAGTTAATTGCGCAATAACTATACCTCCAGAAACTGTAAAACGTTTGTAGTCTCCTACATCTGTACCTTCTTCAAAAGCCCAACGTACAATTTGTCTTTGGTTACCTATACCAGGTATACTTTCGTCTAATTCTTTAGCTGTCATTGGTCTTACATCATAACTAGACTCTTTAGCTAATGTTGCAAAGTCTGCATTTTCTAAGTTTACTTCAAAAGTAGAAGCATCTCTAAATATTTTGTCGTTAGTATCTTCTGATGGTTCAATTTTTCTAGCTATAGTTGCTACTTTCACCATATCTGAAGATCCTTTTTGACCTTCAACTTCAATGATATGTAATCCAAATGCAGTTTCTACTACACCTAAATCTCCTGTTTTACCTTCAAAAGCAAAGTCTCTAAATTCTGGCACCATTCTGTCGTAAGCAAACCAATCGTAACGACCTTCGTTGTTTACACTTCCTTGGTCTGTAGAATATTCTGTAACAAACTCAGAGAATTTAGATTTATCAGATTTTAAAACTGTCAATAAGCTATCTGCTAAAGCTTCTGCTTCTGCTTTTGGTTTAGCATCTGCCGGCGCTCTTGAAGCTCCTATAAATGGTATTAAAATGTGTCTTGTTTTTGCTGAGTCTGGTAAAGTAGTTCTATCTACTAGTTTTGATAATTTATAGTAGTTACCTTCTTTGTATGGTCCGTAGATAAAACCAATCTCTTGGTTAAAAATTGTATCTGCAATAGTTTCTGGTAAAGCAGACTTCTTTAAAAATCTGTCGTTATATTTTATATCGTCAGAATTTGCATTAACAAAATCTTCTACATCTTTTGTGTTTATAAAACCTATTTCTGTACGTTTTTTGTCTTCTGCATTTTCATCGTAAACTTCTCTATCGTTTAATAATTCTTTTAAACTATTTTGGATATTCTTTTCGTCTTCAGCAGATGCTTCTTCTTTAAAGAATACATATTGAAAACTTCTACTAGCTTCTGTCTCGTAAGATTTTTTATGCTTAGAAATGTAATCTTTAATTTCTGATTTTGATACTTTAACAGTACTATCTGCTATAGAACTGTAAGGTACTTGCACATATTTAATATCTACTTTATCATTAGCTAATTTATGATCTAACTCTCCTTCTGCTAAAGTTGCAGTTGCACCAGCTTTAACCATGTTAAAGTAATCTGTTTGTAATGCTCCTACTGCTAATTGCTGCTCATAATTTACCCAGTTTTGGTATGCTTGAGCTGATGTAGATTTTAAGTTATCTATGTAAACTTTTAATTTAGACTCATCAAATATACCTGCTTCATTTAAAAATTCTGGGCTTGTAGATAATGCATTTTTTAAAATATCTCTCATTTGATCAGTTTCTATAGATAGTCCTAATTTTTCAAACTGACCTTCCATAACAGCTTCTCTAACTTTAGCATCAAATACACGGTTCATTACCTGAGTTGAAGTTGCGTTTGCACCCATTTGTTGTTGCTGTTGCTCTACAAGGCTCATAAACTCTACTCTGCTTATGTCTTTACCGTTAATGGTTGCAACAACGTCTTGAGATTTACCAAATAATGCATCTTTATTATCAAATAAACTTGATAAAATAAATGCGAATAAGGCTAACGCGATAACCAAAATTAATACAACTGTTTTCTGTCTTATTTTATTTAAAATTGCCATTTTCTATGATAAATTTTATGAAATATAGTGGGCGAAAATACCATTTTCTATTCAATAATAAAAGTACTTTTTATAATAAATAATTAAATAATAAATTAAGCAGCTATTATCAAGATTTTCATGTAGTTGAAGCTAATCTTCTTCTTTAATTTTTAAGGCTACTAAATCTATTTTTGTATTGGATACTTCTAATATTTTGAATTCGAAATTGTCAATAATTACGATTTCGTCTTGTTGCGGAATTTCTTCTGTAAAGTCTACAATTAAACCGCCTAAAGTTTCATAATTTTCACCTTCTGGCAAGTCTATTTTATAGGTTTCATTAATGTAGTCTACTTCTAATCTTGCAGAAAACACAAAATTATCTTCGTCTTTTTGTTCTTCAATTAAATCTACGCTATCATGCTCATCTTCTATCTCTCCAAATAATTCTTCTACAATATCTTCTACAGTCATAATACCCGATGTACCACCATATTCGTCCACTACAACTGCTATACTTTTTCGTTTTTTGATAAGTACATTTAAGATGTCTTTAATAAGCATGGTTTCTGGCACCAACTCGACAGGCATAATCATTGAACCTATATTTTTTGGCTTTTTAAACAAATCGAAAGAATGCACGTAACCTAAAATTTCGTCTATTGTTTCTTTATAAATTAAGATTTTAGAATAGCCTGTTTCTGTAAATAATTTGCTTAAATCGTCTACAGAATCACGAAGTTCTAGCGCTGTAATTTCGGTACGAGGCACCATAACTTCACGCGCTTTTACTTCGGAAAACTCTAAAGCATTTTGAAAAATTTGAATTTCGGTATCAATTTCTTCATGTTCTTCTACGCTTTCCATTTGCTCACTAATATAGTTACCTAATTCTACTTTTGTAAAAGCTAGTTGCACTTGATCGCCTTCTGTTTTGAAGAATTTTTTTAGTACAACATCACTAATCCAAATGACAAAATCTGAAATAAAAGTAAAAAGCACATAGAACAAATACGCAGGAAATGCTAGTATTTTTAATAATGAATTGGCATAAATCTGAAAGAATACTTTTGGAAGAAACTCTGCAGTAAATAATATAATTAATGTTGAAATTATGGTTTGAGTTAACAAGTTTAAATCGGTTAACAAATAGGTTACAAATCCGCTTTCTGAAGGTAAAAAGCTTTGAAACCATTGCACCAACAAATCGCCCATAAACAACCCATAAATAACTAATGCTATATTATTACCAATAAGCATAGTTGCTATAAATTTGGAAGGTTTAGCAGTAATTTTTGTTAGTATTTGCGCTAAAAACCCTTCTTGCTTTTTTTCAATTTCTATATGAATTTTGTTTGAAGACACATAAGCAATCTCCATACCCGAAAAAAAAGCCGATAATAATAATGAACATACAATAATTATTATTGAAGTTGCCATTATTTGTTGTTATCAAATTTATTGTTGAATTTCTTTCTAAAAAAGAACATAAATACAGCTAAAGCTGCTAAAAACAATGAAAGGTATTTTACTTGTCCTGTACTATTGTATTCTGCAAACGCATCATAAACAAACAATACTGCAAATACGATATATGCGTATTGAAATAATTTAAATAATTTCATGTAATGAATTATAATTTAGGCTGTAAAGATACTAAAAAAGTAAAAGGTGCTACAATTATTCTGTAACTGCAAATTGACCGGTAACTCCTAAGACTTCGGCTTTATTAAAATCTCTATCAGAGTCAAAACCTTCACCATTAGTTACGTAGTCTTTAGATCTAAAGGTAACTGGTAAGTTTGTAAATAACCATTGCTTGGTTTGGTCATAATACAATTGCTCTGCATACAATGTATCTTTTTCTGGAGTTGCAGCAACAACATTTCCTCTTAAATCTATTAAATCGGTTTCATTATAAACGATAGCATAATCTGAAATAATCGTTGTTCTTTGATTTTGCTTATCGTATAAATAAAGTAAAATTCCATCAGGAAATTCGCTATAGGAAAAGTCACGATTACTATAATCGTACATTTTTGGACTTATTAAATTAGCTGCTAAACGACCAGAATCTGTATATTTTACATTAATACTATCTGAAATTCCTACAGGCTCGTTAGCAGACATATCCATTTTTTTAATGTCCTTTAAATTGCCTTTACATGCAAAAAACAAAGTCATAGCAAATGCTATGACTGAGTTTTTTATGATATGTAAGTTTTGATTTTGCATTATAGTTTTGGTACTGTTACAGTTCTACCAATCCAACATCCAATACTAATTGATTTACCTGCCATATCTTTATTAAAGATTTCTGACTTTGTTGGTGCTAAACCATTGTATCTTGCTGCTGCACTTGAGTTTCCTGCTTTATTAGCTTCTTGCGCTGCTAACCAGAATACTGCTCTTTTGTTAAAGCTATCTGTACCACAACTGTTGGCACTTTTTGCATACATTTCTGCTACGTGCATGTATGGATTTTTGTTAGATGGATTTAACTTAACTGTTTCGTAAAAATATTGTCTTGCTTGACCATAGCTTCCCTTCTTCTTAAAGTTTAATGCAATTCTATACACTAAGTTTGACTTTTTTAAAGGATCTGTTTGAAGAGAAATTGCTTGATCTAAATACTTTTGTTCTCCTGTTTTAACATATAAATAATAAGCTGAATCTGCTGTTGGTTGCAAATTGTGTTTAGTATCTAATATCTTAATAAATAAAGGATCTTCTTGACAATCTTTTTGATACATTTTATTTAATGCTCTTTGTAACCACTCAGCATTATCTTTATTAGCTTCAAAGTTTTTAGTATACAAAGGAATTAAGTTATCACAATTTGCTCTTGTTCCTAAATCTGAATCTATACCTGCTGTTACTTTACCAAAAGCATCTATCATTTGTCCGTGATACTTTTTATACTTTTCATCTCTACTTGTTAAAGTTGTACCAGCTTCTTCTTTTTCAATATACTTGTTAAGACTTCTAGTATTGTCTTCTATTTCGTATTCAATTTTTTCAGCAACATCATCATACTTATCAAACAACTGTTGAGCAGTCATTTTCTCTGCATCATATAACTCTACAGCTAATTTAAAGTAAAGATATAATCCTTTGGTACTTGTAAAGTTTTCTTTATCTGTCTTGTATGCATTATCAAAACAATCATATAACTGTTGAGTAGTTAATCCTAAAATCTCTTTGTTATCATACTTAAGCAAACAAGCATCAACCATAACTTTACCAGCTTTAGTTTTGCTAGGGAAGTATTCTGCTCTATCATTCCACATATCTGTTAATTCTAAGATATATGTTTTTTTATCTTCTTTAGTCTCCACAAAACTTTCTAAAATTTTCTCTCCATATTGATAAATAGCAAGATTATATTTTTCACAGTTTTCTCTTAGCCATTTAAATGGAGGATATGCAGCTTCATAATTACCCGCTTTAGCAGCTTCTGCCATTAAAGATAATTTTGTTGCACATTCTTGTTCGTTTTGAGAAAAACCAAAGCTTAAACTAAAAAATAGCGCGATTAGTAATGTAATCTTAGTTTTCATAATTATTAATTTTTATCTTGTTTTAGTTGTATTTTCTTTTTTGGAACCACCAATCGTTTAACGATAAACTTATATTGATGTTCACAAAGTTTTCTTTTATTAAGTTAGCATCTGTTGTCCCTCGTCTTCCAAACTCTAACCCTATATTTGCATTAGAAAATGGTGTTCTTGGTGTTCCTACTGGTAATCCTACTCCAAAAGACATGCCAAACTCGTTTATAGTTTGATTATTGATATTTAAACCAGTATTTTCAAATCGCAATCCTGCTCTGTAAACTATTTTCTTCCAGTAACTTGAAAACGCATTATACTCTGGTATGTAGAATCCACCGATAGATAGTTTTGATGCGTCTTCAAAAGTCGTACCTGTATTTGCGTAAAGTGGATTGTTAAACTTACTAGTTTGTTGTGCTGTATATTCTATACCTGCAAACCATTTACGTGGTTGTCCTAAACCAACGCCAATACTATACTTAGATGGTAACGTTAATGTTGTTTCATCTAAATTATTTGCTTCTAAGTCTGCATCAAATTGATTTATAAAAGTTTCGGTACCATCATCAAAATTTATTGTTACTGTAGAAAATAGTCTTTCGTTTTTTGATGTTAAATTAGACTCTGGCGCATAAGTAAAAGAAGATTGTATTTCTAGTTTATCTGAAATCATCTCTCTAAAATGCAATCCAAAATTAAAACTTAAACCGCTTAAGCTAGAAGAGTTTGTTTCTTTAGAATGATATGATAATAAATCTCCTTCTGTGTTATATCCGTAAACAAGCGTTGAGTTTTCTATATTACCAAAGTTATAATCTGCATTAGCACCAATACTTAAGGATTTTGTTAATTGATATCCTGTAGATAAAAATACTTTGTTAACTCCTCCGCTTCCTTCATATCTAGCTTCTGGATTACCATTATCTAAAAAGTTGTTTAATTTATAACCTACAGAACTGTAAGGTAAAAGTCCAAACCCAAAACCAAACTTATTTATAGGTACAGAAAGTGCTAAATAATCAAAAGAAGTTGTATTAGATTTATCACTACTAGAATTTGATTTTAATGTTGATGCAGAGTGGCTTCCTCCAACTGTATACTTTACAGGTCTACTTTCATTTTTAAAACTAGCAATGTTATTATCTCCAAAAGTTGCTGGATTTGTAAAGTTAATATGTATACTGTCTTTATAGACAGCCATTCCTCCCATACTTCTATTCTCTACAGATCCTTTAAACTTCAAACTTCCTATTCCATAAAAAGAATATGGAGATCCGCCTCCTTGTTGTGCTTTACTTTGAATTGCTATTAATGCAATAAAAACTATAAAAAGTTTTTTTATCATTCGCTTATGTTGTTGAGTAAAATAAAATTCAAGCCTTCCAGCAAGAAATTTGAGTTGGCAAATATGCTACTTTTTAATTGTTTAGACAAAAAATTAGCATCTCCGCCTGTTAAAATTATTGTTAAATCACTAAATTTTTCTTTGTATTGAGCTATTATTCCATCAATTTCTACAGTTAATCCATTAACAACACCGCTATTAATTGATGTTTTGGTTGTATTACCTATAATACTTTCAATCGCTTCAGTATCTAATAACGGTAATTTGGCTGTTTGATTATGTAAAGCCTTGTAACGCATTCTTAATCCTGGCGAAATAGCACCACCTAAATATTCATTTTTAGAATTAATAAAATCGTACGTTATACATGTACCAGCATCTATAACTAATACGTTTTTATCAGGAAATTGATTTACAGCACCTGCTATTAAAGCTATTCTATCAATACCTAATGTATTTGGTGTTGCATATAAATTTTTAAAAGGAATTTTGGTTTGATGTGAAAGATATAAAACCTGATGATTTTTAGTTAAATACGCTTTTATGTCTTCTCCCAAATTTCCTACAGAAGATACTATTACATGTTTTATATTTTTATAATCTTTATTCAGATTATTTACTGCTTCAATCAATCCTTCTTCAAAAACAACCTTTTTTATCAAAAGTTTTTCTTCTTCAAAAATAGCAAGCTTTATACTAGTATTTCCTACGTCAATAATTAAGTTCATACAATTACCAAAAGTGCCAAATTTACAAAACCGAATCATAAATTTTCTTAATTTATTTATAATATTGAATTAGAGACAAATACACATTCAAACAATGAAAGTTTTAAAACAAATTTTATTTTTTCCATTTTTTGTTTTGTCAGTTTTAAAAATGAATATATATTTGCATCCGCAATAATGCAACTGGTGCCTTAGCTCAGTTGGTAGAGCAAAGGACTGAAAATCCTTGTGTCCCTGGTTCGATTCCTGGAGGCACCACCACTAAAAACCCGAACAAATTGTTCGGGTTTTTTGGTTTTTACAATCTTCTTTTTAAAAAAAATGTAATAAGCCAATATTTTTTTCGACATAAAACTGTAATTTCACTTTTTACGTAACTAAATACAAACACCAATTATGTCAAAAACTTACTATGATCCTGCCGATTTAAGAAAATTTGGAAAAATCTCTGACTGGAACGAAGAGCTTGGTTCAAAATTTTTCGATTATTACAATACCGTTTTTCAAGAAGGCGCATTATCTGAAAGAGAAAAATCTTTAATCGCATTAGCTGTTGCTCACACCATTCAATGCCCATATTGTATTGACGCATACACTGGAGACGGCTTACAACGCGGAATCACTAAAGAAGAAATGATGGAAGCCTTACATGTTGCTGGTGCAATACGTGGTGGCGCCTCTTTAGTGCATGGTGTGCAAATGATGAATAAAGTGAATAAATTAGAAGGTTAATTTATGTCTAAATTAAAAACCCAATCTTTACATAAACGCGATAGTGAATTAGCAAAAACCAATAAACAACTAGAAATTTTGTCTAATGGTATCTTTGCTAATGGCGAATTACCCACTTTTAAAGATAAAATTGCAGAAAGCAATCAATTCCCCCTTAAACCAAAACCTTTAGAAATCTTACAAATTAATGTAGGATATATGTGTAATCAAGTTTGCGAGCATTGTCATGTAGACGCAGGACCAGACCGTAAAGAGATTATGACGAAAGAAACTATGCAACAATGCTTAGATGTTATAAAATCTACAGGTGCACATACATTAGACCTTACTGGTGGCGCACCAGAAATGAATCCTAATTTTAAATGGTTTGTAGAAGAGGCAGCTAAAGTAGGAATTAAAGATTTTATTGTTCGCTCTAACTTAACTATTATTCGAGCTAATAAAAAATATCACGATTTACCAGAGTTCTTTAAAAAACATAACGTACATGTAGTATCGTCAATGCCACACTGGACAAGAGGAAAAACAGATAAACAACGTGGCGAAGGTGTTTTTGATCAATCCATACAAGCTCTAAAAGATTTAAATGCAGTTGGATATGGTATGCCAGACAGCAATCTAAAATTAGATTTAGTTTATAATCCATCTGGCGCTTTCTTACCGGCTAATCAAGCTGCAATGGAAAAAGATTTTAAAAAGGCTTTGCTTGAAGATTTTGGCATTCAATTTCATAATTTATTTGCTATCACTAATTTACCTATTAGCCGCTTTTTAGATTTCCTAATTGCTAGTGAAAATTATGAAGATTACATGTACGCTTTGGTAGATGCATTTAATCCTTCAGCAGTAGCAAATGTAATGTGCACAAATACACTATCTGTAAGTTGGGATGGTTATTTATACGACTGCGATTTTAATCAAATGCTAGATTTAAAAGTCGCTAGTAAAACCAAACATATTAGCAACTATAATGAAGAAGTTTTACAAAACAGAGATATCATAATTTCTCAACATTGTTATGGTTGTACTGCTGGTGCAGGAAGTAGTTGTCAAGGTACTGTAGCTTAAAATGAAGGTAGTTTTTTTATACATATTTACCTTAATAGGAGTTCAAAGTTTTGGACAAAAAACTTTAAATGATGTATTGAAAAAACACAATCGTTCTGATATACCTTACATTAGTGTACAAGAGTTAGCTATGCCAAAAACCAAAGCTAAAATTTTGGACGCTAGAAGTTTTGAAGAATATAAAGTAAGTCATCTAAAAAATGCTGTATTTGTAGATTTTGAAAATTTCGACATAGAAAAAACAACTCAACTTATTTCTGATAAAAACGAAATGATTGTTGTGTATTGCTCTATTGGTGTACGATCTGCAAAAATTGCACAGCAATTAAAAGATGAAGGCTACACCAATGTTTTCAATTTGTATGGTGGTATTTTTGAATGGAAAAATAACAATTTTTCAGTTTTTGATTTAAATGAAAAAGCAACTGAAAAAGTACATGTTTACGACAAAAATTGGTCTAAATGGTTAATTAAAGGTGAAAAAGTTTTTTAAATGAATCAGAAAAATCTCATCATAACATTCACACGTAATCCAGAATTAGGAAAGGTAAAAACTAGATTAGCTAAAACTATTGGCAATCCTTCCGCTTTAGCGATATATAAAAAATTATTAGAACATACCGAAAGTGTATTAAGACCATTAAACTGCGATAAAGCTGTCTATTATTCTGTAAAAATTAGAGAAAATGATGTTTGGGATAACAACATTTACCAAAAACATCAACAACACGGTAATGATTTAGGTCAAAGAATGGCAAATGCCTTTAAACACGGTTTTGAAAATGATTATAAAAAAATAATCATAGTTGGCAGCGATCTTTACGACTTAAAACTAGAACATATCAATCAAGCGTTTGAAGCATTAGAAAACAATGATGTCGTGCTTGGACCTGCTGAAGATGGCGGTTATTATTTATTAGGAATGAAGGAGTTTCACCCTAAATTATTTCAAAATAAAAATTGGGGAACAAGTAGCGTTTTAAAAGAAACTTTAGACAATTTAGAGCAAGAAAATGTATTTTTGTTAGAGACCTTAAACGATATTGACGTTTATAGCGACATAGAAAAATATAACGATTTAAAAGCATTAATTAAACCATGATAAAATACATTAATAAAACTGTAGATTATTTAAAAGATAAAGGATTTGACCAACCAGAAATAGGGATTATTTTAGGTACTGGTTTAGGACAATTACCAAGTCATCTAGAAACCATTGCAGAAGTTAGTTATAATCATATTCCGCACTTCCCTACTGCTACAGTCGAGTTTCATAAAGGCAAATTAATTTTTGGTAAACTAGCAGGCAAAAAAGTAATTGTCATGCAAGGTCGTTTTCATATTTACGAAGGGTACACCTTACAAGATGTAACTTATCCTGTTAGAGTGATGGAAAAATTAGGTATAAAAACTTTATTAGTTTCTAACGCTGCTGGAGCTATAAATTTAGATTTTAAAAAAGGCGAACTTATGTTAATAGACGATCATATTAATTTACAAGGTAGTTCGCCATTAGCTTTTCAAGGTGTAGAAGCTTTAGGAGAACGCTTTGTAGACATGAGTGCTCCTTACAATTTAGACATTAACAGCGCAATAAAAACTATAGCGAAAAAACATAATATTTCTTTACATGAAGGTGTGTATGCAAGTGTTGTTGGTCCACAATTAGAAACTAGAGCAGAATACAGAATGCTAAAAAATATTGGGGCAGATGCTGTAGGAATGAGCACCGTACCAGAAGTTATAGTCGCAAATCACTTAAATTTAAAAGTTGCAGCAGTGTCTGTATTAACAGACGAGTGTGACCCAGAAAATTTAAAACCAGTAGATATACAAGAAATTATAGCTATGGCTAACAAAGCCGAACCTGATATGATTACTTTATTTAAAGATTTAATAGAAACACTTTAATAGCTGGTAGTATTTAGCAGAAAGTTTGCATTCAAAACTGACACTGAATACTGAAGATAAAAGATAGAAAACTTAAAATATTGGGATAACTTTTTTTTGATAAAAAGTCTAGTCCCTATTCAATGTTCAACATTGAGTTTTGAAATGCAGAATATTAAAATTAAATCGTTAATAATTTTTGAAACCTTGGAGAAAATTTAGATTTAATTTTAGGTTTTTATTCCTCTAAAAGGAATAAAAAATTCCTCATTTCAATATGATTTTTTGGTTCGTTTTGTATCAAGACAAAATGAACGTTTAAAAGATATTAACAATTAAAAAGATTCCTGCCTACGCAGGAAAATAAATTATGAGTTACTTAAACACCACAAAAGACGTTTACAAAGAAGCAGCACTAACACCAGATGTTGGCTTATGTTGTACTACAAATCCTATTTGGGAATTACCAGGATTAAAAATCCCAAAAATTATGCAAGAGATGAATTATGGTTGCGGATCAACCGTTCATCCTCGAGATTTAACTAACAGCCCAAAAATACTTTATGTTGGTGTTGGTGGCGGAATGGAGTTACTGCAATTCGCCTATTTTTCTCGTCAAAAAAATGGCGTTATCGGTGTAGATGTTGTAGATGAAATGTTAGACGCTTCACGTAAAAATTTTAAAGAAGCCGAAGCTCAAAACCCTTGGTTTAAAAGTGAATTTGTAGATCTTAAAAAAGGAGATGCTTTACACTTACCTGTTGAAGATAATAGCATTGATGTTGCAGCGCAAAACTGCTTATTCAATATTTTTAAAGCTGAAGAATTGAAAAAAGCAATTGACGAAATGTACCGTGTTTTAAAACCTCATGGTCGTTTAGTGATGAGTGATCCAACTTGCGAGCAACCAATGAATGATACGTTACGCAACGACGAAAGATTACGTGCACTTTGCTTAAGTGGTAGTTTACCAATTGCTGAGTATGTCAAAGCTTTAACCGATGCTGGTTTTGGAACTATCGAAATTAGAGCCAGAAAACCATACCGTATTTTAGACCCAAAACATTACCCAACAGACGAGCTAATCTATATAGAATCTATAGAAGTTGCCGCTATAAAAGATCCAATGCCTGCAGATGGACCATGTATTTTTACTGGTAAAGCTGCTATTTATTATGGTGAAGACGATTATTTTGATGATAAAGCTGGTCACGTTTTATTAAAAAACCAACCATTGGCAATTTGCGACAAAACTGCTGTCGCTTTAGCTAGTCTTGGCAGAGATGATATTTTTATTAGCGAATCTACCTTCCATTACGATGGTGGCGGATGCTGCTAAAATTTCTGCGAAAGCAGAAATCTAAAATTCAAAAAACGTCTAATTAAAACTTAAAATTATTATGAAACACTTTATTTATCTATTCTGTTTTGGTTGGACGTTTTTTGGTTTTTCTCAAGATTTAGATCATAAATTATGGTCAGAATTATTAACTAAACATGTTTCAGAATCTGGAGAAGTAAATTACAAGTCTTTCAAAAAAGATTCTGTAAAACTTAAAAACTACATATCATATTTATCTAAAAACACACCTTCAGATAGCGCTACTAAAAATGAAAAATTAGCCTACTGGATTAATCTATACAATGCGTTGACTGTAGATTTAATTGTGCGTTATTACCCAATAAAATCTATCAAAGACATAAAAAATCCTTGGAAACAGCGATTATGGAAAACTGCAAATCTCAGTTATAATTTAGATGAAATTGAACACGATATTCTAAGAAAAATGAACGAGCCTCGAATTCATTTTACTATTGTTTGCGCATCAATTTCTTGTCCAAAACTTCAAAACAAAGCTTTTAAAGCAAATACTTTAGATGCTCAATTAACTAAAGCTACTAAAGCATTTCTGGCGGATAACACTAAAAATGAAATCACTAAAAATCAATTAAAACTCTCTAAAATTTTCAAGTGGTTTAGCAAAGATTTTGAAACTAACGGAACTGTTATTGATTTTATAAATCTATACACTTCACCTACAATTTCTAAAGACGCAAAAATTAACTACAAAGATTATAATTGGAATTTAAATGAATAGAATTTCTATCATAATTCCTATGTTAAATGAAGCAGAACACATTGGCAAATTGCTTCAACACCTTATTGAAAACGCTAAACAAAAAAACCGATTAGAAATCATTGTTGTTGATGGTGGAAGTACTGATAATTCAGTTGAAATAGTTAAAACTTTCACACAAACTAACATTAAAATCATTAATTCATCTAAAGGACGTTCCAAACAAATGAATGCTGGTGCTAAAGCTGCAACAGGAACTATTTTATATTTTTTACATGCCGATTCTTTTCCTCCAAAACACTTTGATTATTTCATTTTAAATGAAATACAAAAAGCTAACTACGCAGGTTGTTTTAGATTAAAATTTGATAGTAATCATTGGTGGTTACTTTTGGCTGGTTGGTTTACTCAATTCAATTTTAAAGCTTGTCGTGGTGGCGACCAAAGTTTATTTGTTACAAAAGCATTATTTGATAAAATTGGTGGTTTTGATGAGTCTTATATTATTTACGAAGACAATATTTTTATTAGTCAGCTATATAAACTAAAACAATTTACAGTGATTAATAAGCCGATTATTACTTCTTCAAGGTTATATAAAAAACATGGCGTGTTTAAACTTCAATATCACTTTTGGATGATATATTTAAAAAAATGGCTTGGCGCTTCTGCTAGTGAATTACATGAATATTATAAAGAAAATATTGGGTAATTATTTTTTTCTTTTAATTAAACGATATGGATTAGTATTTCTTCCAGATTCGTTAGGATACATTTTATAAACTTCATCACTTTGAAATACCTGTTTTGTATCCAAATCTATTGCCGATAATTTACCCGTAAATGCAGCACCTGTATCTATATTCCATACGTTAATGGCGTGCATTGGTTGATCTTGAGAAAACCTGATGGTTGGTGTATGACCAATAAAAATTTCGGTGTAATGTTTTAATCGGTTTGGGTATAATTCTGAGTGTTTTTCAATACGCTTATCCATGGTTATTGCCATTTCCCAAAGTGTACGATCGTAATAAAAATTTTCAATTTGGTATTCTTTTTCAACACCATGAACAGATGTAAATCCTGCATGAATAAACAACCTATTATTTTCATCTAAATGATACATTTTCATAGCTTCAAAAAACTGTAAATGCTGCTGCTTTTCTTCATCTGAAAAAACACTATAACTTTCAATCGTTTCTTTTCCGCCATGTTGATACCAAGATTGATTAATCAAGTGTTCTCTAAGCCAATCTTCGCACCAAGCGTCATGATTTCCTTTTATAAAAACGCATGTATTTGTTTTTGATAATTCTATTAAATATTGAATCACTTGTGCAGATTCGCTCCAACCATCAACATAATCTCCTAAAAAAATAAGACAATCTTCTTCTATTACATTTGCTCGTTCTAACAGTTGAATTAGCGCTTTTAATCCGCCATGTATATCTCCAATTACTAATGTTCGCATAGATTATTTTTTATAATACTGTCTAATAATTTCTTCCGCAGGTTTATTTTGTGGTGTAAACATATTGTCTTTTGTGCCGCCAGATTGCTCGTAATTATGAAACCACTTCCAAACAAATCCACCTGCAAACCAGTCTTCTTTCCAAAAAGTTTCAAATAAAGCTTTTGTGGTATTTACTTGCGCTTCTAGGTTTGGATTAGCGTCGTAATTACCGATTAACCATGGTTTTTTTCCAGAAAAATCAAAACTACGGTAACCAAATTCGGTAAACAAAATAGGCTTTTTTGTGGTTTGCTGCACATTTTTAATATCTGGCAAATGCGCATTCCAACCTTGTAAACAATCTGCTACAGTTGGTGTTTTTAAATCACTTACAGGAAAATAAGCATCTATACCAACATAGTCTAAATCTGCCCAAAACGGTGTTTTTGTAAACTCGTTCCAATTGGCTGCATATGTAAGTTTACCTTTGTAAATGGTTCTAATTTTTTTAATTAATTGCGTCCAAAACTTTGGTCGATGTGCTACAAAATTTTCAAGTTCTGTACCAATGCAAAGTATTTCGGCGTTAATGTCTTCGGCTACTTTAGCAAAATCTAAAATAAAGTTTTCATACGTCTTCTCTAGTTCTTGCCATTCTTCTTCGGAATTCATCTTAATTAAACCAGTAAACTCGCCACGCCAAACCCAAATTTGAGGTTTAATCATCACTTTTATTTGCTGTTTTTTCAGTGTTTGAACGTACTGTTTTACACCTTCATCAGTTTCGCCAAACCATTGTCTATCGGTATTATAAATTATTTCTGGATGCTGTAAATTTTTGATGAAACCAAAAGGCATTATTGCCGCATAATTGGCGTTTAAATCTACGACAGGTTTTATATTTTTTTCAGAAACACTATCTCGAGACGCTACAAAACTTACACCATTAATTTTTTCAATCTTAGGTGAAGTCAAGCTACAAGCACAACACAAAAGCAATATAGAAATATGAAAAATTAACCGCATAAGTCTGAATTTATCAATAAATTTAAACAAACTTGGAAAAAAGAATTAAGGTTTTAACAAAACCTTCGACTTAAAGCCTAACTAAAACCAAAAAATGGAGCACGTGGTTATTATTGGTAACGGAATTTCGGGAGTTACCTTAGCACGACATATTAGAAAATTATCTGATAAAAAAATCACAATCATTTCTGCTGAAAGTGATTACTTTTTTTCGCGTACGGCGTTAATGTATGTCTACATGGGACACATGAAGTTTGAGCACACACAACCTTACGAAAATTGGTTTTGGAAGAAAAATAATATCGAATTAAAAAAAGGCTACGTTAACAGTATTGATACTGACAATAAAACGCTTCATTTTGCAGAAGGCGACCAAATGAGTTATGATAAATTAGTGATCGCAACAGGTAGTAAACCTAATAAATTTGGTTGGCCAGGCGAAAATCTAAAAGGCGTGCAAGGTTTATACAGCAAACAAGATTTAGAACATCTTGAAATCTATGCGCCAAATAATAAAGTTTGTAAACGCGCCGTCATTGTTGGTGGCGGATTAATTGGTATTGAATTGGCAGAAATGTTGAACTCTAGAAATATTCCGGTAACATTTTTAGTGCGCGAAAGCAGTTTTTGGAATAGCGTTTTACCAGAAGGCGAAAGCCAAATGATAAACAGACACATTAAAAATCATCATATCGATTTAAGACTTTCAACTAATTTAAAAGAAATCATTTCTGATGACAACGGAAAAGTAAAATCCATCATCATTGAAGACACTGGCGAAGACATTCCTTGTGATTTTGTTGGCTTAACTGCTGGAGTTTCGCCTAACATTTCATTTTTAAAAGAAAACAATATCGAAACCAATAAAGGTGTTTTAGTCAATCGTTTTTTAGAAACTAACATTAAAGACATTTATGCTATTGGTGATTGCGCCGAACAGCGCGAAGCGATTGGAAATCGTAGACCAATTGAAGCGGTTTGGTACACAGGACGCATGATGGGAGAAACTTTAGCGCAAACCATTTGCGGCAATAAAACGGAATACAAACCAGGACATTGGTTTAACAGCGCAAAATTTTTAGATATCGAATATCAAACCTATGGTTGGGTAAACGGTAAAAAAGGAAAACCTGATTACGAAGCTCATTTTCATTGGAAACATGAAGACGATACCAAATGTATAACAATAGCTTATCACAGAGACACCAATCAATTTTTAGGGATCAATACCTTTGGCATTAGACTACGTCACGAAGTTTTTGACAAATGGCTTACCGAAAAGCGAGATTTAGACTTTGTCATCAATCATCTAGAGCAAGCCAATTTTGATCCAGAATTTTACAAACGATTTGAAAACGAGATAAAAGAAACGTACAATAACACCTTACAAACTAACTAACATGAGCTTAAAATTAAATTACAGTATGTCTTTGGCTAATTCTTACGGATTAACAAAAACTCAAAAAATAGCATCAGCAGTTGGTATGTTAGGCCTTTTTATTTTGGTGTTGGCTTTATTTAACGTTCAATTTCCTAACAAAGCAATTACTCTAACTATCGCTTTGAGCCTAATGTTTATTGGCGCTATTGGGTTTTCTAACAGCTTGTATTTAGACAAATCTAAAGGCATAAAAAATGATGGTGTTTGGTTTAAATCTTTATCTTCAAGAGGATTAGTCGGTTGGCTAATTGGTGTTGTTTTAACCTTATTTTATATTGTACTTTATTTTTATCCGCAATATTTAGGTTTAGCTCAAAAAGGTGAAGAAAACACAGGTTTAGTTGCGCTTTTTGATCCTTTAAGTCAACTTTTAAGTGGTAGAGATGCCAGTCAATGGTTTGTTTACGGTACGCTATATACAGTTGCGATTTTGGTGTTTGGTTATAAATTCATTTTAAAATATAGACATAATCGCTATGAGCAAATCCGCACTATTTCGGTCATGTTTTTTCAATTGGCTTTTGCGTTTTTAATTCCAGAATTTATGTACGTAATGAATAGCGATTTACCTTACTACGATTTAAAAAACATTTGGCCTCTTAATTATTATAATTTTGAAAGTTATCGCGTAAAAGCATTTATAAGCGCAGGAAACATTGGATTAGCGATGCTAATTTTTGGTATCGTTTCAATATTTGTTATTACACCTATTTTAACTTATAAGTACGGTAAACGTTGGTACTGTTCTTGGGTTTGTGGTTGTGGTGGATTAGCCGAAACAGCTGGTGATAGCTTTAGGCAATTAAGTGACAAATCTCAATTTGCTTGGAAGGTAGAGCGTTGGGTAATTCACTCGGTTTTAGTGTTTGTTGTACTTATGACTACAGCTGTAATACATAGTTATTTGGGTAATGATACCAGCAAGTATTGGCTTACAAAATCGTCGTTTTTAATTTTTGTTGCATCGTTTTTAACTTTAATTTTTGTTGGAACATTTATCTTTAAACGTAAAGAATTAGCTAAAGATGCCAAATATGGTGCTATTGGTTACTTTGTAATTATCATGTCGTTATTTGCTTTGCACTATTTTAGTAAAGACAATTCGTTATTTTTATTTAAATCTGAAAGTTTAAGAAAAAGCTACGGATTTTTAATCGGTTCTATATTTTCTGGTGTTATTGGTACTGGCTTCTACCCTATTTTTGGCAGTCGTGTTTGGTGTAGATTTGGTTGTCCTATGGCGGCAATTTTAGGATTTCAGCAACGTTTATTTTCAAAATTCAGAATTACTACCAACGGTGGTCAATGTATTTCTTGCGGAAATTGTTCTACCTATTGCGAAATGGGAATAGATGTACGTGCTTATGCACAAAAAGGTGAAAACATTGTACGTTCTAGTTGTGTTGGCTGCGGTATTTGTAGTGCAGTTTGTCCAAGAGGCGTTTTAAAATTAGAAAACGACAGCATGAAAGGACGTATAAACCCTAACGAAATCCTTCTTGGAAACGATGTAGATTTAATGGATTTAATAAATAACAAATAATCCAAAAACAATTGTATTTTTGCGCTAAGATTAAATGCCTAAATGCCCAAAATAAAAGTCATTATTCCTGCTTTTAACGAGCAAGACTCAATTGCAAATGTTATACAAGACATTCCTTCTTTAGTAGAAGAAGTTATTGTAGTTAGCAACAATTCTACAGATCTTACAGAAGTTAATGCAAAACATGCAGGTGCAACCGTATTAACAGAAAACAGAAAAGGTTATGGTTATGCGTGTTTAAAAGGTATGGATTACATCTCTAAGCAACAGTCTAAACCTGATATTATTGTATTTTTAGATGGTGATTATAGTGATTATCCAGAAGAGCTTACTAAAATAATTGCTCCTATTATTGAAGATAATATTGACTTAGTTATTGGTAGTCGTGTTAAAGAATTAAGAGAAGATGGTGCTATGACACCTCAACAAATCTTCGGAAATTGGCTAGCAACCAAATTAATGTCACTTTTTTTTAAGGCTAAATTTACAGACCTTGGTCCCTTTAGAGCTATTAAGTACGATAAGCTGTTAGCCCTTAATATGGTTGACAAAACGTACGGTTGGACAGTAGAAATGCAGTTAAAAGCATTAAAGCAAAAACTTAGTTATACAGAAGTACCTGTAAACTACAGAAATAGAATTGGTGTCTCAAAAGTTTCAGGAACCATAAAAGGTAGTATATTTGCAGGCATAAAAATTTTGTCCTGGATTTTCAAATATAGTTTTAAATAGTGATTTTAGAAACCACATTAATAGTCATTTACAGCATTTCGCTAATTTTAATATTCATGTACGCGTTAGCGCAATTAAACTTAATGTTTAATTATTTAGCAGCTCAACGTAAAAAGGATAAGTGTCCAAAATTCAATTTAAATAATCCAGAAGAAGTACCTTATGTAACCATACAACTTCCTGTCTTTAACGAGTTGTATGTTATGGACAGATTATTAGACAACATTGCTTTAATAGATTATCCAAAGGATAAATTAGAAATTCAAGTTTTAGACGATTCTACAGACGAAACCGTAATTACAACCAAAGCACACGTAGAAAAGCTTGCAGCAACAGGATTAGACATCAAACATATTACCAGAACCAACAGACAAGGGTTTAAAGCTGGTGCATTAAAAGAAGGATTAGAAATTGCAAAAGGAGAATTTATCGCCATTTTTGATGCCGATTTCTTACCAGAACACGACTGGTTACAAAAAACAATCCCATATTTTAAAAATGATAAAATTGGTGTTGTACAAACACGTTGGGCACATATCAACCGCGATTATTCAACATTAACAAAAATACAAGCATTTGCTTTAGATGCACATTTTACATTAGAGCAAGTTGGACGTAATAGCAAAGGTCATTTTATCAACTTTAACGGTACTGCTGGTGTATGGCGTAAAGATTGTATTATTGATGCAGGAAATTGGGAAGGCGATACACTTACCGAAGACTTAGATTTAAGTTACCGTGCACAGCTTAAAAACTGGGAATTTAAATATCTAGAAGATGTCGAAACACCAGCCGAATTACCTGTTGTTATCAGTGCAGCAAGATCACAACAATTTAGATGGAATAAAGGTGGCGCAGAAAACTTCAGAAAAATGCTTTGGCGCGTTTTAACTAGCAAGAATATTTCTGCTAAAACCAAATTACACGGTATTTTACATTTGTTAAATAGTACCATGTTTTTAAATGTATTAATTGTTGGTATTTTAAGTATACCAATGCTTTACATTAAAAACGAATATGCGCATTTAAGACCATACTTTTACATTATGAGCTTTTTTGTAATGAGTACTATTATCTTCTTTGTTTGTTATTGGATTATGTACAAACGTAGTCATGGCAACACGTTTAAAGATTTTATCAAATATATTGGTATGTTCTTTACGTTTTTCTCTATCGCAATGGGCTTTTCTTTACATAATTCAATTGCAGTTTTAGAAGGACATATTGGTAAACGAAGCGAGTTTGTACGTACGCCAAAATTCAACATTAGTTCACTTAAAGATAGCTGGAAAGGCAATAAATACTTACGCAAAAACATTAGTATTAACGTTGTTTTTGAAGGTCTTTTAATGCTTTATTTCGCTTTCGGAATGTACAGTGCATTCATAGTTGGTGATCAAGGTGGTGATTTTGGATTATTCCCTTTCCATTTAATGCTTACAATTGGTTTTGGATTTGTATTCTTTAAGTCTTTAACTTCAAAAGCTTAGTTTTTTTTGGGCGTTACCACAAGTGGTCGCGCTATCCATTACTAGTTTTGGCTCGATGCAAGCCTCGCCAAAAGCTAACCATTACTATCGCTAACGCACGTACTTGCCAAGAACAAGTTCTAAACCTAGAATAAGGCTTAATTTATGTCTTTATTAGCTATTTAAAATTTGTCAATTCGAGTGGATTTTACGATTCAAAATGAGTAAAATCAGTATCGAGAATAGAATTTTTTTAATTTAAACAAGTTCTCGATACAATTTTTCGTACCTCAAAATCACTCGAACTAACGCTTTATTATGATTTTGAAATCAAAATGCTCAACAGGTTTCTTTATTAGCTATATTTGATTAATGCAAATCAACACAACATTTTTCAAACTAAATAAGATTTCAATACTTCTTACGTTTGCTTGTTTATTATTCTATTTTAGTTTTGCCTATAATTTAGCACGGACAGACTATATTAAGCTTATAACGCTTTATGTAGCTTTATTTATAGTAAGTTATAAATTAATACAAATAACTAGTGGTAACTTTAAGTTTTTACTTGTAGCAGCCATTTTATGTCGACTTGTGTTTTTATTATCAACTCCTAATCTATCACAAGATTTTTATCGCTTTATTTGGGACGGATACCTTAATCAATTAGGTATCAACCCTTACCTATATTCTGCTAACGAAATTGTTAATCAAAACTTAGCACAACAAATGCCCAACCAACAACAACTTTACGATGGTATGGGCTGGCTTAGTCAAGGTAACAACAGTAATTATCCGCCTATTAATCAGTTGTTTTTTGTACTTGGTAATTGGTTTCCGGGAAGCAGTATACTAAGTTCTATAATTGGAATGCGCGTATGTATTATCCTTGCTGATATTGGAGTGATATTTTATGGAAGAAAATTATTAAAAGCTTTCCAACTTCCAGAAAATTCTATTTTTCTATATGCGTTAAACCCTTTAATTATTATTGAATTAACTGGTAATTTGCATTTTGAAAGCATAATGATATTTTTTATCATATTTAGTCTTTACCTTCTTCATAAAGGCAAATGGTTTTGGTCTGCTATATGTTTTGCATTTGCAATTTCAACTAAATTAATACCTGTTTTATTATTACCATTTTTTATAAAATGGTTTTTAAAACACCACAACTTAAAATCCTTAATTGGTTTTTATGCTGTTATTGGTATTACTGTACTATTATTATTTTTACCCTTTATAAGTTCAGATTTTATTACAAATTATTCTAAAACAACAGCGCTTTGGTTTAATAATTTTGAATTTAATGCTAGTATCTATTACATTGCAAGAGCTATTGGATACAGTATATCTGGATATAATCAAATTGCTATTATTGGTAAATGCTTAGCACTTTTAATTTTTATAATTGTTTGGTCTTTAGCTTTGTTTAGAAAAGTAAATAATATGCAACAATTAATAGTTAACATGCTTTTAGGCTTGACAGTTTACTTTTTATTAAGCACTACCGTTCATCCATGGTATTTAGCTACATTGGTACTTCTTTCGGTGTTTTCTAACTACAAATATGTAATAGTTTGGAGCTTAGTTATCGTGTTAAGTTACCTAGCATATGCAAATAAAGATAATACCGAAAACTTGTGGTTAATTGGTATTGAATATTCTATCGTATTTCTATTTATTATTGGTGAAATTTTCAACCTAAAAACTATCAAAAACATTAAAATATAACAGCATTTTAACGCAAATGTTAAAATAATTAGGAATAGTGTATTTTAACATTTTGTAACTTTATGATACTTAATAAATGGTTAGCTAACTAGCCAATCTAAAACAATTATCATGAGTTTAATATCAGAAAACGTTATCCCTGGTAACCATGGGAAAGTATTTGAAACCAATGCAAAACAACTTGAAGATTTAGAGTTAATTAAAAACGCTGCTTTAAGAGTTGATGGTGTAGAAAAAGTGATTATAGATGCAGATACCTATCCTAAGCAATTTACTGTACAAACTTCTAAATTAGTAGAGGTTATTACAATAGAAAACGAGATTAATAAAACAGGTTTTCATGCCATTCCTAAATCTATCTTTCCTTTATAAAAAAAGCGCCTAAAAAGGCGCTTTTTAAAATTCAAATAAATAGTGTAAAACTATTGCTTTACATAAATTTTGTATGTGTTTGGAGCTAACTCAATTGCATCGCCTTTTAATTGGATTGTTTGATTAGCAATGTAATCTAAATAACTTCCTTTTTGAGGTATGCTAGTTTTAATACTTTCATCTGAAATGTTTGCAACAAAAATAACCTCATCATCATTTTTTGTTCTGCTAAATGCAATCACACTTGGTCCTGCGTCTATTGCATTGTAAGCAGCTGCGTCTTTACCTCCGTTTAAGGCTGAATTTGTATTTTTTAATTCGCCTAAACGTTGTAACAAAGTAAAGTAATCACCTTTAGTTTTAGGGATGCTATCTTTTTCAAAAAACAATAATCTGTGATCTAAATCATACTCTTGCCCAGAATAAATTAAAGGCATACCAGGCATGGTATAAGTTAAAGCTGTAAATAGCTCTTTACTATTTGGCATTCGTTCTCTTAAAGTACCTGCCCAAGAGTTTTCGTCGTGATTTGTTACAAAGTTCATGTTGATATCATCGTCTTGCAACACTGTATCTTGCTTTTTAATATAAGCTTGAAAATCGTCAGCATTTTTTTCTCCTTTAGCTAGTTCATTTAATAAATGATGTCCTTCCCAAGCATACTGCATGTCAAATGCCTTTTCTAACAATGCTGGTTGTTCTGCTTCTGCAAGCATAAAAACAGGTTTTATTTGCTTTAACTCTTTAGTCACTTCTTCAAAGAAATCTTGTGGCACTTTGTGCGCAACATCCATACGATAGCCATCAATATTAGCTTCGGTTAACCAATATTTTAGATCGTTAATCATTTCTTTACGCATCTCCGTATTATCATAATTTAAATCGGCAACATCAGTCCATCCCCAAGATTCTCCAGTTTCAGGATTGATTGGATCTATAATTTCTCCTTTATCGTTTTGAGTGTACCAATCTGGATGAGCAGTAATCCATGGATGATCCCAACCTGTATGATTTGGCACCCAATCTACGATTACATAAATTCCGTTGTCATGCGCAGTATCTACCAAGTTTTTAAAGTCTTCTAGATTACCAAATTCAGGATTTATTGCTTTGTAATCTGATACTGAATAGTAACTACCTAGATATTTTGCACGTTCTTTTTCGTCTTCAATATCACTGGTAAATTGTCCGTCAGTTGCTTTTCTTTTAACTTCAGAAATTGGGTTAATTGGCATCATCCAAATTACTTTTACACCTAAGTCCTTTAATACAGGAATATCCTTTGTAAAGGCATTAAAAGTACCTTCTGGCGAGTATTGACGGATGTTAGCCTCATAGATTACGCCGCTTTCAATATCTGCATCTGTAATTGGCTGAAATGTATCTTCTTGTTTAGCTTCAGGCTCTGCTTGTTTTTGTTCTTCTTTACAAGCAAAAAGCACCGCTATTGTTAATAGTAAGATTAGTTTTTTCATGTTTATATTTATTTTAATTTTTTGTTTTGGTTGTTAGTATCAAACTACCTTTTTTATCTAATTGAATCGCATCTTCCCAAATCATAGTTTCACCAGTAATTATATTGGTTAACGTCTTTCCTTTTAAACCAACTTCGTTATAACGGTTTAAGTCTATTGTTATTGGATTTTCGTTTTTATTAATAATATGAACTACGGTTTCATCTTCTGCAATTCTAAATAAAAAGTAAGTCCCATTAAATGGTGCAAAATGTATGGTTTTACCATTATGTATGGCATTACTTTCTTTTCTATAATTAAGTAATGTTTTTATATAGCGTTGCATATCTAATTGCTCTTCTGTTAACCCTTTACCTGTAAACGCATTTACAGCATCATCTTGCCAACCGCCAGGAAAATCTGTACGAATTAATCCATGATCACCAGGTTTTTCAAAATCGTCCATTAAAATTTCTGTTCCGTAATAGATTTGAGGTATTCTTGGTAAGGTTAACATGTAACTTAATGCTGTTTTAGTTTTTGTTATATCACCATCAAACTGAGTAAAAACTCTACTTTTATCGTGATTATCTAAAAAAATCATGATGTCTTTTGGTGATGTATAACTAAAATCGTTAGCTAATCCTTCGTAGATTTTAATCAAACCACGATCCCAAGCTTCGTCTTGATTTAAAGCGTCTACAATATTTTGGTTCATTGCAAAATCCATTGTCGATTTTAAATGCCCATTGTAGCCATCTTTATTTTTATGTCCTGCCTGCCAATACCCAATAAGTAATGGATTATAACTCCACTCTTCTCCAACAATACTAAAGTTAGGATACTCTGTCATTATTTGTTTTGCCCAACTAGACATAAAATCTTTGTCAGGATATGGATAGGTATCTTGTCTAATTCCGCTAAGTTTTAAAGTTTCTATCCACCAAATGCTATTTTGCGTAATGTATTTAGCCATAAAAGGATTACGCTGGTTTAAATCTGGCATTGTTGGGACAAACCAACCTTCGGTCATTTCTTTTTTATCTTGGTTTGATGCGTATAAATCTTGGTTAACGGTACGTCTGTGATTAGAATTATTTAAAGGTTCTCTTTTTTCAAATTTAGATTGTTGATTAACCCAATCTTTAAATGGTAAATCTTTCATCCACCAATGTAACACTCCGCAATGGTTTGCTACCTGATCCATGATTAATCCCATACCTTTTTCTCTTGCTTTTTGAGATAGATTAATGTACTCTTCCATAGTCCCAAAACGAGGATCTACTTGATAATAATCGGTAATTGCATATCCATGATATGATCCATTTTCCATATTGTTTGTTAGCAGTGGACAAGACCAAACTTGTGTAAAGCCCATATCGCTAATGTAATCTAAATGATTAGTAATCCCAGTTATATCACCACCATGACGTTTGTAATCATGATTTCTATCTACACCTTGTTCCTGCAAACCTTCAACACTATCGTTGTTTGGGTTTCCGTTAGAAAAACGGTCTGGCGTGATTAAATAAATAGCATCGCTACTGTCAAAACCAACAAATTGGTCTACTGCTTTGTCTCTGTCTTTTAGTTGATAGGTTTGTACTAATTTAGTACCATCTTCAAATTTAAAATGAATATTAAACTGTCCTGATTTTGCTATTTCTGAAATTTCTAAATCAATAAATAGATAATTTGGGCTATCTGCTTTATTAACTTTTTTAATAGCAACACCAGCATAAGATATACTTGGTGTTGCTTTTGAAATATTTGGATGATGAACCAATAACTGAAGTGATGCCTCTTTAAAACCAACCCACCAATGTGGCGGTTCTACACGGTTTACTTCATTTTTAACTTCTGTTACTGTTTCTGTTTTAGTATTTAATGCTTCGTCTTCTTCATTTTTACATGAAAAAAATAATGTTAGCATTGCAAAAAACAGCACTATGTTTTTAGTTAATTTCATCTTATTTATTTTCTATAATACTAATTGCATATCCACCACCAGGAACAGATAGCTGAGAAATTTTTGATTTGTTAGTTACCTTTTTAGTTGAAATTTTATAAGCCTGAGGATTTGTTTTATAATGCGCATCTTTTGCATCTGCATAAATCGTTGCAGTATATGTTTTGTCCTTATCTAAAAAGTCTAATTTAATTGTAGATTCTCTTGGATTATTACCATTTACATTACCCACAAACCAATTATTAGACCCTTTTTCTTTACGTGCTACAGTTAAATAATCTCCTGGTTCTGCTTCTATATAAATACTCTCGTCCCAATCTATTGCAACATCTTTTATAAATTGAAACGCATCCATAAACTGCTGGTAGTGTTCTGGTAAATCTGCAGCCATTTGTAATGGGCTATACATGGTTACATATAAAGCTAATTGGTTTGCAATGGTACTATTTACATGCGAATTGTTGTTTGGATTAAGTTTGCTAATATCCATTTCAAAAATTCCTGGTGTGTAATCCATTGGTCCTCCAATTAAACGTGTAAACGGAAGAATTGTAACATGATTAGCATTAGAACCACCAAATGCTTGATATTCTGTACCACGAGCAGACTCATTACCTATTAAATTAGGGTAAGTACGACTAATACCTGTTGGTCTAACTGCTTCATGCGCATTAACCATAATTTGATATTCTGCTGCTTTTTCTAAAGCATATTGGTAGTGATTTACTATCCATTGGCTGTAATGACGTTCTCCTCGTGGTAAAATATCTCCTACGTATCCACTTTTTACTGCGTCGTAACCATGGTCTTTCATAAACTGGTATGCTTCATCCATATGGCGCTCGTAATTTCTTACAGACGAAGACGTTTCATGATGCATGATCATTTTTACGCCTTTAGATTTTGCGTAAGCATGAATTTCTTCTACATCAAAATCTGGGTAAGGTGTTACAAAATCAAATACATAGTCTTTAGATTGACCAAACCAATCTTCCCAACCTTCATTCCAACCTTCAACTAAAACACCATCAAAACCATGTTTTGCTGCAAAGTCTATATAACGCTTTACGTTTTTATTGTTTGCTGCGTGAGTTCCGTTTGGTTTCACTTTTGTAAAATCGGTCTCTCCTAATTTTACTGATGGCAAATCGTTGGTGTATGACCAAGAGCTTTTACCTGTAATCATTTCCCACCAAACACCAATATATTTTACTGGTTTAATCCAAGATGTGTCTTCTATTGCGCAAGGTTCGTTTAAGTTTAAGGTTAGTTTTGAGGCTAAAATATCTCTAGCATCATCACTTACTATTATTGTACGCCAAGGTGTTTTTGTTGGTGACTGTAAATAACCTTTATCGCCTCTAGCATCTGGTGTTAAGTGTGAATTAAAAATAAAGTTTTTATCATCTAGATCTAATGATAAACAAGAGTAATTAATTAAAGCTGCTTCATGTAAATTGATGTATAGACCTTTATCTGTTTTCATCATTAAAGCTGTTTGCACACCTGTTTTAGAAAACTGTTCTTGAGAGGCATTACCTGTTACTGCTTTATCAAATAAGCCTCTAATTTCTGAAAGTTTTGATTTTGTATAATCGTACTCTTGCGTGTCATAATCACCAGGAATCCAAAATGCAGTATGATCTCCTGTCATTGCAAATTGTGTACGTTCTTCTTTTATGGTAAAGTACACTAAGTTTTTTTGCGTAGGAAACTCGTATCTAAATCCCAAACCATCATCAAACAACCTAAAATTAATAATCATAATTCGGTCTGTTTCATTTTGTGTTAAAGTTACTTTTAACTGATTGTAATGATTAGTTATCTCTTTAACTTCTCCCCAAACCGGTTGCCATGTATCTTTAAAAGTAGATGTACTAGTATCTGTAACTTTAAAATCATCTAACAATGATTTTTTATCGTTTTTAAGATGAAACCCTAAACGACTTTCTTTTATAACTTCTTGATTTTTGTATTGTAATTTGTAAGTTGGTGTTCCGTCTTCTTGAAGTGAAAATTGCATGGTCAACTCGCCATTAGGTGATGTTAACTGTTGCGCAGTTACAACGCTTACAGAAAGACAAAGTAATATTATTAATGGTTTTAGTAATTTCATTTGTTTTGATGTATTAATAATGATGTTTATTGTACAGTTTTAGCTTGATTGTTTACTATTATATCTAAAGGTTGTCCTGAGATTAATTCAAAATTAGACTCATTTTGAGAAATAGTAACCTTAACAATTGTATCTCTAAAGTTTACTTTAAATGAATATGCATCCCATTCTTTTGGGATTTTTGGTTCAAAATGAAGTTTATTGTCTTTAACTCGCATACCTCCAAAACCTTCAACTATACTCATCCATGTACCAGCCATACTGGTAATATGTAATCCTTCTTCTACTTCTTTATTATAATCGTCAAGATCTAAACGTGATGTACGTAAGTAAAATGCATAAGCTTGCTCCATTTGATTTAATTTTGCTGCCTGAATACTGTGTACACATGGCGATAGTGAGCTTTCGTGTACTGTAAATGGCTCATAAAAATCGAAATGACGTTTTAATTCTTCATCTGTAAAATGATCTTCGAAGAAGTAAAACCCTTGTAATGTATCTGCTTGTTTGATATAAGGAGAACGTAAAATACGATCCCAACTCCATTTTTGATTAATTGGTCTTTGTGATTTTTCTAAATCTTCAACCGTGATTAACTCTTTATCTAAAAAGCCATCTTGTTGCAGGTAAACATTATGTTTCTCTGAATAAGGAAAATACATGTTGTTTGCAACATCTTGCCAAGTTTCCATTTCTTTAGGAGATAAAGAAACTTTATCCATAATCCTGTTGTAATCTGAGGTAAATTCTTCTTTTACTTTTTCAATATTTTGCAAAGCATAATCTATACACCATTTTGCTATATAATTAGTGTACCAGTTATTGTTTACATTGTTTTCGTATTCGTTTGGACCAGTAACTCCTAAAATAACGTATTTATTTTTGTCTGAAGAAAATGTTGCACGTTGTTGCCAGAATCTAGCTATACCAATAAGTACTTCTAATCCCATTTCTGGAATGTAGCTATAATCGCCTGTATAACGGTAATAATTAAATATGGCAAAAGCAATTGCACCATTACGATGTATTTCTTCAAAGGTAATTTCCCATTCGTTATGGCATTCTTCACCATTCATGGTTACCATTGGGTAAAGTGCTGCTCCATTATTAAACCCTAATTTTTGCGCGTTTTCTATAGCTTTATCTAAGTGATTATAACGGTATTGCAATAAGTTACGAGCTACTTTTTGGTCTTTGGTTGCCATGTAAAAAGGAATACAATACGCTTCTGTATCCCAATAGGTACTACCGCCATATTTTTCGCCAGTAAACCCTTTTGGACCAATGTTTAATCTAGAGTCTTTCCCTAAATAGGTTTGATTAAGTTGAAAGATATTAAATCTAATACCTTGTTGTGCTTTTACATCACCATATATAGTAATATCTGACATCTTCCAAATCTCTGCCCAAGCTTGTTTTTGGTCTTCTAAAAGTGAATCAAAACCTTTTGTGTTAGCTTTTGACAATACTGTTTTTGCTGCCTCTATTAATTGATCCTTCTCATAATTTCTATCTACGGTATAACCACCAAACTTTACTAAACTTGCAGTTTGATTTTGATCAACTTCTACATTATATGAAAATGCAATTGTTTGTTCTGTTGAAGTTGCTTCTGGCGCAATATCTTGCTTTTCATCATTTATAAACGCGTGAGACTGCATAAAGGTGCAGGTATGAAAATTAGTTTTCATGGTATGCGCTTCTATAAATGCTTGGTCGTTTATAGCTTCAACATTTGTGGTATTCCAAAACTTATCATCCCAATTAGAATCTTCGTTAGTAATACCGCTATCTATATAAGGTTGAAACTGAATAGCTGTGCTTCCGTTTAATGGTTTTATGTTGAATTTTATCGCACCGACTTCATCTAAATCTAAACTTAAAAAACGAACGATGTTGACTTCTACCTTTAAATCATTTTGAAGTGTTTCCTCAAAACTTCTAGATAGCCAGCCTTCTTTCATATTTAATTCTCTACGAAAGTTGTCTATGCTTTTTGCTTTATAAAGGTCTAAAGCTTCTCCATTAATTGTCACATTAATACCAATCCAACTAGGTGCGTTAAGTACTTTAGCGAAGTATTCTGGATATCCGTTTTTCCACCAACCAACACGAGTTTTATCTGGATAATACACGCCAGCAATATAACTACCTTGAAAGGTTGGTCCTGAGTATTGCTCTTCAAAATTAGCACGTTGACCCATTGCGCCATTACCGATGCTAAATAAACTTTCTGAAGATTTTACGCGATCTACGTCAAATCCTTCTTCTATAATTGACCAATTGTTTGGTTGTATATAATCTTGATTCATTGTTAATGAATAATTTATCTTTTTATTAATTTATCTATAAATGCAGTGTCTATTTCTGTAAAATTTGAAAAGACATAATCTGCTTCATGTAATACGTTTTCTTCCCCTATACCTATAGAAATCATATTTGCTGTATTTGCAGCTTGAACACCTGCAACCGAATCTTCAAAAACAATACAATCTTCTGGGTTTACGTTTAATGATTTTGCTGCAATTAAAAATACTTCTGGATCTGGTTTTGCTTTGCTTACGTCATTACCATCTACGATTGCATCAAACTGATTTAGTAAATCTACCTTTTCAAGAATTTGACGTGCATTTTTACTTGCCGATCCTAGAGAAATAGGTTGATTTTGTTCTTTCAAGTAATTTAAAACTTTGGGTACATCGGGAAGAATTTCTTCATGATTCATTTTTGCTATAAAGCTTAAATAATCATCATTTTTTGAAGCCATTAAGGCATTAAATTTGTCTTCTGAAATGGTTTTATTTCCCCATGCTAAGATTTTTTCAAGAGATTTAACTCTGCTTACACCTTTAAGTTGTTCGTTTTGTTCGTGCGAAAAATCAATACCGATACTTTTTGCTAGTTTTTGCCAAGCTAAAAAGTGATATTTTGCTGTGTCTACGATAACACCATCTAAATCGAATATGAAGCCTTTTTTATTCATTTTAATTCTCTTCTATTTGATATGTAATTGCATTTTTGTTTGTAATTAACAGATTGCAAAGTCCAGCTATAACTAAACTTATACCTGCAACTGTCATAGCATTTATTGCTTCTTCACCTAATAATCCAGAGATAAAATTAATACCACCAAGTGCGGCAATAATTTGAGGAATTACAATAAACATGTTAAATATCCCCATGATTACTCCCATTTTCTTAGGGTCTACACTACTAGATAACATAGCATATGGCATTGAAAGAATACTTCCCCATGCAAAACCTATAAGAATAAAGCAATATTTTAGGGTTTCAGGAGTTGCTATATTCATCATTAAAAAACCTATACCTCCTAATATTAAAGAACCCATGTGTACAAATTTTCTATTAATTCTTCTTTTGGAAGTATAAAAAGTTAGTAGTAAAGCAAACGCCATAGATGACAAGCCATAAATACCCATTGCAGAACCTACTAAATTTGAAGATTTTTGAAATGCTGTGTTTGCAGTATCAAAAGCTAGCTTTTGTGCGCTGTCTGCCATATCAAAAGCAGTTTCTATAGGTGCGGGAGTATGAAAGACATGCTCTGTAAGTGCAGGATTAGCTAAACTCCACATTGTAAAAAACGCAAACCAAGAAAAGAATTGGATAACACCAAGTTTTTTCATGGTTGTTGGCATACTACCTATATTGTTTGTTATGTCTTTTATGAAGTTGTTTTTTTGAGCTTTTTCGCGCTCAAATTCTTCCATATCTTCTGGTGGATATTCTGTAGTTGTAAAAATTGTATATAATACACTAATTAAAAACACAAAAGCTCCTATTGCAAAAGCTACTTTTACAGTGTCTGTAATGACACCAGAGTCTGCAGAATCGCTAACACCAAATTGAGATACCATCCATGGTAGGTTACTAGCTATCCAAGTACCAATACCAATTATTAATGTTTGTACTACAAAACCATAAGATCTTTGTGAATCTGGTAACTTATCTGCAACTAAAGCTCTAAATGGCTCCATAGACACATTAATTGATGCATCTAAAATCCATAAAAAACCAGCTGCTATCCAAAGTGCAGGCGAGTAAGGCACAAAAAATAAGGCTAAAGAGCTTAAAATAGCTCCGATTAAAAAGTAAGGTCTACGCCTTCCTAGTTTTGGGTGCCAAGTCCTATCACTTAAATATCCAATAATTGGCTGAACTAAAAGTCCAGTTAACGGTGCTGCAATCCATAGTAAAGGGATTTCATCTTTAGCTGCGCCTAATGTTTGAAAAATTCTAGACATAAAGCCTCCTTGCAAGGCAAATCCAAATTGAATCCCAAGAAAACCAAAACTCATGTTCCAGATTTCCCAAAATCCTAACTTCTGTTTTTTCATTTATAGTATTATTAAATTTATACTATTTGATAAGCTGAAAAAACCTATCAAAACTTAAAGGTGAGAAGTAAAAATATAAGTTTTGATTGCCGTAAAGATAAAAAACATTTTAAGATTATATGTTAAAAATCTTATTTTGTAGATTCTCGTTCTATTAAATCGGTTTGAATTGTAAAGGTTTCGTATACCTCTTCTTCGTCTTCTCTCTCTAGATTATTAATTAAAAGTTCTGCTGCTTTTTCTCCCATTTGGCTTGCGTGCTGACTAACCGTTGTTAGACTTGGCACAGCGTGCTTGGACAATACACCATCTGTAAAACCAATTACTTGAAGACTTTCAGGTATTTTTATTTTTAACTTTCTAGCAACTTTCATCGCAGTAATTGCATAGATTTCGTTAACTGCAACTATTCCATCTAGATTTTTGTTTGCTTTAAAAAAGCTTTCTATTTCTTTCTCCAAACTTTCAAGATTTTCTTCTGAAAGTTTTTCGTCATCTACTTTTAAGATAAAGTCTGGTTCTGGAAAAATCTGATGATCTTCTAACGCTTTTAAATACCCTTGGGTTCTTAATTTTCCAACATTTATATAATCCTTTGTTGTAATTAAACCAATCTTTTTACAACCATTTTCAATAAGTTTATTAGTAGCTTTTACTGCGCCTTCAAAATCATCTACAATTACTTTATCACAATTAATTTCGTTTATCACACGATCAAACATTACTACTGGCATACCTTGATTAATAGTTTCGGTTAAATGATGATAATCTTGAAGCAACATAGTTTCTTTTGACACAGAAAGTATAAATCCATCTATACTACCATTAGCCAGCATCTCCATATTTATTACTTCGTTAGAAAAAGACTCGTTAGACAAACCGACAATAACATTATAACCTCTATTTAATGCTTCTTTTTCTATACCGCTTATTACTTTGGAGAAAAAGTGATGAACAATTTCTGGTATAATTACACCTATAGTTTTTGTTTTTCTGTTTTTTAAACTCAAAGCAATATTATTAGGTCTATAATTGTAGAGTTTAGCAAAAGCTTGCACTTTTTGTCTTGTATCCTCACTTATCTCAATACTGTTTTTTAATGCTTTAGAGACTGTAGATATAGATACATCTAATTCTTTTGCTATTTGCTTTAATGTTACTTTTTTTTTCATCTTAGATACTGTTAATCAATATGTTTGTGTTGCTTTTGTATTGAGAATTTAATAAATTATTTCCTTTAAACTAAAAACCTGCTATTAAAAGCACGTTCTAAATGTGATTTTTGCAAAATTTTACGGTCTCTTTTGTTAAATAACCAAAAGTTTTCAACACGAAAACGTTTGAGTAACCTGTTAACAAAGGAGTTACGTCAATTTAACATAAATTTTACATAGCTTTATAACGAGAAGTAAAAATATATTTAAAAATAGACTAATAAAATAATTTAATAGCAATTGTATGAAAACAATTTTTAAAGGGTTGTTGTTTGCGTTTATTCTGATACCATCTCTAATAATGGCTCAGAACACAGTAACTGGTACAGTTACAGAGCAAGCAACCTCATTGCCATTACCAACAGTTAATGTTTTAGTTAAAAACACAACCAAAGGTACTGTTACAGATTTTGATGGTAATTATAGCCTACAAGTTAATCAAGGAGAAGTTTTAGTTTTTTCTTACGTAGGATTTATTACTCAAGAAGTAACATATAATGGTCAAGACAAAATTAACGTGGCTTTAGCAGAAGACTCTGCCCAGTTAGACGAAGTTGTAATTATTGGGTATGGTAGTGTTAAAAAAGAAGATTTAACTGGGTCTGTAGATGTAGTTTCATCTGACGATTTTAACAAAGGAGCCATTCAATCTACGGATCAATTACTGCAAGGTAAAGCAGCAGGTGTAAGAATTACAGATAGTGGTGGATCACCAGATTCTGCTCCTAATATTAGAATTAGAGGTGGCGCCTCTTTAAATGCAGATAGTAGTCCATTAATAGTAATTGACGGAATACCTGTAGGTACACAAAATCCAGCAGGTGTAAGCAACCCTTTATCATTAGTAAATCCTAATGATGTAGAAAGCTTCACTATATTAAAAGATGCATCTGCTACAGCAATTTACGGTTCTCGTGCCTCTAACGGTGTAATTATTATTACTACAAAAAGAGGAACTTCTGGAGCACCACAATTTAACTTCTCTACAACAGTAACTGCTAGTAGCGCTGGAGAAGGTATAGATATGATGGATAGTGATAGTTATGTAAGATTTATACAAGAGTATCATCCAGATTTAGTAGGCAGTCTTGGTGTACCAGTTGGTTCTGTTACAACAAACGAACCTGTTAGTTATATCTTAAATACTCCTGATGGAGATAGAGCTATTTATGACACTAACTGGAGAGATGCAATTATTAGAACAGCATTTACATCTAACACTAATTTTTCTGCTAGAGCTAATCTAGGAGAAAACACACCTTTTAGAGCTTCAATAGGTTACAACAACGCACAAGGTGTTGTAAGAACAGACGATTATGAAAGATTTAGTGCTTCATTTAAATTATCACCTCAACTTTTAGACGATAATTTAAAAATTGATACCAATGCAAAACTAACTTGGGCAGAGAATTATGAAAGATTTAGTGCTTCATTTAAATTATCACCTCAACTTTTAGACGATAATTTAAAAATTGATACCAATGCAAAACTAACTTGGGCAGAGAAAAATGCAACAGATGCTGGTGGAGCTTTAGGTGGCGCATTAGTATTTGACCCAACAAAACCAATTTATAATACTTCAGGTATATTTAACGGGTTTTATACTAATTTAAATGCTACAAACCCTAATCTAATTGATGGACAATACAATCCTCTAGCGCTACTTGAGCAACGTGAAAGACCTGAAAAAGCATTTAGATTTTTAGGAAACATAGAATTTGATTACACTATGCCTTTTTTACCTGAGTTAAAAGCTGTTGTTAATGTTGGTTTAGATGCTTCTAGATCTAAAATTAGAGAGACTTTTGGCGAAGGCGCTTTAGCTACTTATAAGTTAGATGAAAATGGTCAAGGAGTATTTAATCCTGGATTAAATTATGCTGAAAGACAACATATAACTAATACAACTTTTGATGCTTATTTAAAATATGCAAAAAACCTACAAAATTCGTTTATTAATAATTACGATGTCCAGCTTGGATACGCTTACCAAAATTTTAAAAACGATGGTAATAATGACACTTATAACTACGCATCTACTCAAGAAGAAGTTGATCAATATGGTGTAGCTATTGGAGAAAGATATTTAGTATTAAACCCAAACAATCCAAACAATAGATATTATAACACTCAAAACTTACAATCATTTTTTGCAAGATCAAATATTAATATCAAGGACAAATACCTTTTAACATTATCATTAAGAGCAGACGCATCTTCTCTATTTGTATTTGATGACATTTGGGGAGATAAAGTTTGGGGATTATTCCCTTCTGCTGCGCTAGCTTGGAAAGTAAAAGAAGAAAACTTTCTAAAAAATGTAAATTTTGTTAATGATCTTAAATTAAGATTAGGATGGGGTAAAACAGGACAACAAAATATTACTGGCGTTTCTGGATTCTACCCAACAAGTCCATTGTTTTCTGTAGGAAGTCAAAACAGTCAATACTTACCTGGATATAATTTATATTCTGCTAATGCATTTCAAACTGGGTTAACTTGGGAAAAAACAACAACATTAAATGCTGGTATTGATTTTGCTTTCTTTAATAACAGATTGATAACAGGTAGTTTTGATGTATTTAAAAGAGAAACTACAGATTTATTATCAAGAGTAAGTTTACCACCAGGTCAATCTTTAACAGATAGCTTTATTAAAAATGTTGGAAGTACAGATAGTGAAGGTTTTGAACTTAGTTTAAACTTAAATGCTATCCAAAAAGAAGATATAGGCTTAAGTATTAATGGTAATTTATCTTATGCAAAAACAGAGGTTACTGATTTAGGAGGTGTTAATAGACTTAACATTGGCGGTCAGTTATTAAATACAGGATCTAATTTATTATTCAACTTAGAAGGTAAAGAACCTTACCAAGCTGGTGTATTCAAACAAGTATATGATACCGATGGTAACCCAATACCAAATGCTTTTGTAGATTTAAATGGAGACAATCAAATAACTGAAGAAGACAAATACTATACACCTCTTAGACCAAACTGGAATTTTGGATTTGGATTAAACTTTAACTACAAAAATTGGGATTTTGGTACAACGTTTAGAGGTCAGTTAGATGGAAAAGTTTATGACTTAAATGCTTTACGTTTTGGATTTACAGAAAGTGCTGCTCCTAACAATAATACAAGTATCTCAAATGTACTTAATTTTTATAATGGTGCTGCTAACCCTGCTTTTCAGGATGCTAACGGAAACATACAGTTCTCTGATTATTTCCTACAAGACGCAGCGTTTATGAGATGTGAAAATATTGTTGTTGGCTATAGTTTACCTAACAATTTTATAAAAAATACAAACATGAGGCTTTACGCATCGGTAAACAATCCTTTTATTATAACTAATTACGATGGACAAGATCCTGAACAATTTGGAGGAATAGATGGTGCGTTTTACCCAAGACCAACAGCTTATACATTTGGTGTAAACTTAGATTTTTAAAATTATGACTATGAAAAAATTAATATTAACATTTTTTGGATTGGCGTTATTTGTAACGATTACGTCATGTGTCAACGATCTAGACACAGAACCAAAAGTAGAGCTTACTCTACAACAGCTTTTAGATCAAGACCCAAATGCAATAGAAGGTTTATTATCTAGACTTTATGCTTCTTTTGCATTATCAGGACCAAATGGTCCTGGAAGTTCTGATGTTTCTGATGATCCAGGTGAGTCTCCTTTTTTAAGAGGTATTATCAACTTACAAGATTTTACTGCCGATGGCATGAAAAATCGTTGGGGAGATGATGGTTTAGACCAATTAACAACAACATCTCAATGGACAAGTAACAACAAGTTTTTTAGATATTTATATAATCGTGCATACTATACGATTCCCCAATGTAACAACTTGTTAACAGTTTTACCTAATGCTGGTGTTGAAATACCTGAATCTATTCAAAGCGAAGTACGATTTTTAAGAGCTTTAGCTTACTACTATTTAATAGATACATTTGGAAAAGGAGTTTTAGTTACTGAAGAAAACTCTGGATCATCAGATTTCTTACCAGAAGCTTCAAGAGAAGAGTTATTTAACTTTGTTGAGTCAGAATTATTAGATATAGAACCAACTATTGGAAACGACAATGGTTACGGTAGAGCAAACACATACGTAGTAGATATGTTATTAGCTAAATTATATATTAATGCCGAAGTATACACAGGAACAGCAATGTATACAGAAGCAGCAACTTATATCAATAAAATAATAAATGAAGGTGGTTATCAATTAGAAGAAAATTTTGTTCAAAATTTCTCTGGAGACAATCATGTATCTACAGAAATTATTTACCCTCTAATTGCAGACGCAGTAAATAGTCAAAGCTTTGGTAACACTACATACATCGTAAATGGTAATTTAAGTCCTGATACTATTCCTATCTTAGAATTTGGCGCTGCCGAAGGTTGGCAAGGTCACAGAGCAACAGAAGCTTGGTATGGTCTATTTGGAGATTTAAATACATCTAATGATGTTAGAGCAAGTTTATTCTGGACGGATGGTCACAATTACACTATGACAGATTACAGAGAATGGACAGATGGTTATCCTTCAATTAAGTTTAGAAACAACGATTTTAACGAAACACCTACAACAGGAACTTCATTCTCAGGAACAGATTTCCCGCTTTATAGACTTGCAGATGTATATTTAATGTATGCAGAATGTGCTTTAAGAGGTGCTTCTAACACAAACATGAATGATGCTTTAACATATGTTAATTTAGTTAGAGATAGAGCTAATGCAGATTTAATAAATATGTCAGATTTAACATTAGATTTTATTATAGACGAAAGAGCTAGAGAATTAAACTTAGAAGGACATAGAAGAACTGACCTTATTAGATTTGGTATGTTTACAGGTGGAAGCTACTTATGGCCTTGGAAAGGTAACACCTTAAACGGTACATCTATACCCGATTCTTATAGATTATTCCCTATACCACAATCTGCTTTAGACGCTAATCCTAATTTACAACAAAACCCTGGTTACTAATTAAAAATTGAAACAATGAAAAATTTTATAAAAATATCAGCTTTATTTTTGACATTATTCTTAAGCTTTACTTCTTGTGAAGAAGATGATAGTTTAGAATTTGTTGCAGCTCCACAAGGAGAATTTGAATTCACCAATACATTTTTATCAGAGTACTCTTTACCTGCCGAAAGTAGTACTAATGACAATATTGGTGTAATATTTTCTTTTAACCCTGCAAATTTTGATGTTCCTACTAACGTATCTTATGAGTTACAGTCTTCTGTATTAGGCGATTTTTCAGATGCAACCATAGTTCCTACTTTGTCTAATGCAAATAATCAAATTGAAGTCTCTATTGGAGAATTAAAGTTATTAGCTGAAGCTTATGAAATTCCTGTTCCAGGAATGGGTGATTTAAACTTTCGAGTAAGAGCTTTTGTTGGAGACCCAATATCAACTACAGAAAAATTTACACCTATACAAGCTATAACCGTTAACTTACTAGAACCACAAACTGGTGTTAATTGTGAATACGACCAATTATGGCTTGTAGGTGCTGGTGTCCCTGATGCGGGATGGGGATGGGCTTCGCCTGTTTCTTTACCGTGTACTGGAAATGGAGTTTATTCTGGGGATGTTACATTTGCAAATGATGCATTTAGGTTCTTCACCGATGCCTCTTTAGAGTGGGATTCACCAAGTTTTAATTATCCATATTATGAAAATGAAGGATATAGCATAGATGCAAACTTTCAAAACGCAAATGACGGAGATAGTAATTTCTCTTTTACTGGTTCGCCTGGCACATATACTTTGACTGTAGATACTGTAAACAAAACAATTACAATAAATTAAAAACGTAAAGAAACAAGGCTATTTTCTGATAGCCTTGTTTCATTTTAATAACTAAAGTATGATAAAAAAATTATCTTATATTATCTTTTTAATAGTTGGATGTATCAATGCTCAAGTCTCTCTTGACGTGTCTACTATAGAAGTTGATCAACCTGTAACTATTACTGTAGATACAAATAATTTTACAGACACTAATTGTAATGGTCTTAACAATCCTTCTAAGGTTTATATGCATTCAGGTATTGGAGACAATTCTAATGCTTTTGGATTTAATGTAATTGGGAATTGGGGACAAGATGATGGTGTTGGAGAAATGACTAATAATGGAGATGGAACTTTTAGTATAACAATAACACCTCAAACATACTATAGCTTATCTCAAGCTCAAGCAGATGCCGCTACTCAAATGGGTGTAGTTTTTAGAAATGCTGATGGTACTGCAGAATTAAAAGATAATGGATGTAATGATTATATATTTCCTATTGGTAGTGTAAAAATAAATCTTAATAATCCATCAAGCACTCCTATTGTTTTAGAATCTGGAGATGATTTAACAATAAGCGCCACTATTGCTTATCAAGGCTCTGTTACTGTACAAGGAAGTTTTGAGGTATTCTACAATAATGTCTCTGTAGCAACAGGTACTTGTGGATTTCCTACTTGTAGCACTACAATTCCAAACATAACAGAAAGTGGTACTGTAAAATTTGTAGGTTCTCCTACTAATACTACAGATACTGGAGAAGTTAGCTTTGAAGTATTAGTTATATCAAATACTACTGAGCAGAGCATTCCAGCAGGATTAGAAGACGGTATCAATTATGATACTGATCCTACTAAAGCTACTTTAGTATTAAGTGCCCCAAACAAAGAATACATTCAAGTTGCAGGAAGCTTTAACAACTATAACCCTGACAACTCTTATGCAATGAAAAGAGATCCTAGTACAGGTAAATATTGGTTGGAATTAACAGGTTTGACTCCTAATCAAATAGAAACTTACCAATACTGGGTATTTGACTTAGATCCGCCTGCAAACTCTCCTGCTTTAGTAAAAACTGCAGACCCTTATTCAACTTTAGTATTGTCACCTTTTGATGATCCATGGATTCCTGCTGCATCATACCCAAACTTGCCAGCATATCCTGCAGGTCAAGAACGCGAGGTTACTGTTTTACAAACAGCACAAACACCTTACAACTGGCAAGTCATAAACTTTACTAAGCCTAAAAAAGAAGACTTAATTGTTTATAAACTTTTAGTTAGAGACTTTGATGCAGACAGAAATTATCAAGATGTCATAGATAAAATAGACTATTTTAAAAGCTTAAACATTAATGCTATCGAGTTAATGCCTGTAATGGAATTTGAAGGTAACGAAAGCTGGGGATACAATACATCCTTTCATATGGCATTAGATAAATTTTATGGTACAGAAGATAAATTAAAAGAATTAATAGATGTTTGCCACCAAAACGGTATTGCTGTAATTTTAGATTTAGCACTAAACCATGCTTTTGGACGTAACCCAATGGTACGTATGTGGATGAATGATCCTGATGGAGATGGTTGGGGAGAACCAAATAGTCAAAACCCATATTTTAATGTAACACCTACACATACTTATAATGTTGGAAATGATTTTAACCATTCAAACCAAATAACAAAAGACTATACAAAACGTGTCATTAAACATTGGATTGAAGAGTTTCATATAGATGGTTTTCGTTGGGATTTAACAAAAGGATTCACTCAAAACTGTACATCTGGAGACGAGAATTGTACAAATGGTTATCAACAAGATCGTGTAGATGTATTAAGAGAATACGTAGACTACTCTTGGACTTTAGACCCATATCACTATGCTATATTTGAACACTTAGGGTCTGATCCTGAAGAACAACAATGGGCTAACTACCGTATTGGAGAAACTATTCCTAAAGGTGTAATGATGTGGAAAGAAATGTGGAACGATTACAAAAACCTTGGTAATGGTAATGCTGCAAACATTAGCGGTATGGGAAGTAACGAACATGGGTTTACAATGAAAAGAGCTTTAGGTTACCCAGAAAGTCATGATAAAGACCGTGTAATGTACGAGATGGCAACCTTTGGCGCTAGCAATGGTAGTTATGATATAACAGATTTAAATACCGCTTTAACAAGAATGTCAACCATTGGTGCAACATCTATCATGATTCCTGGTCCTAAAATGTTATGGCATTTTGCTGAATTAGGAATGGACATTTCTATTTGGACTTGTGATAATGGTGTAGTAAATAGTGATTATGATGGAAATAATGATGGTGACTGTAAGTTGGCTACAAAACCACAACCACAATGGGCTAATAACTGGACAAGTGATCCAAATAGAAGTCAAGTGTTTAGTGATTGGGCAAGGTTAAACGATTTAAAAATTAACGAAGATGTTTTTGAAGGTGACTACTCTATTGACTCTGGAGATTTAACACCTCGCATTTTTATTTGGAATGATGCTATTCCTGCAACAGAGTTAAAAAATGTAGTGATTTTAGCAAACTTTGATTTAACAGCTCAAAACATTGTTCCTGATTTTCCATACACAGGAACTTGGTATGATTTAATGGACGAAACAAATTCAACATCAATAAACGTATCAAACACAGCTGCAACAATTAATATTCCTGCTGGTGAATTTAGAATTTTTGGTAATGCTGCTCCTCAAAGTTTAAGCACTACAAGTTTTGATGTAGAAGATTCTATTAAACTATATCCAAACCCAACTAAAACGACATTTTCGGTAAATATTAAATTAAACAATGTATCGATTATTGATGTTTCTGGAAAAGAAATAAAATCGTTTAATGGTGATTTTGAAAAAGGACATGCTTTTAACGTTGAAGGTATTTCAGAAGGGTTGTACCTTATTCAACTTAAAAACGAAAACGGTCAATCTTCAACTCAAAAATTAATTATTAATTAGTCAGAATAGAAATTTGCTTTTAAAAAGGCTTTAATCTAATTAGGTTAAAGCCTTTTTTTAATAATTTAAAACA
>NZ_JAYMEE010000092.1:42878-163531 GCF_037029245.1 Mesoflavibacter sp. CH_XMU1422-2 | reverse complement strand
AGTCAGAATAGAAATTTGCTTTTAAAAAGGCTTTAATCTAATTAGGTTAAAGCCTTTTTTTAATAATTTAAAACAAAAAAAAAACTAACTTAAAAAGTTAGCTTTTTTTCTCTGTACAGGCGGAGAGACTCGAACTCTCACACCTTGCGGCACTAGATCCTAAGTCTAGCGTATATTGCACCAAATTACATCAAAGTCATTCATTTTCAATTGATTATATGTTTCTGCATTTTCTTTAATATCATCTAATATCAATTGATTTCAACATTTGTTGTACCTATGTTGTACCTGAAAAGAACAATAATTTCGTATCTTTATGGTGTTCCTAGGTAAAGGAATACATTCAAAATGGAATGTTGTACCTATGTTGTACCTGATTTGACTTTCGTACTCAAAACAGGTCAATTATGTCATCAAACGCAAAGATAGTTCTACGTAAAAAACCAAACAGTAAAGGGCTTTACCCATTAGCTGTTCGAATTACAAAAAATCGTCGTTCAACATATCAATATATAGGTCATTATATTGACATAGAGGATTGGGACGAAAAAAATATTCGAGTAAGAAAATCTAATTCAAATGCTGATAGTTTAAACAAGTTGCTATCACAGGAACTCTCGAACGCCAATAAAGCACTTATAGACTTACAATCCGAGCATAAAGATGCATCTGCCAACCAAATCAAAAAAGAGATATATGCCTCGGGAAACTCCGCTACCTTTTTTGAACTTGCCCAAGAGCATCTCGATGAATTGAAAGTTGCTGAAAAATTAAACCGCCTATCCACAGATAGTGCTTTGGTAAGTTATATCTTAAAATTCAATAAATCCAAACTACTTTCCTTTCAGGAAATCGACGAGCGTTTCCTGAAGAAATTGATGATATATCTAAAAGTTGAACATTCTCTAGCCGAAACGTCAATAATGAATATACTGGTATTTATCCGCTTATTGTTCAATAGGGCAATAAAGCTTAAAATTGTTAGTAGGGAATTGTACCCTTTTGGTGGTGACAAGATTAAAATTAAGTTTCCAGAAACAAGCAAAGTCGGGTTGAATATTATTGAAGTAAGAGCCATAGAAGCTCTTGAAAATTTAACTTTGAGTGAAATACACACCCGAAATGTCTGGCTCTTTAGTTTTAACTTTGCCGGAATGCGAGTTACCGATGTACTGTGGACAAAGTGGTCTGACATATACGACAAAAGGTTGCATTATAGAATGAACAAAAACTCAAAATTACTATCATTAAAAATTCCAGATAAGGTTTTCAAAATTTTAGATTATTACAAAGAAGACAAAAGATATGCAACCGATTTTGTTTTCCCTGAATTGAAAAAGGCGAATCTTGATGATGCAAAAGACATCTATAATAAAAGGAAAACGGCAACTAAGAAATTCAATGACAACTTAAAATCCATTGCTAAAAAAGCTAAAATAGACAAGAAGATAACAATGCATATCGCCAGACATACTTTTGGTAATATTGCTGGTGATACCATCCATCCCTTTATGCTGCAAAAATTGTATCGTCATAGCGATTTAAAAACCACATTGAACTATCAAGCTAATTTTATTCACAAAGAAGCAGATGATGCTTTGGATAGTGTGGTAAATTTTTGAACTATTATCAGCCATCTGCAAATATTTTAAAGTCATATTTCAACATATTCAATTGCCATTCCCTTACCTTTACCAACATAATTTTATGTTTATGGTGTTAAAGGTTAAATGGACTGAATTTAAAAGTAGTCTTGAAAATTTTCAGTCCGAAGGAAATGCGCTTATTAAAAAAATATAAAGCAGCAAGAACTGAGGATTTATTAAATGAATTGAAAGAGGAAAAACAATCGTGGGAAAGCGATGTAATCAGTTATGTAAAGGCTTCTTTTGACCCTGAACACACCAATTTTGCATACGAGTTTAAGGCTCAACAAGGATATAATTTCGGAATGAAATTAGGTATCGACCAAAGAGTCAAAAACACTATTCAAACCATTAAAGATGAAATTAATGGGCTTGATTACTATTTAAAAATATTATTCATTTCAGATGCTATTGTGCGAGCTGATGACATTGATTTAGAAGAGCATAAAAACCTTGATACCGAAGGCATTCTTGATCTTATACTTTCTAAACTATATGAACTGTATAATGATGGGAAATACTATTCTATTAAGTGGATTCTTGAAGGTAACGGCCTAAAGTTAGGTGGGCGTAGCGAAGATTGGGACTATGGTAGAATGCTTGAAGAACGAGGCCTTATTGAGACTATGAATGGTCGTGAGGTAAATGCCAAACTAAAACTTGAGGGAAAGTATGCCATTGAACAAGCCAGAAAAGCACAGGTGCCCGACTACTCAAAAATTAGCGATTCTGATGAAGAATTAAAAGAACTTTTGAAAGAGATATTATCCGAGATTAAAAAATCAGGATATGGTCAACAAATCATCTTCGATGAGTTTGATGAGTTGCGCAATGACATTCCGCATCTAAGCAAAAAATCGTTTGGTCAGTTATTAAAATCAAAACTTGGCGATTTGGTCGCAGCCAAAGCCTTTGACAAAACTTTGGCCAGCGACATATTTAAACAATTTACTGACCAAATATTTCCATTTTAACGTATGGGAATATGGGCAGACATTAAAAATAGAATAGTTCAATTTTTCCGAAAAGAACCACCACTGGAATATGAGGTAACAGAATATGTGTTTTCGGACAGACAACCTCTTGATGGTTCTTCGACCATTTCATTTTTCGTAAACAATCCCAAGCCAGATGTAAGTGTTACCAGAACTTTTGATAGTGAAGACCAAGCTGTTAATTGGCTTATGGGAAATCGAGATTTCAAAAGGATGTTATTTAGCAATGTATTTCCATCATCAAATTCGGTGAAATACCATTGTGGCGTTAAAGAACCTATCACAATCCCAAACAAAATGCCTGGGGATATTGACATTCTTCTGTATGAGCAAGGAAAGGAACAAAATGCGGTTGGAATAGAATGTAAAATAGTAAAAACCGAATCGCTTGAAAATCAACCACCAAAGATAAACAAGATTACAAGCGTTCAAAAAAAGGGAACTATTCAGGCAAATGGATATACCAAAATTGGATTCAACAGGGTTTATCTGCTAATCATACTATTGGATGATGGTCGGCATTACAAAAACCCCAATGTTATGTTCAGAACTACACCTTTTAAATGGTTGAAAGAATTGTATGGTTTTGACTGGCAAACCCGAATGAGTGATGATATTGGAATTATTTACGTTCACATAAATCAATTTACTACTAACCATATAAATCAGACCAAAGGATTGGGATTGCGTGTAGAACGTGAAGCAATACCAATTTTACAACCTGAAGAACTAACTGATAAAATCAAAAAACTGGATTCATAGGATAATTTGAAACGTAAAGGAACTTGCAGGATATGCGGAAATCATAGTAAACTAACGTTTGAGCACGTTACACGAGAGTGTAAACTGAACTCTCTATAGTTTGCCTGATTCATTTTCTCAAGTGCTCGGTTCTTGCCTAAAACATTCCACCAACATCCCATAAAGTTCTGGATGTTTTCTTTTTAGTAAATCCGCTCGTTCAAAAAAATACTCTGAAGCAACCGCAAAGAATTCAGCTTGATTTGTTCCACCATATTTACGAATATCTGAATGGTTATCGTTAATCGCTTCCATTTCTTTATGGATTAAGTTTAACCAAGGTATGGCATATTGATGTTCCATTAGCCGCTCTGGCACACCGTCTGTTCTATCGTCCAACTTATCTATAAGGTGCACAAATTCGTGTATGCCAGTATTGCTTTTATCGGTTGTATTTTTAAAGCCGTGGTACAATGCTTTCTTGGAAAGTATCATCTGTTTCTCGAACCTTCCATTTCCAACTATTCCACCAATATTCCGTGAGTTATCCTTACTGCTAAATTGCATATCCTCATTAAAATTATCAGGATATAAAAGGATGCCACTTAAATTTGTGTAGTGCCATTCCTTGAAGCCAAAAACTGGAATGACGGCACTTGCTGCAATTAAAACCTTATCCAACTCTTCCAGTTCAAACTGCACAGCATCGATATAGACCTCACTTAAAAATAGCATCATTTTTTGCTGAAAAATTAGCTGTGCGTCTTTTGATAGATTTCTATAAAACAGCACATTATCCGTCAATAATTTATGCCAATGTTCTGGAAATGGCTTTACACTATGACGTTTTGCTTTTCTATAAAAATGAACAGCAAAAAGAACAATCACAACCGAAATAAAAATATAAGCCATATTAAAAACGTATTAATCTACAGGTTCGGCCTTAAATCCCACTTTTTGCAAAGTCGCCTTTACATCTTCTTCGGTTACACCATCGCTTTCAATGGTTAGGATTTTATCAGGATTAGAGGTATCTACTTCCCAACTTTCTACACCTTCTTGTTTGTTTAAAAAAGGGGTGACTTTTGATACGCACCCACCACAATTGATATTTGTTTTAAATTTTAAAGTTTTCATAGTATTGAATTTATTTATTATTAAAGTTTTACTCGTTTAAGTCTTAAGCTATTTGCAACTACGGATACACTACTGAATGCCATTGCTGCACCTGCAATCATCGGATCCAACAAAAACCCATTTACAGGATAAAGAACTCCCGCTGCAATTGGAATGCCAATAATGTTGTAAATAAATGCCCAGAATAAGTTCTGACGTATGCCCAACACGGTTCTTTTTGATAGTTCCAATGCTTTTGGGATAGATTGTAAATCTGATGTTATCAAGGTCATTTTTGCTACATCCATTGCGATATCCGAACCTTTGCCCATAGCAATACTCACATTGGCTTGCGCCAGGGCGTGCGAATCGTTGATACCATCGCCCACCATTGCTACTATCTTTCCGTCCGCCTGTAATTTTTCGACAAAAGCCGCTTTGTCCGAAGGCATCACTTCTCCTTGGTAATTTGTTATTCCTACTTGTTTTGCGACAGCAGATGCGGTTTTATTGTTATCTCCAGTAAGCATATAGACCTCAATGCCTCGTTCTTGAAGTGTTGCTATGGCCATTTTTGAAGTTTCCTTAATCTTGTCTGCAATGGCGAGTATCGCCAGCACTTGATCTTCGTTACCAAAGAATATGACTGTTTTTGCTTTTTCTTCGAGACTTTCTGCTGTTTGCATTAAAGTAGCGTCGATTTGAATATCCTTTTCGACCATTAGTTTATGGTTGCCCACATAATATTTTGAACCATTCTGCTGTTGCGCCTTTACACCTTTTCCGGTAATACTTTCGAAGGAAGTAATTTCTGCTTGTTCAATATTTTCTTCTTTCAAATGATTGACGACCGCTTCTGCCAAAGGATGTTCTGATTGTGCTTCGATAGCCAAAAGAATTTCCTTGTATTCCTTTTGATTTTGAAGTTTATCCTTCCAGAGTATATCGGTTACCAGTGGTTTTCCTTCTGTAATCGTACCTGTTTTATCAAGGATTACTGCATTCACTTTATGGCCGAGTTCTAAACTTTCGGCATCCTTTATCAGAATATTATTTTCGGCTCCCTTGCCGATACCTACCATTATGGCGGTAGGTGTTGCCAATCCCAAAGCACAAGGACAGGCGATTACCAATACTGCTACAGAGGTCAATAAGGCTTGTGAAAAGGCATTATCGCCTCCTAAAGACATCCAGACAATGAAGGTTACAATGGAAATACCCAATACCACAGGAACGAAAATACCGGCAATCTTATCGACCAGTTTTTGAACGGGTGCCTTACTCCCTTGCGCTTGCTGAACCATTTTAATGATTTGGGAAAGCAGGGTTTCTCCACCTACTTTTTCAGCGGTAAATTGAAAACTTCCTTTTTGATTAACGGTACCAGCGAATACCTTTTCCCCTTGGGATTTCTGAACTGGAACGGGTTCACCAGTAATCATACTTTCATCTACATATGAGCTTCCCTTGGAAACTTCGCCATCCACGGGAATCTTTTCTCCGGGACGCACCAAAATGGTCTGACCTACTTGAACAGACGAAATAGGAATTTCCTTTTCTTCACCATTCTCAATAATTTTCAACGTTTTAGGCTGTAGTCCCATTAATTTTTTAATGGCTGAAGATGTATTTGACTTTGCCTTTTCCTCCAATAGTTTCCCCAAGGAAATAAAGGTTATAATTACCGTTGCCGCCTCATAATAAACGTGAGGCTCGATACCACGATTCAACCAAAATTCAGGAAAAAAAGTGTTGAACACACTAAACAGAAAAGCGATTCCGGTACTCAAGGCTACAAGCGTATCCATATTTGATTTACCGTGTTTGGCTTGCTTGAAAGCATTGATGAAAAAGCTACGACCGAACCAAAAAAGAATTGGAAAAGTCAACACCAAAGAAATCCACTTACCTGGTTCCCATTGCATAAAAAACATTCCTAATACAAAAATGGGAAGGGTAAGTATGGCCGACCAGATAGTACGGTTTTTTATGTCCTGATAATGCTTTTGCTGAAGTTCTTGCTGTACTTCCGAAGGGTCTTCGGCATCAATTATAATATCGTAACCGACCTCACGAAGCGCGTTTTGAAGTTGATTTGGACTCAACTCCTTGTCATATTCCACAAGAACGGAACTATTGGCAAAATTAACACTTGCATCAAACACACCTTCCGTGAGTTTTAATACAGATTCAACACTTGCTGCACAAGAGGCACAAGTCATTCCCGTAACAGGGAATGATTCCTTTATTCCTTTTTTAGTATTCTTTTCTTTGGTTTCAAATATGTTGATTGTCTCCATAAATCCGTTCTTATTTGTATGTTACAAATTTCAGGATTAAAAGACTGTAATGTGTTACGTTATATGCTGAATGATTTGTAGAATTTACTCTTCACGAATTATTACTACCAATTGGATAAGTCGTTTTTAATTTATCTTTTATCACCGCAATGGATACGTGTCTATCAGTCTCTACTATTTGTAATCAAATACCCTTTTGATTGAATGACCTTTTTTATCTCATCGACATTCGTTTTAGTGGTATCAAATTCTATAATTGAAGTCCCTTCTTCAAAAGACGTAGATACATTTGTAACCCCGTCAATTTTGTTTACCGAATGGTTGATGTTTTCTTCACAACCCGAGCATACCATCCCTTCAATATTCAACTTTACAGTTTGAATATCGGTATTGTTTGTTGCAACAATTCCTACTTTCTCCGTTGAATGAAATATTTGTGGATAATAAGAAACCAATGTCATTACAACAACAAACACTGTAACCAACCACAAATAGAATTTCGACTTAAAAAATGATGGCTTAGCCATATCACAGTTACCGCAATCGTCCACCTTCTTTTTTTTATAAACCTGATAAAAGGCCAGTCCCAATGACAAAAATGCTATAACCAACAGATAAGGTTTCAAGGCAATAAGCCAAGAAAAATAGACAGAACTTCCACTAATACCAGCTACACTTGTAAGTAGCAAAGGACCCCAGCAGCATAGTTTAAGGGAAACTGCTGAAAATACAGCAGTCCCCATAGATGTTTTTTTGTTCCATTTAGTAATTGCCATACCTAACAACTTCCTATTCCCGCGTTTACCAAATCCTCTTTTGTGATTTCGATGTTGGTGCAGCAATTCAGTAGTTTTCCGTCCACAGCAATGGCGGGAACTCTTGTAACCCCATATTCCTTCATTTTTGAAACACAGATTTTACTTTCGCATTGCTCGGACAGATTATGAAGTGTGATTTCGCAGTCCTTTCCTGCTGTCTCTTTTACTAATTGCACCACAGGCTCGCATACCGGGCAACCTGCTGTAAAAATCTCGATTTGTCGTTTCATCTTATTTAAGTTTAAATTAATAATGGAACAAAGATGAGAACGTGAGGTAGGGGGTCACCAAACTTTTTTTAACTTTTTTTTTCGTTGTAGTTTTTTAATCTGGTTTCAATAGTTTGGATTTCTTTTAAGCGATTGGTCAAATCGGATAATTCCAAATTGGGGAATTCACTTTTTAAATATTCAATTTTATCTTCATTGCCACAATTTCCTGGGCAAGAGTCCACGGCCTTTACAATTCCAATAGCAAGTGCTTTTCGATAGACTTCATCCAGCAGTAAGTAATGTGCTTTTTGAATCCCCTTATCAATGGATCTGAACTGTATGTTTATTTGTTCGGGGTCCTTTCCTTCATCAAGCATTTTAACAATGCCGTTTATTTGACCACTCAAAGTTTTTAATCTGGATTTAATATCCAAGATTAAATCAGTAGGTAATTTGTACTGTTCTCCTTTCATAACTCAAACTTAACTCGCACAACAACTCAATTTAGAAACATCTTTTCCAAAGGTAATTGCCGCTAATTTGATTCCTTCACCCAATGTTAAGTATGGATAAAAACTTTCAGCTAAATCATTTACTGTAATACCAAACTTAATAGCTATACTTAATTGCTGTATAAGTTCACCACCTTCAGGTGCTATGACTCTTGCACCTATTAATTTATCAGTTTCGGTATTACGAATTAACTTTATAAATCCTCTAATATCTTGGGCAGCCAATGCCCTTGGAACGTGAATTAATTCTAGTTTAGATACTTCAAAAGGAATGTCTTTTTTTTCTGCTTCTACCTCATCTATTCCCGCTCCTGCAATTTGCGGGTCAGTAAATACTACCCAAGGTAACGATGTATAATCTACACTATTTTTTAATAGTGAAAAGGCATTATTTACTGCAGTACTGCCTTCGGTTGCTGCGGTATAAACAAACGCAGGTGTATTGGTTACATCACCTGCTGCGTAAATATTGGAAATATTCGTTTCCATTTTTGCATTAACCATAATGTGACCTCTTTCTGTTAGTTTTAAATCCAGATTTTCTAAACCTAATTTTGAAGTGTTTGGTTTTGTTCCTGTCGCAACAACAATATGTCCTTTTTCAATTAATTGTGTAGTTGAGCCATCAGGACAAGTACACTGAATAATTATATCGGCTCCTGATTTTTCAAATTTTAAGGCTCTGAAATTTGGAAGAATTTCTATACCTTCCTTTTTATATTGCTGGACTAAAACATCTGTTATATCACTTGTTTGACTTCTTAAAGGTCTGTCCGTAAATTCAATAATTCTAACTTTTACCCCGAATCGGCTGTAAGCTTGAGCAATTTCCAAGCCAATATAACCTGCTCCCATAATGGTTAAACTTTCTGGTTTTTCCTCTAAATCGAACAAGGATATATTGGTTAAATAGTCAATCTCATTTAATCCTTCAATATTAGGAATATTCGTAGTTGCTCCGGTTGCAATAAGAATATTGGTAGCTGTGTACTTGTTCTTTTTATCAACAATAATGGTTTTACTGTCTACAAATTCTGCCCATCCCTTGAGCATTGTTAGTTTCTTAAAGTCACTTACTACATCCAAATATTTTTGTTGCTGTAAGGTGGAAACTAATTCTTTCTTGTCTTTGATGACTCGCATAAAATCAATGGCCACTCCTTTGGTTTTGATGCCTTCAAAATTGGAATGTGTAGCGTGATATACAGTTTCCGCAGCTCTAATTAAGTTTTTTGACGGTACGCAACCTACATTGACACAGGTGCCTCCAAAATCCAGGCCAGCATTTACCATTAATGTAGTAAGTCCTAACTCTTCAGCTTTTATGGCTGCAGAAAATGCTGCAGAACCACCACCAATGATAATTAAATCGTAATCGTTTTTATCGTTGAAACTATCTTTCATAGTAGTATTCTCCGAATTTGAAACAGTAGTGGTTTTCTTTTCAACTTTATTAAGGACAGAATAATCGCCAATGGCATTTACGGCATTGATTAATTCTTTTTTACCCATTTTATTAGTATCAATAGTAAATTCTCCTATTCCCGTTTCGTGATTTACAGCACTGCTTATAACGCCATCTTTTGCGTTCATATCTTTTTCGATATGTGATGAGCATCCACTACAGGTCATTCCGTTGATTTTCAATATTACGGTTTCTTTATTTACTGACATAGCTTGATTTTTATTAAGGCTCTAGACTAGTAGACTTATATTTTTCATTGATAGATTCGTATATTTTAAATGTGGAAGTTTAATAAATCAGGCTTTCCCTTCAATATTTTCTTTTACAACTTTTACTTTATAACCTTTCTTTTCGATAACCTTTTTTAAGGCCTCAATGCTGGTTTTTGTGTCATCAAACTCAATAATGGCTATATCACCAGGATATTTAACTGAATGTTCGATTATCCCATTTGCTTCTTTAAGTGCCTTATAAATAGTATTGGAACACCCTGCACAAGTAATACCAGTGATTTTAAATTTAACTAGTTTCACTGTTTGTTGATTATTGTTTATTGTGACCTTTTTATCGCTTTTTGAAGTTGGGCAACATTGAGCATTTAGCTGAAATGAAATTAATGACAATATAAGAATTGGTAGAACTAATAATTTATTCATAACTATTTATTTTCTTTATGAATTACTTTATAACCTGTGGCGTTAATTGCTTTCTCGATTTCCGTTTCATTAGTTTTTGTTTTGTCAAACTCAACGATGGCATTTCCGTTTTCGTAAGATGCTTTTGAACGTACAATTCCATTTAGTTTATTTACTTCGTGGTTTACGTGTTCTTCACAACCCGCACAAGTCATTCCACTAATTTTGAATTCGGTTGTTTTAATGTCCGATTTGTCAACTATGATTATTTGCTTTTCTGTATTTGGATAAAAAAACCCTGAATAGTATGGGAAAGCCAACATTACGATTGCAAATACAGTAACTATTCCTAAAAAGGTTTTTGATTGAATAAATTTAGGCCTTCCTGCCTTACCGGCAGGCAGGTCATCTGTCTCACATTCACAGTCAATTTCTTTTTGGGGTTTTAGTTTTTGATACCAAGCAAAACCAAGCACCAAAATCGTTAGCCCTACTAAATAAGGTCTGAAAGGTTCTATCCAAGAGAAAGTTGAGGCAATTCCGCTTGTGCCAGCAATCAATGCCAAAACTGGGGTTATGCAGCATATTGATGCCGCTATTGCCGAAATTATTCCAGTGTACGCTACTGTATTTGATGATTTTTCCATATTCATTCTATGCTACTTTTTTGTTTTCTTTAAGCCTACCAAAAATTCCTTCCAATACCTCGCTTGAATCTTTGACCAAAGAGTAATACAACGTTTGACCATCTCGTCTCGAAGAAATTAATCCGGCATCCTTCATCTTTCGAATGTGTTGTGAAATTGCTGGGACACTCATTTGCAGTATATCTGAAAAATCACAAGGACAAAGCTCACCTTCCTCGTTTAGCAGGAAAAGTATCTTCAGTCTGGTCTCATTACCTGCCAGGGCCAGTACCTTGCCAACTCTATTGATTAATTCTGAGGTTGTATTCAAAATGTTACGACAACGCATCAACTGCTTTTGGTCTGCCTCGGTACGGGTGCAACTTAATTCAAGAGCCATAATTAAAATTTTAGCAAATTTATACTTATATTATTATTTAAGCAAATACTTAAATAAATAAAACAAGCTAACACATCATTCAAATTAACTATAACTTAAAATCTCAATTGTTAAATTCTAAAAGTAAATGTAGTTTTTGGGAAAATCAATCTACTATTCTCGTTAAGAATCTTTTGCAGGCTAGCAATCAATTTTTTTGAATTCATCAACCTCTAAAAGAAAAAAGATTTTCAACCTCTAAAGCCTTTCCCTAATTGGAAAGATTATTTAAGGTAAATCCTTTTTCTTTTAATCGATGATGTATACTTAAGTTCTTAATCGTTTAGATTCTTTGTTTCCTCGGTAAGCGAACCTTCAAATTTGGGAATTGGGCGATTCTTTCTCTCCTCTTCCGTTTCCACTATTCCGTTTTCCTTGATATCATTGATTAACCATTCCATTTCCATTATTTCCCTACGTTGTGCCTTGATAATCTCATCAGCAAGCTTCCTTACCCTGACATCTTTTATTTTAGAACGTTCGCTAGTTAAAATTGCTATAGAGTGATGGGGTATCATTCCTTCCATATAGTCAACACCTGTAACTGTTATTTGACTTCGAACTAGCCAAATCCCCCCTGCAATCAATAAAACCCCTAGACTCAAAATCATAATATTCTTGTTTCTCTCTTTGTACATATTTAACATATACAGAAGCATAATAATGACCATCGACCCACCCATAATCAGGGTCATAAAAAAACGGGTCTCACTGTACCAGAAATGGTCAATAATCTGATATGAATGTGTGTACATCAAAAAGAACATCGCAACCATTGAGGTGCCAATCATTGCGAAAAACTTTAAATAATTATTTGGCTTTTTTTCGTTGTTTTCCATAGTTTATATTTTTGGTTATTTTAATTAGTTTAATTTATTAAAATTTGGTTATTTTAATTAGTTTAATTTATTAAAATTAAGATTTATAGAAAACAAGTATGAACTACAATGGATAATATTTTAACTCATTTGAAATGTTAGAAAATATTAAATTATAATAGTTTAAAACACCAGAAGTATTACTAAACAATAATGATTTGAGCAATCTGATTTAGAACAAATTTGTGCTCACAATATACTATCATTTATAAAATAATCATTTATGACTTATCCTTTATGTAGACAGGACCTATAACAAGATGCTCTAAAAAAAATCTTAGAAACGTCGGTTCTCCCATAACTTCTAATTTTCTGTAATACTATTAGTTTTCCTGTTCGACAAAAGTATAAACTTGATTTACGACCTCAGTGACTCTAAAAAATCCGAAGGCATAATTATCTGGGTTCTGAAGATTTATGAAGTTTCCTCTTAGTCTTGTTGGTATGGTTGCAAAAGGGTCACCAACGTTATCACTTTGTTCTATAAGTATATGCAAAAAGTCATAATAGAGCTCAGAAATACCATACAAGTTGATATCCACCATATCTCCAGGTAATATTTCGTCTTCTGCATCGGCCTCATTTTCTTCATAAAAAATAGATACTTCATTGCCATTGGTAAATTCATCTGATACAACTACTCTTAGAGGGAATAAATCATCGCCTTCTAAAAAGGTAGCATAATAAAAATTTGTTTCATTCTCGGGATCGTCAAAATAAATAGTAAGATCTAACTCCTCTTCATCTGAGCCACCTATACGTGATTGTTCTATCCTGTTTATTTCAGGAACTGGTATTAATGTTTCTTGTGCGATATAGGTTTCATCGTTATAGATTATCTCCAAATTATAGACATTATTAATAATAGGCTCGAAATCTGAAATAGTATACCTTCCATCTTGCTGATCCTCGAACACATAAACTTCTCCATTTGTGACATTTTCAACGCTTACAGATGCACCGACTACCGGATCTAGGGCTGTATCAAAAAACGGTGTGGTAAGACTAAGTTTAATAGTTTGATCATTTCCTGAAGTGCCTTTTTCCCAATCTAGAGACGCCTCTATAACAAGACGAGAGGCTTCAGTTGGCACAGCCACATCTACAACATCTGTGCAGGAAAAAACAACTGAACTTAGAAGTATAATCGTTACCGCTGCTTTTGATCTTAATTTGTTGATTATTTTTTTTATTCTTGAATTCATGACTAAAATTTAAAGTTATACGTTATTGATGGGATAATACCAAAAATCGAAGTTCTTAAGGCTTCATTTACACCAGTATTATAATTTTGATTGAAAGTAATCGACGCCGCATTCATTCTGTTATATAAGTTATAAATGCTAAAAACCCATTCTCCTTTCCACCGTTTATCTGGTCTGCGATTGGGTTTGTAGGTTGCTGCAATATCTAACCTGTGGTAGGCAGGCAGGCGATTAGCGTTCCTCTCGTCGTAGATGACAATAGAAGATCCTTCGTATTCAAATTGACCGGAAGGATAGGTAACCGGGCGACCCGTTTGATAGACCAAGTTGGAACTAAATGTCCATTTATCGGATAATTTATAGACTCCTGATAGAGATATATCGTGTGTGCGATCATAAGGTGTGTTGTACCAATTGCCGTTGTTAATACCAGGACCTCCGGCATTGCCCCCAAAAGAGCGTTGTTCGGATTTAGCTAGTGTATATGCCAACCAACCGGTAAAACGGCCTTTGTTTTTTCTTAAAAGAAACTCTAAACCATAGGCTCTTGCCTCCCCATTTAAAATTTCCGTTTCTATGGTATTATTTCCTAATAGGTTGGCTCCGTCAATATAATCAATACGATTATCTGTTGTTTTATAGTAGGCTTCTACTTCAAATGAATATTTGTTATCGTTGGAATTGCGGTAGTACCCTAGGGCGTATTGGTTTGATAGCTGTGGTTCTATGAAGGGTCCGCTGGGTGTCCAAACATCTAAAGGGGTTACAGATATTGTGTTTGACAGTAAATGTAGATATTGAGCCGTACGCGTATAGCTTCCCTTTACTGATGATTTATCGGTTAATTTATATGATAATCCCAATCGTGGTTCTAAATTCCCAAATTTCCTCATTGTTTGCCCTCTTGAATACGGTGTGCTACCAACCGCTGTACCGCTTTGATAAATCCCTAATTCTTGATTATAAACTACGGGCTGGTTATTGGCATAATTAGTGATAGTCTGCTGGCCTAGTCTGTTGAACGTACTATATCTCAATCCGTACCTCGCGGTAAGCTTATCTGTAATTGTATGCTCTGCACTTACATAAGCGCCAGCCTCAAAGGCATTTTTTTGGTCTAATATCAAAGGGTTAACTGAAGAACTTGGGGTAGACGGCACGATCTCTCCTGGATTTAAATTATAGGAAATACCATTAAGGCCAAAATCTATTTTTAATTTATCGGTTGCATAATAGTTAAGGTCGTACTTTACATTGAAATTCTCTATATCTGAAATCCAATCCAATTGATCAAAATCTAGTATTATTTGATAATCGTACTTACTGTAAATAAGCGATAAGTTGGAGAAAAGTTTGTCATTAAAAATATGGTTCCAACGCAGGTTGGCAGAGACGTTACCATAATTACTGTCTAAAAGACCAGAAATATTAAATACATCCCTACCAAAATAACCTGACAAATAGACTTTATTGTTTTCGTTAATTTCATAGTTGGTTTTGAGATTTAAATCGTAAAAACTAATATTACTATTTCCCAAATCGTCCAACAATCCAGAAAAAAGCTGAGCATAAGTAGTTCTTCCAGCCAAAAGAAAGGAGCCCTTTTTATTAAACATAGGGCTTTCTACCGCAAGCCTACTTGAAATTAATCCAATACCTCCATTGAGTTCCAGGTCTTTATTATTACCTTCTTTCTGTCTTACATCCAATACCGAAGACGTCCTGCCTCCAAATCTTGCAGGAATGTCACCCTTATAAAGCTTCACATTTTTTATGGCATCATTATTAAAGACAGAAAATAATCCGAAAAAGTGAGATGTGTTATAGATGATGGCTTCGTCTAAGAGTACCAAATTCTGGTCTACTGCACCACCTCTTACATTAAAGCCAGCAGAACCTTCTCCATTATTTGATACTCCCGGTAGAAGCTGGATGGTCTTTATAAGATCTACTTCACCCAATACAGCAGGCGCTAATTCAATTGTTTCCGCTTTTAAGGCAACAACTCCCATCTGCGGTTTTCTTACATTAAGTTTCTCTATGTCTTCATCTGCTGTAATAATTACCTCTTCTAAAGTGTTTGAAGCCTCTTCAAGCTCAAAATTTAACTTTATATCCTCGGTAAGTGATATTTCTTTCTTAATCTCTTTGTAACCTAAATAGGAAACGATTAGTGTATATGTTCCTTTTGGTGCTGTAATAGAATAAAAACCATACTCGTTTGTGGTTGCTCCTATAGTGGTTCCTTTTAAGTAAACCGATGCTCCCAATACTGTTTCGCCATTAATTACATCACTGATACTTCCCCGTATGGTATATTTCTCTTGGGCAAATAACGTGGTGTTAATTAAGATAAAAAGTAATGATAAAAATGGTTTCCTGAATAATTGAGTGGGATGTTTCATTTACAGTTTAATTGTTTTAAATTAGAATTATTTTACTCTGACACTAATCAGACAATAAAAATTAGATCATTGACTATTATGACGTGCTTAATAGCCTTTAAAGAACGACAGGTAAGTGCACCAGATTATTTGCCTGTTGTCCAGAATGCTTATTCTGTACCGATTATCTTATTTTTAGGAATTGAATTCTTGAATTGTGTCGGCGTCAATCCCTTGACCTTCTTAAAAGTAGCATTGAATGAAGACTTAGAGCTAAAACCAACTTCCGGTGCGATTCCGAAAAGAGTATAATGCGCATATTGGTCTTTCGCTGGAGATTTTTTGCAAACGATTGACTTTTTGGCTTTAGTGTGAAAACAACTATTAACTTCATACAACCTATTTTAGAAGATTGCCTCCTTGATTCTTTCTATTATCTCGCTTAATTTAACAGAATTAGTATCTAAGGGTATATTGTTACCTCCATAAGGTCCATAGGTTTTTGGGTCGGTAACATTAAACAAACCAAATGTAGTCGTATTTGTGGACGATGATAAATGCATTATACCGCTATCTGCTCCAATGAAAACAACAGAATTTTCAATTACAGAGGCAATTTCCCTAAGATTATTACTATAAAAATGCACACTTTTAAAATTTATTTGAGATACATTTTCATTGGGTAATATTTCTAAAACGTTAAAATCGGTAAACTCAGTTTTTAGTTCTTTATAAAATTTTAACCACCATTTTTTCGATAGACATTTATTTCCTGTAGCAAAAGTGAAAATGCAAATAGTTTTTTTGTTGCTATTAAATAAGGCTTTAATTCGTTGATTTCCTTTTTCTATTTCTTGTCTAGATAGTTTTATTGATAGCTTCGGATACCTATCGGTGAGATAGTCTGATGGACCCAAAAATTTTCTTAAATTATAGATGGGGATTTTTGCAATATGTTCAGGTCTATTGAGCTTAGTGGTACCTGAGTTGTAAATCTTGAATTTAGCTCTTGACAACTTAACAAATATTTTGCTTGAATTCGAATCCTCACATCCCACAATGGCAATGTCATATTGATTTGAGATTAGGCTTATAGACTTTTTCAAATAGTCTAAAATATTATTAAATGGCTTTTTAGGAAGGTTAAAAATTGTCTCTACACAATGATAATTGGAGAGCAATATGTAAGAAAGGTTTCCATTGACTATTAAATGTATTTTACAGTTAGGAAATTGTTTATTAATCTCTTGTATTAAAGGGGTTATTAAGAGTTGATTACCTAACCTATGATTTGGTCTTGTAATTAAAACTTTAATTTCTGAATCTCTAGGAAGACTTTCTAATAGATTGATTCTTTTGGAGTTTCTAAAAGAACCTGTTAGCATACCAAATATTCTATTCTTTAGCGGATTTAGCCTTTTAATTAACAATTTTAGAAGGATTTAAATTCCTTCAAAGAACGACATCCAAGTGTACCAGATTATTTTCCTGTTGTCCAGAATGCTTATTCTGTACCAGTTTCATTTTTTTTAGCAATGGAATTCTTGAATTGCGAAGGGGTCAATCCCTTGACCTTCTTAAAAGTAGCATTAAATGAAGACTTAGAGCTAAAGCCAACTTCTGAGGCAATTCCGAAAAGAGTATAATGAGTATATTTCTTGTTTTGTAGGTTAACTACAAAGGCTTCAATCCTGTATCCATTAACAAAATCCTGAAAACTAATATTCATATGTAAGTTAAGAACTTCAGAAATATATTGCCTTGGAATATTTAATTTTTTTGAAACCCTATGGATCGATAACCTAGGATCTAGATAAAGCTTTTCTTTTTCCATTATCTGTATCAAAGCATTTTTATAGCTTTTAATGGATTCTGGTTTTAAGTTTGAGGACTTGTATTTGGTAATCTTGGTGCTTGGAATAAGCTCTTTAGGTTTCATTATTAAATAGAACGTTATTGCATAAAACAAGAATGCTACAATGAGAATCAAATAGGTGTTAAAATTATCATCATCAAAAAACACTATTGGCTCCATCTCAAACAAATCGAAAACACCATTTATGTATGAAATGCTCATTATTAAAATAATAGGAACAACGAAATACAAAACCCTATTAGCCCTTTTAGTTCTAAGTAAATCGTATAAGATATGGACTAAGTAACCCAAAAACACAAACTCAATCAATGTCTCTGCGATCTCTAAAAAATCGTTTTCCCGTTCTGAAAAAATTTCCAATGTTTCACTTAAGAATAAAGATATACTAGGTAAGAAAAACAAATAGTCCCTTTTTAAAAAAACCTCTTTATCAGAATTTAAATACTTGAAGTATAAAAAAAGAAATGTAAGAAATAATGAGCTGTCAAAGAAGAACCAATCTGCATCTTCGACGAAAAGGTTATTATCGTCATCACCAACTATGTATAACAGCACTGATATGATACCTCCACAAAAAAGCCAAAAGGTTATTTTTCTATATTTTCTTTTGTTCTTGTAAAAGACCAGTAGGAGGAAAAGGCCTTGTACCAAGGCAACTATTTGAATGATTTTAAGCATTGATTATAATTTAATCATATAATATTTGAAAATTTTATATCACAAGCATTTTAACGAAATCTTGGAACAGGATGCCTTTCACAAATCATTATAAGAGACATCTATTTTGAGAAAGAAAATGTACCCTGAATTTCAATCTAATCTATCCTTATATTAAAAGAGGCTGCTTATCGAACATATGAGAAAACTGAACGGCATAAGGTGTCACCAAAGCTATTAGGAGTGTAACTGGACCTATACTAGCACCTATCAGTTTTTGTAATTCATTATACTTTTTAGTGAATAAGAAGTTAAAGTTGTATGTCAGCAAACTGGCTAATAATAAGTCGTATACTTTTCTGAAAAAAATTATTAATAAACATCATCCAACGATTTTCTGTTCTTATCTCTATTATTTTTAAACTGTGTAGGTGTCATTCCCGTAACTTTTTTAAACTGATTACTTAAGTAAGCAACGCTACTATAGTTTAACATAAAAGCTATTTCACTTAAGGTTAACTCGTCATAAACGATGAGTTCTTTAACACGCTCAATTTTTTGGTTAATGATAAACTGTTCAAAAGTGATACTCTCTACTGATGAAAAAAGTGAGCTTAAATATTTATAGTCCAGGCTCAATTTTTCACTAATAAAGTCTGCCCATTTAATGTTCAAATCTTCTGATGAGTAATAAATTTTGTCTACCACCAAGGTTTTCATCTGTTCTATAAGCTGACTTCTACGGTCGTTGATTAGACTAAATCCAACATCTTGAAGTGCTTTGGAAAACTTATTTTTATTTTCCACACTTAAAGATTTTGTTAATTCAACTTCTCCCAATTTTATTGAGCTATATGGAATCTTCAGTTCTTGCAACATATTAGATACCGCAGAGATACATCGTGGACATACCATATTCTTTATGTGAACTTTATAACTCATTTTTTTAAAACAACTTTAACCCAGCTTTTGAAAGTGAATAGTAATACGCTGCAATAGCGGCTATAATAAATATGATGATTAGGGCCAATATTCCAATAATTCTATCTTTTTTAGTGATATTGTTCTTGGTTCGGCGCTTATTTCTTTCAGCTTTTCTCCTATTTCTTCTACTTTCACTCATCATCGCTCTTCTTACCATTGCATATATTCCTTTATGGAACTCTTATTTAAGGCTGACCTATTCTATGGTCTCCCTTACTTCACCACATTTTAACATTGCTTCTCCGTAATACGGATTGCGAATTTCTTCTTCAAGGCTTAACCAATAAGCACCTTTATTGTTATCTGCCATAGGGCAATACTCGCTATAGACTTTTTGGTTTACCCCAAAAAGTTGTACAGCACTTATCATATGTGCAGAAAGGTGCTTAAAATGTCCTCTTTGTGCCGCTATATCTGAATTGTTTTCAATAGCATTTGCAGAATTTTTTACCTCTTTTTGGATTGTCATCCAATGGTTATGTGCTTCTTCATCGGACAATAATTTCATATTTACTTTTGCTAAATTCTGACTTATTCTCTTTGCAGCAGTTTGTGCTTCTTCAGAGTTGTCATCAACTAGAGCATCCTTTAATAGAATATAGCCATCAAAAACCTCTTTTAATTGGCTCTGAAATTTATTAGGAACTTCAATTCTCCTGTTCATCTCTGAATGATTGGTGCTGTTCATCTTTTCCCCTGAACCGTCATTTTGCATTCCTAGATGGCCTTCGTGTCCTGTCATAGTTTTTCCCCCTTCAGCATTCATCATTGATTTTTTGCCTTGCAATTGTGCTGCTGCATCTACGGTAAATGTGCCATTGGTAACCACTTCATCTCCATTTTCAAGGCCTTCAAGTATGGTATAGGTGTCTCCATTGGCATTACCAAGTAAGACTTCTCTCATTTCAAAAACAGCCTCGTTAGGATTTGTTTTGACATAAACCACAGAACGTTCACCAGTCCACATCACAGCTGTAGCAGGAACTGTTATTTTATTTGTGGTGTTTTCTTGAGTACCTTCAATTTTACCTTCAACAAACATTCCTGGTTTAAATAGGTCGTTTTTATTATTTAGTACCGCTCGTACCACGATAGTTCGCGTTGCTGAATTTAATAGTGGGTCTATAAAAGAGACTTTTGCATCAAATACTTCGTTACGATATGCGTTGGTAGTTACTTTAATGGTCTGTCCTACTTTCAAGGAAGCAATTTGGTTTTCATAGGCATCAAACTCTGCCCATACCGTATTGAGGTTGGCTATTTTATATAAGGGTTGTCCTTGCTTAACGTAGTCACCTTCTTCAACCATTTTATGAGTTACCGTACCTGAAACAGTAGCAAATACAGGGAAATATTCTTGCACTTTTCCAGCTGACTCAATAGCGTTAATTTGCTTTTCGGAAAGCTTCCATAATTTCAGTTTATTCCTTACAGCCTTGTACAATTCGGGTTGCGACTCTTTTAAGGATGATGCGGTAAGCAATTCTTGCTGTGCTGCAACCAAGTCTGGCGAATATATCGTAGCCAAGCGCTGGCCTGCGCCTACACGTTCTCCAGTAGAATTAACATATAATTGTTCTATTCTACCTCCAAAATAGGTTACTTGTACAGCATTGGATTCTTCATTGGCTTTTATCTTTCCAGATAACTTTAGAAAATTATTCCCGATTTCACCCTCACCAACAATGGATGTTTGAATGTTGGCCAATGCCATTGCATTATCTGTCATTTTAAACTGATCTGCCATAAGACCATCTGCTCCTGCTTCAGCAGGTATTAAATCCATTCCACAAATTGGGCAGTCACCAGGTTCTGGTTGCATAATCTGTGGGTGCATAGAGCAGGTCCACATTTGATTAGAAGCAATTTCTTCTGAATGATTGTGATTCTCCGTAACCTCATTTGTTGCACCATCAGCAGAATCTCCACCAAAAATTAGAAAGCCACCCAATAGGCCAACAATCAACGCAACACCTATGTAAATGATGTTTTTATTCATAATATTTATTTTTTATTTTTTTTACTAATTTTTCTAATGGTCGGTGATGACGTATACCAGAGCAAAAATCCACTCAAAACAGTAATTAAGCCCAAAAGTGAAAATGCTCTTAAAACAATGGTGTTAAAATTATCTCGTCCTTGATAATCCATAGTATGTGTCATCCATAAAAAATCGAACCAACGCCAATCTCGGTGGCGAACTGTTTGAAACGCTCCATTTTCAATGGCCACATAAGCTTTAAGATTTTCATTAGTTTTATATGAAATCTCATAAGCTGGCAGAGGTCTTCCCCTGTATTCGTGGTGGTCGCTTACTGATTCAATTCTTTGTATTTTATCTATTTTTAAATCTGACAACATATAGCGCTCAGCCACTTTAATTGCTTCTTGCTCAGTAATCCCGTTCTTTTTAATGCCTGAAACCGCATTGTACAAGTATTCTTCATTTATCCAATAATAAGGTTCGCCAGCTATTTCCAACAGTTCTAAGTTTTGAATTGGTCTCTCTAAGTTTAGTTGAGCAGTACCTAACAGGTTATTGAAGGATGTTTGTTTAGGTTTCTCTTTCTTAAACTGGTCTCCGTGGATATCATCAATATCTGTCCAACTAAAATACAGACCACTAATCGTCCACATTAGGAATTGAATCCCAATAAAAAGACCTAAATATCTATGTGCCTTTCTAATTTTTAGTGCTGTTTTTCTACCTACCATTAACAACTACTTTTTGTTTCTTGATGAAGAATGTGTTTTAATAATTTTCCATTGGCCATCTATTTTCTTTAGAATTGAGGTTGCTACTCCTTTTTTCTTAATAGTTCGGGACTTACCTGTTTCGTCTGGATTTAATACGATGGTGTAAACATAGGTTTCTGTAGTAAATGCGTAGGGTGCATCTACTTTCACATCGATTTTATAATCTGAAAAAGTAAAACTTTTAAAGTGCCCCAGTTCTTGACCTAGATGGTGTTCTATGTAATGCTCATAGGTACCCTCAATACCGCCTGATTCATATACCTCGGAATCTTTTGCAAACAACTCAAATGTGCCTTTGGTAGTGAGATTTTGCAATGCATCTTTGTACGATTTCATTATTTTTAGAACAGCTTCTTTATCTGTTGTACTCCCTGCATTTTGGCTAAAGATTTGGCCAGTGGTAAACAGAAGTAGTATTAAGGTTGTTGCTAGTTTAAGTGTTTTCATTTTCAAAGTTTTTGTGATTATTTATTGACGTGTATTCTATTAATGTTGGCAATACCAAAAACCAAAACCAAAAAGCTCAAGAAAACCTCCATAATTACCAAGAGTTTACCAGGAATTGTTAATGGCACTATATCTCCAAAACCAACAGATGAAAAAGTGATTAGGCTGAAATATGTAAACTCAAAAAACTCTTTAAAAAATGAACCTTCAAGTGATGTTGCAGACTTAAAATTTTCTGAATTCAATACGTACAACGCCAGATAATCTGCCGAAAAGGAAACGATAATCAAGACAATTAATACGGCGAACAATGTAAGAACGTGTGTGAGTTGATGGCTTTCGCCTATTATTTTACTTAATTGTATAAAAGTGAGCCTAACAATGAATATCGTTTTGGCCAAGGCTAACCCAACTACTAATACTGGTAGAAACAAGCTGTCGGGGTTTTCATTAACCCATAATACATAACTTAAGGACAAAAGCGTAACTACACCAGCAGTGAACAATACTTTTTTAAAGAGCTGTTCGTAAAACCCCGTGTCTTTAGGTATGTTGGTTATATCGTCCATATTCATTGTGTTCTAATCAAATAGCTGAAGTGCCAACGCACCACCAATTATTACAATCAGTATTGTATACAGTATGTAATTAAACCATCTTCTAACAGCAGATTTTTCTGCTTTGTGGTGGCATCCGTCTTTACAACAGTCTTTCATCGTTTTAAATTCTAATTCTCACTGCAAATTCCAACTATTAATACTTGAAAATGAGAGTTAAACTCTATCCATCAATCAAAAAACAGGTTTCACTCCCATAATCAAGTACTTCTAAAAGAATTTCTCCTTTTCAAAAGTTTGTATTTTGCCCGATAAAGGAAGAGGGATACTATAATTCTAGGGGGATTTAATCCCTCTCCTTTCTTAACAGGCTGCTATTAACCAAATCAATCTTTCTTTTTCTATTATCTTGTGCCTGACACGGGAAGGAATTAACACTAACCATCAACATTTTCCTTCCCACGACAGGACTTTTTAACTATCCTGACAACCTAGTATCTTCTATCCTCTGTTAACTAATAAACCATCACGATAGGTAGATTGCTTGAGATAGATTATCTATTGAATAGTTTTTTGAACTTTTCCACATTTTAGCATTCGACTCCCGTAGTATGGATTTCTAACTTCTTCTTTAGTGCTTAACCAAGCACTACCCTTATCATACATTGGGCAAAACTGTTGGTACAGCTTATTCTTTGTACCCGTAATAGCTACCATATCGGCAATATCCTTACTCAACACTTTAAAATGCTCTCTTTGATGAGCTATTTCACTTTTTGAAATATGTTCTGCGTGCTCAATGGCATCTTGAATAATGTCAGCCAATTCTTTTTGCTCTTTAGCTGTATAGTTAGACTCGTCGAACGCTTTCAGTGAAGCCACCAATTTAGTGCTTGCCTCAACTGCTTTTTCTGAATCATCTGCCACCAAAGCATCTTTTAAGCTGAAATAATCACTTAAAATTGCCTCTGCTTTTGTATCACCTTTCATATCCATCATTTTATTGTGATTATGGTCGTGATTCATTTTTTCCTTTTCCTGTGCATTGGTAAAAGAAACTGTTAACAGTAACATTACTATTACACTGATTTTTAAATTTTTCATCTTATCTTTTTTTTTAATTATAAACTGTCTTTTAAATTTTCCATATACTTCACAACCTTCTGGGTTTCTTCTTCAGAAAAAGTGGCCTCCTTGTGAATTAAAGTATAGGAAGCCATAGGCATTTCACCGCTTTCAATCTGTTTGATGATGGACCTTAGCTTACTTGCTTTTCTTCGACTGGAAAGGGAATCCCATTCATTGAAGTTCAACTCTGCTTTTCCTTCTTTGATATGCCCTTCTAAAAACCAAGCTACAGGTTGCACCTTGTTATACCAAGGATACTGTGTATTATTACTGTGGCAATCATAACAAGAGACTTGCAGTTTGTTCTGAATATCACTTGGGACATCATTTACCAACATAAAGTCCGTTTTAGGAACACTATCGCTTTGATTGCGCTCCACGGGAAAAAACTGTATTCCGAGGAACGCAACTAATAAGACTATTGCTATGATTTTTACAATTTTCATTTAGTTAATTTCTCGCTGTACCTTTCCGCATTTCAACATCTTGCTTCCATAATATGGATTGCGTACTTCTTCCTTAGTACTCAACCAAGCTGTACCACCATCGTACATCGGGCAAAACTGCTCGTATAGCCTCACTTCTGTTCCTGTAATCGCCACCATATCTGTTATATCCTTGCTCAATACTTTAAAATGCTCTCTCTGGTGCGCGATATCACTTTCTGAAATATGTTCTGCGTGTTCAGTGGCGTCTTCAATTATATCATTCAGTTCACTTTGCTCATTACCTGAATATTTAGAAGTGTCAAAAGCTTTAAGTGATTTAGCCAATACACCTCCTAAATTTTTCGCTTTTGCGTTGTCATCGGCTACCAAAGCGTCTTTAAGATTGAAATAATCATTTAATACGGCCTGTGAGGTACCGTTGCCATTCATCGTCATTTCCTTTTTATCACCATCGTGATGACCATCGCTATTATCGTGATTCATTTTTGAATGGTCTCCATCTGCATTCATCTCTGAATGATGCTCTGTTGAATTATTCTTGTCTGTTTTAGCGTCTTTACAAGACACTGCTGTTAAGGTTACAAATGCTATTGCAACTATCCCTAATACTAATTTTAATTTGCTCATTTTGTTTTTAATTTAATTATTATTGATATATGTTAATCTTTATTTAAAATCTTGCTAAAAGACCGCCACCCCAACCATATCGGTTGTTATAGTTTCCTTGAATTGAAAAATTTCTAGAGAGGATGTATGAAAGACCTACCAACCATTGTGTTTCGCTTTCAAAAGAGCTATCTCCTAAATCATTGACCCATCCAAAGTCTGCTCTGTATTCATATTCGCCTTCCAGAAAAATTCTTGGAAAAATCAATAACTCTCTATCCAGACGTACCCTTGGGCGTAGCTGGTTATCCATACTCACATCTACATTGAACCTGTAAGGCGTAAAGTATTTTACCCCAATAAGACCCACTGTATTGAACTCATCGAAGGAATTTGGTATTTCTGTTTCGGTATTAACACCTACATAGAGACGTACCCAATCATTTAGGTATCTATCATAGTTCACTTCGGCTTCAAGATTTCTGTCATAATCGAACTCTGCCCGTAAACCAAATCCATTTCGGATATTGCTTGACATCAAAAAGAGTTCGTTAAAATTTGAGCCTGCACGCAACAATCCCCAAGAATAATAATGGTCTGTTTCGTCAATCAGTTTTTGAGCGGGAAAATCCTTCATCCTTACATCTCTTGGGGTATCATAACTAAACACTCTTGCCATACCACCCATCATATGATATAGGACGTGACAATGAAAAATCCAGTCTCCATATTCTTCGTTGTAGAACTCTATAACCACTTTTTGCATTGGCGGCACATTAACGGTATGCTTCAATGGTGAACGTTCACCATTTTCATTAATTACCCTGAAAAAATGTCCGTGAAGGTGCATTGGGTGATGCATCATTGTTAGGTTGTTAAGTGTAATACGGGTCACCTCGCCACCCTTGATTTTAATGTTATCGGTCTCTGATAGTGGTACGCCATTCATACTCCAAACATAACGCTGCATATTTCCGGTAAGGTTTAACAGAATATCATTTACGGGTAAATCAGCCTTGTAGGTGGTGTTTTCTTTCGCTTTTAAGAAATCATAGTTAAAATAGGTTTTACGTGTGCTGTAATCAAAGGATGCGGTATCCTTCTGCATCATAGACATATCGTGACCCATATGGCCATCCATCTTATGCGACGGTTGGGTGGATTTCATTGACATTGTATCTTTTTTCATTCCTGCCATAGCGTCCATCTTTTTATCTGTCTCCATATGCATATGATTTTTATTCATATCCATAGGTTTTTGGTCTTCCATTTTCATTTTATCATCCATTTGACCATTATTCATTGACATCTTATCGTGCATTCCCATTTGCATCTGCCCATCCTTCATATTCATCTTCATTCCGTACTTCTGCATCAAATATTCGGGTGTGTTCTTCTTTTTGTTGCCAGTCATTGCAGGTGCCCCCATTTTCATATCCATTTTGGCCATTTGCTTCATCATTGCGACCTTGTCTGGTCTCTCCATTCTTTTTGCTGGATATAGCGTTCCTTGACCCAATCGTAAGGAAGTGCTTCCAGAGCCATCCTGTGTTGTGGCGGTAACTTCTAAAGTACCATCGGGAATGGTTACGATAACATCGTAGGTTTCGGCAATGCCAAAAAGAAATCGGCTTTTGGATACGGGTTCCACATCGATACCGTCACTTGACACCACTATAGGGTTGCCACCACCAAAGTCCATCCAATAATAGGTAGAGGCAGATGCATTGATAAAGCGAAGTCGTACTTTTTCGCCTGGTTTGAATTCTGGATATTCTGCCAATGATTTTCCATTGGTTAGAAAGGCGGGATAGTAGATATCGCTAATATCAGCCCCTCCCATACGGTCTCTCCAAAATTTCAGTTGAGCACCAAAAGCACCTTCTGAAATGACTCTACTCAATGGTACTGCTGTACCTTTTTTAACTTGATACCACTCGTTACCTCTTTTAAGGTTTCGTAGCACGTTCAATGGTTTCTCGTTTGTCCAATCAGAGAGTAGTACCACCAAATCCTTGTCATATTCTAATGTTTTTTCTTTTGGGTGAATAATGATTGAACCATAAACACCTTTCTGTTCTTGTAGCATCGTATGAGAATGATACCAATACGTACCTGACTGGTTGATAGGGATTCTGTATTGAAAAGTCTCTCCTGGTTCGATTGGGGGTGTATTCAAATAAGGGACACCATCATAGAAATTTGGAAGTATCAACCCGTGCCAATGCACTGAGGTTTCTTTATCCATTTTATTGGTGACGTTGATGATGGCAAGTTCTCCTTCGTCAAATTCCAGAACAGGTCCTGGAATACTACCATTGATGGTCATTCCTTTGGCGGTTACACCAGCAAGTGTCATTTCATTTTCTTCAATGGTAAGGTTATACTCCCTTACCGGTCTCCCTTCTTCTTTTCTATCCTGTCCGTTGGTGCCTACTTGGGCGAATACTGTTGAAGAAAACAGCGATAGTATTATGATTTTTATTGTTTTCATTTTTATTGTGTCAAATAATTAATCAAAGCATACTGTATGTAATAACCTTTAATGGATTCTATAAGGTTTATTTGAAATTTTAATTGCAACTCTTGAACATCCAGTACATCGTTAAAATCAATAGTGCCCGTTTCATAATTCTTTATCAAGATTTCTTCGGCATCATTTGCTTGCTTGAGATTGTCCGATTGAATATTGAATTTTATTCTCGCATTTTCTCGGTTGTACTTCGCATCTGCTAATAGGGTTTCAAGTTTGTTTAATTTATCTTCTTTTTGGGATTGTATCTGCAACTGCTTTAACTGATTCTGTTTTGTTACAGATTTATATTTATTGTTAAAAATTGGAATTGAGATAGACACCATTGGCATTACGATATCTTTTCCATTGTCGGTAAAACTCATATCAGGACGCTCAGAAACTGGTACATAATCCAATCCAAAGCCTATATTGGGCGAGCTCTGTTTTTGATTCAACATCTCTGATTGCTCAACGGACTCATAAAGCTTATCATATTTAATGAGTTCAGGATTTAACTGAAGATTTTCCGTTAAGATTAATGCGTCCTCATCTGGAATAAACATATCCTCAACCACGGTTACGGCAATAGTCTCATCACGATTTAATAGATTATTGAAGGTGGCTTGTTCAGCAAGGTAATCTTGCTCTAATACTTCTTTTTGTTGTACAAGTTCATTTTGCCTAATTTGAAGACGAAGTACATCAACAGCTGATGCCTTATCAACTTCTACCGATGTTAATGCTAAACGTTCATAGGTTTCTAAAAGGTCGATATTTTTCTCAAGAACCAATTGTTTTGCTCTAATAGCATATAGTTTATAATAGGATTGAGAAACTGAAAGTGCCAATTTGCGCTTCATAATGACAATATCTACATATTGAGTTTCCGCTATTGAGCTTGCGTAATTTTCCCTTGCCGAAATAGTTCCAAACCAAGGTAACATTTGCTTGACAGAGAAACGTGCGCGTTGCGCTCCTGTACGGGTTTCGGGTTCACTTATAAAATAGCCAGCACTAATTTGTGTATCTGGCAAGGTATTAGCTTCATTAACTTTTTCTTCGGCTATGTTGTAGCGTAATTCAAAAGCTTGAATCTCGGGATTGTTATCTTGAGCTTCCTGAATGTAAGAGGCTAATTGTTGTGCATTAATCTTCGCGAAAGCGAAAAAGACAATTCCCAATAGAATTATATTTCTCATTTTGTAGCTTTTTTTAATTGAAGTTCGTGTTTCAAACTAAATAATACCGGTACAACAAATAAGGTTATTAGTGCAATTAACATACCTCCGAAACTTGGAATAGCCATTGGTATCATTATATCACTTCCTCTACCTGTTGAAGTGAGTACTGGTAACAAGGCAAGAATGGTTGTTGCCGTCGTCATCAAACAAGGACGGATACGCTTTTCTCCAGCCTCAATTACTGACGCTCTTATTCCTTTTCTGTCTTTAGGCTTGTTTTTATCAAAGGTCTGTGTGAGGTAGGTTGCCATTACCACTCCGTCGTCTGTAGCAATACCAAACAATGCAATAAACCCAACCCAAACGGCAACACTCAAGTTTATAGTGTGCATTTGGAACAGGTCTCGTAGGTTTTCACCAAAGAAGCTAAAGTTCAAAAACCAATCCTGTCCATAAAACCAAATCATTAGAAAGCCTCCTGCAAAAGCCACGGCAATACCTGTAAAAACCATAAGGGATGTTGCAACAGAACGGAACTGGAAATAAAGAATGAGAAATATAATTAGCAATGCGAGTGGCACAACTACACCAAGTGTTTTTTCGGCCCTTAATTGGTTCTCATAGGTTCCTGTAAATTGATAGTTAATTCCTTTTGGCACAACAAGCTGTCCATTATCAATCTTCTCTTGTATGAGTGCTTGGGCGTTTTCTACCACATCTACCTCGGCATAACCATCCAACTTATCAAAGAGCACGTAACCTACTAAAAAAGTATCCTCACTTTTTATGATTTGTGGTCCTTGCTCATAACGAATGGTAACCAATTCACTTATGGGTACTGGGTTGCCCTTTTCTACCGGAACATAAATATCTTTTAAATCATTTGGATTTGCACGTAGCTCTCTTGGATAACGTACGCGTATTCCATATCGCTCCCTGCCTTCAACAGTTTGTGTAAGCACCATACCACCTATAGACACTTGTATCACTTGCTGTACCTGCTGTATGGAAATACCATAACGAGCAAGCTTGTCTCTATCGATATCCAATAAAAGGTAAGGTTTACCAACTATTCGGTCTGCAAAAACGGCTTCATCCTTAACACCGTCGGCTTGTTTTAATATATCCTCCAATTGCACTCCAAAGGCTTCTATCTCATTTAAATCTTGCCCTTTCACTTTGATACCCATTGGTGCTCGCATACCCGTTTGAAGCATTACCAATCGGGTTTCAATAGGTTGTAATTTAGGTGCTGAAGTAACTCCGGGAAGTTTAGTTACCTTTACAATCTCTTTCCAAATATCATCGGGCGATTCAATTTCTGGTCGCCAGTTTCTATAATACTCACCATCGTCGTCTGGTATAAGTTGTCTATCAGTAATGTTAAAAGGGTCTTTTAATAAGGTGGCATCATACTTGCCTTCGTCTACTTCCAATTCAACATTTGGATTTGTAACCAAGCTACCATCCTTTAACATAAAGAGACCATCTTCATTAACTTTAAATCGTTGTCTTTCTCTTTTATCATTTAAAATGTATTCAGACTTGTACTGAATTACATTTTCATACATTGACAACGGTGCTGGGTCTAAAGCCGATTCTGTGCGTCCTGATTTACCAACCACCGTTTCAATCTCTGGGATGCTAGCAACGGCCATATCCAATTGTTGTAAAACACGCTTGTTCTCCTCAACCCCAGCGTGAGGCATAGAAGTTGGCATTAAGAGGAAAGAACCTTCATTAAGTGATGGCATAAATTCCTTACCCGTATTCCGCATTATCATAACACCGAAGATGACAATAGCAGTGGGTATGGCTAGAAACAAGAGTTTATTGCGTAACGCCCAATTTAATATGCGCACATAATAGCTCCTAAATAGCGTAAATATACCCAACAGGCCAAAGCATATCAGGCCTACAAATATTAAGTTCCAGAAAATGCTTCTATCTACACCCAATGGTCTCCAATATTCCGCCAACAAGAATACAATGGCAAAGGCTGAAATAAATATGTTGATGATATTAGCTCTATCTGCCGATATTTTTTCTTTAATAGACAGTAAACCAACGATACCATATGCAACCAGTATAAGCCCAAGGGTATGTCCAAAAATTACTGCTAACAGACCAATTATTACTAAAGCAATATTGAGAATGTATCTAAAAGAAATTTTTACATTACGCTTTCTGAAAAAATAGGCTGCAAAAGGTGGTATAAGAAATAATGCCACTATAAGAGATGCTGTGAGTGCCGCTGTTTTTGTGAAGGCCAAAGGTCTAAATAACTTACCTTCAGCTCCTATCATAGTGAATACAGGAATAAAACTTATTATTGTGGTCATAACAGCAGTTAGAATAGCGCCAGAGACCTCGGCTGTGGCATTATATACAACTGTATTCATTGGTAGGTTCTGGTCATTTTCATCTATATGACGCAGTACATTTTCAGATAGAATAACTCCCACATCTACCATTGTACCAATGGCGATGGCAATACCAGATAAGGCGACAATATTGGCATCTACATTAAACAACTTCATTGATATAAAAACCATCAATACCGCCACAGGTAATAGTCCTGAAATCAATACAGATGCTCTAAGGTTGAATACCATAATGATAATTACGAAAATGGTTATCAAAATTTCTAGAGTCAATGCTTCATCAAGTGTTCCTAATGTTTCCTGTATGAGTTCGGTTCTATCATAAAAAGGAACAATGGTCAACTGCGATGTCCTTCCATCGCTCAGAGTTTTAGAAGGTAAGCCTGAACTTAGTTCATTTATTTTCTCCTTAACATTATTAATAACCGCCATAGGGTTAGCGCCGTAGCGGGCTACTACAACACCACCTACAACTTCAGCACCTTCTTTATCTAAAAGCCCTCTTCTTGTCGCAGGGCCGTGAGAGACGTTGGCAATATCCTTTAAGCGTATAGAGGTAAAATCTTCTGAAGTAACTACTGCATTCTCCAGGTCTGAAATAGACTTAACATACCCTAAACCACGGATTAGATATTCAGCCTGATTGATTTCTAAGGTCTGGGCGCCTACATCTTGATTACTTTGTTTAACTGCTTTAACAACCTCATTTAAGCCAATTTTATACTGCTTCATCAACTCTGGGTTGACATCCACTTGGTATTCTAAAACGTAACCACCAATAGAGGCTACTTCTGAAACACCGCTTGCTGAGGACAGTGCATATTTCACATAAAAGTCCTGGATACTTCTTAATTCTTGTAAGTCCCAACCGCCTGTTACATTTCCATTTTCATCACGACCCTCTAATGTGTACCAATAAATTTGCCCTAGACCTGTAGCATCCGGACCCAGTGCGGGATTCACTCCGTCGGGTAATAATCCAGCGGGCAACGAATTTAATTTTTCGAGAATACGGCTTCGACTCCAATAAAATTCTATGTCTTCTTCAAAAATGATATAAATACTGGAAAAACCGAACATCGAAGAACTCCGTATGGTCTTTACCCCAGGAATACCAAGAAGTGAAGTGGTAAGCGGATAGGTTATTTGGTCTTCAATATCTTGTGGCGAACGTCCATCCCATTTCGTGAATACAATTTGTTGGTTTTCGCCAATATCTGGTATGGCATCTACGGCAACAGGGTCTCGAGGAAGTGAGCCTGTATTCCATTCAAACGGGGCGTTTACGACTCCCCAAGCAATAAAAAGTGCAAGTAGTAGAACGGCTACTAGTTTGTTTTCTATTAAAAATTTGATGCTTTTATTTAGCATATAAATGAGTTTTTAAGTAATTATAATTTTGTTGTCTAAAACAAAAACCAAGCAGTTTAGTCCATACAATTTAATGTTGGACTACAGTACTAATTACTTAAAAATCAAATAAGGAAAGTTTGGTCTAAAACTTGAACATCCCTGACCAAGGGAGGCGGAGAATAATCCGTGAAAGTAATTTTTTCTGTTTGTTGTTCTGCAAACAGATTTATATAAGTGTAAATAAATGTAGCAACTAATTTCTGTTGCTCTTTATTTAATTTATCAAAAGAAAGTTTTAAGTTATCCTGACCATCTACAACTAATTGCTCGTTACTGCAACAATCTTTTTTAGCCAAACTGCATTCCGAAGAATCAGTTTTTTGTTGTGTTTCCATACCACAGGTATCTACAGCACCAAACATTGAAGTATCCACCAAAACATCCCCACAATAATGACTTTCAATTGTGAAAGACAATGTAGATAGAAACACTAAAAGTGCCATACAAAAGGATACTATTTTATAAAAAACCTTCTTCATTGGTTCTGCAAAGCTACAAAAATTTTTACATTTTAATTTTGTTTAACATAAATTTAGTTTTTTACAAAAGTAAAATACTAGTTACCATCCTTTGATTTACTCATGGTCATAATATACTCTACTAGGCTTTTTATCTCTATAGGAGGATTACCATGATCAAAACTAGATGACTCATATTCTTTATCATTTACAAACACTTTAAGTTTTGCATGTGCAGCACCATCATATTTTCTTTTATCTGAAGGAGCTTTTAGGTATGGGAGTTCTTTAAGCTTAATTTGATTGACCAATCTATTTACTTTATCCCATTGTTTCTCACTTAAATTGACAGTAGCCGTCGTTTTTTTTCCTCTGTCGTCACTATAAAACATAACATCCTTTGTCAATGTCATTTTCTCAAAACTGCCTCGGGAAATTGCCTGATACTCCAGCTTTAAATCTGTCAACTTCTCTTGAGAAATGACAGTTTGCCCTACAATGAGAGTAACGAATAATATTAGCATCTTTTTCATAGTCAATTTTTTGCAAATCTATTAGAAGTTACCAAAATTATAAATCTTGCTGCATTTGAAATATGACAAATGTCATATTTCTGTTTAATCTTTAGATTTACATTTGTATGAATGGGAATTTGTTTAACACTCGTAAAATATTAATAAGGAGTATGTTGAAATAAAAACTCATTTTACTTAAATGTTAAACAAAATTTCTTAAATTTATCAGGTGAAAACGTTTTTTACAAAAATATTGTCTTTCTTTTTAGCAGCATTTATTTTGCTATCAACCTCTTCCTTTACAGTAAATATGCATTTTTGCTGTAATAAGTTAGTGGATATGGCATTCTTCAGCAAAGCTGAAGCTTGCAAGGACAAGGTTCAAAAGGAAAATAATCCTTTTAAAAAATGTACATCTATACAAGAAAAAGATTGTTGCGACAATCAGACTATACTAAAAGAAGCTAATGACGCCTTCAAAAAATCAACTACGGTTTTAGAAGCTGACCAATTAGTATTTGTAAAAACATTTATTTACACCTACATTAACCTTTTTGAAGGGCTAGATAAAAATATAATTCCTTTCGAGGCCTACAGGCCGCCCTTGTTGTCCAAGGACATCCATACTCTATACGAGATTTACTTAATTTGATTTTCTACATAGCAGTAAAAGCCCTTTTACTGCACAATTGGTTATAGCCAGCGCTTATTCTTTGGCTGTAAACTGTTGTACCCTATTCCCTACAGTTTTATTTGCAAATTACCCTGTAAACATTCAATTACAGGATTGGCTATTGAGCAAAAGCCCAATAACAATACCTTATTAGATATGACACAACCAAAAGAATTTTGGGTTAAAAATATGGTGTGTAGTCGTTGCTTAAAAGTAATTAAGCAAGAACTACAAGAACTAGGAATAACGGTCCTTTCCCTAGAGCTAGGAAAGCTTTTAGTAGAAGCACCAGACCTAAGCAAGGCACAAATTAACCAAGAGGTTACCCAAGTGCTGCACGCAAATGGTTTTGAGATAGTAAAAAGTGAAGAAGATATGCTTGTTGAAAGAATAAAAATTATTCTAATCGAACAACTTGATGAGCTACCGCTAACGCTAAAAGTTAAGACCTCAGAACATTTATCATCAACCCTTCACCGAGATTACAAGGCATTGAGCAAACTATTCTCATCTAAGGAAAAAACCACCATTGAAAAGTACTTTATAAAATTAAAAATTGAAAAAGTCAAGGAACTCATACAGCTTAAACAGCATTCCTTCTCTGATATAGGGTACTTATTGGATTACAGCAGTGTAAATCACTTATCCAGACAATTTAAGGATGTGGTTGGAATGAGTATGACAGATTATAAAAACACAGAAAATTGGAAGCGAAATTATTACGATGAAATTATGTAGATAAGAACGAAAGTTGTGCAGATAAAGGCTAATGTCATTTGCTATTTTCATCAAACTAAAATGAATAAAAAATGAAAACAATCTTCCTCACATTATTAATTATCCCAATACTGGGAATTGGACAAACCATAGAAAACATTGACTTTGTGTCCCCTTTTCACGACGGTCTTTCAGCTGTAAAGAAAGGAAATAGTTGGGCATTTATTGACGAAAACGGCTCTATAATCATTGATTTTAGAGAAGACTTGGTAAAGACCAAAACCGACAAGGGCTACTATCCTCTGTTCAGTAATGGAAAATGTATTATAGCCCACAAAAAAGATGATATACTCTATTATGGGTTCATTGACAAAAAAGGAAACATAAGTATCGAACCACAGTTTCTAAATGTCTTAAACTTTCAAGGTAACAAGGCCTTGGCATTAATAGTACATAAAGAGACCATAGGCTATAATGATATTTTTAAAAAAGATGTTGTTAACTACCATTATTTTGAAGTGGTCATCGATGAGAACGGAAACGTCTTGGACCACCTTACCCAATTGGCTTTACATATTTCCCCAAAATACTCTAAAAGCAAAGAACCACCTGTTATCACATCTAAATTTATTTCTGATAATCTGATAGCAGTAAAAAGCGATGAAAATAAATGGAACTTAAGAAAAATCAAGTAGTAAGATGTATTCACTTAAAGAAAAAATAAAAAAGTAATAAAACTAAAGATTATGAAAAACAATCACTGGATATGGATGATTATAGGCTGTGGTTTACCGCTTCTGTTCATCTTTTTAGCACCTTCTTTTGGTATAGGAGGAGGCTCTTCCCTTTTCATCTTCATATTATTTATGTTCGCCATTCACCTGTTTATGCCTCACGGGTCTCACGGCCACGGAGGACACAGACACAACAATGGAAACCATAATAATCACGAACATAATGAAAAGCAGTCTGATGATGGTTCAACAGAGAAAAGAAAAGGACATCAACATCATTAATAGCAAATGTTATGAAACAAAAATTTCAAATAAGCGGAATCAGCTGCGGTGGATGTGTATCAAGAGTAAAAAAGACTTTGGAAGAACATCCCAATATCGAAAAGGCAGAAATTTTTCTGGCACCAAAAGGAGCTACACGTATCACGATGAATGAAGCACTTTCGGTTGCCGACTTGCAAAAGCAACTCGATGAGCTCAATGGATATACAATCACAGAACTTAATCAATAACAATTAAAATCTAAAAACTATGCATTTATACGACGGACACTTTGGAGGAATGCACCTAATATGGTGGATTATATGGGTCATCTTACTTGCTTGGATATTCTTTATCCCAGCAGATATCCCTTATCAAAAAACAAAGAAGGACAGCCCACTGGATATTCTTAAAAACCGCTTTGCAAAAGGCGAAATATCCAAGGAAGAATTTGAGGAATCAAAAAAGATTTTAAAATCAGACAACTAACTCAAAACTTTAAAATTATGTATCGATTAAACGTAAAGAAATTAGGATTCGCATTCGGGCTTACCGGAGCGTTAATTTACTTAGGCTGTATGATAGTTATGTCAACAGCAGGTCGAGAAGCCACTATCGAATTTTTCAACAGCCTATTGCACGGCTTGGATACCACAAGTATTATCAGGATGGATGTGCCACTATGGGAAGCCGGTTTGGGAATAGTACAGATATTCATTTTAGGATGGCTAATAGGTGCCTGTATTGCGGCTTTTTATAATGCTCAAATAAAAAATAAATAAATTATGGACAGAAGAGATTTTCTAGCAACAGGGGCAGTTTCAACAGCAGGAATGTTGTTTTTCCCTGGCAATCTATTGGCAAAAGAAGCTAAAAATGAGAATAAAAAAAGACTCGTAGAGCCCTTACCCTTTAAAATGGATGGAGAGTGGAAAGAGTTTGAACTTTATATAGACCTTCATACACACGAGCCAGCACCAGGTTTTAAGTACCACACTCTCGCCTTCAACGATATGATTCCTGGTCCAGAAATAAGGGTTAACGCAGGCGATAAAGTAAGGGTGAAATTCATTAATAAAACAGATTTAAATCATACGATTCATTGGCACGGTATTTTTGTGCCATGGCGTATGGATGGTGTCCCCTTTGTTACACAACTTCCTGTAATGCCAAAAAATGAATTTATTTATGAATTTGTGGCAGAACCCGAAGGGACACATTTTTACCATTGCCATTGGGGAACACTAATGCATATGCAAGCTGGTATGTTTGGTAGTTTAATAGTAGAAAACCCAAAAGACCCTATAAAAGAAAAGTTTCCATATGAAAGAGAATACACCTTGGTTTATTCGGCTCACGATACCAATTACATCCGTGAAGAAATGAACGGAATGTTAGAAAGAATGAAGCAACGGAGTTATTTAATGAAGCAAGGTCGGTTTACTAGTGAACAGTGGGGTGTTTTTGATAACAAAGAACAGTTTCTAGCCAGTATGGAGAGTGGGTATCAGCCACCTTATGTTACCAACAGAAGGTCTAATGCAGAGCTACCGCAAGCCAACTGGTTTACAGTAAATGGAAAATCATACCCTTCAACACCATACTTGTTCATAAAGTCAGGCGAAAATATTCGGGTAAGATTAATCAATGCTGGTGCAGAAACACATCATCTGCATCTACACGGACACGACTTTTGGATGGTAGCTGATGATGGAGTCCCTCTTGAGCATCCTTGGAAAAGAAATACGGTGCCGCTTACACCAGGAAAAACCTTCGATATCATAATAGAAGGTAATAATAGAGGTATTTGGACATTCCACGACCACGACACTCGTAAAGTAACCAACAATGGTCTATACCCAGGGGGGAACTTACTGGCTTTGGTTTATGAAGATTTACCTGCCGATGAGTTGATTATTTCAAAACATTCAGGAAACCCAATGTACAATCCAAATGCAGGTATGGGAGATATGAAAGAAATGGATAATGAAAAAATGGGTAATATGAACAAAATGATGTTTGGAGATGATAAACTTCCAAAAATCGCTCTTGACGAATAATTTAAAGAACAGTTAAAATGAAAAAAATTATATATATAGCAATCCTGATTTCCGGGCTTGCAAACGCACAGATTACCCCAGAATTTGAAATTGGAGCCAAAGGGGTTTTCTCAGGGAATTTAAACTTTAATTCCGAAGAGTCCAATGCAGTTACGGATTTCTCTGACACTCAATTGTTAATGGGGCTTAGTCAAAAGCTCTATAACAACTGGAGAGCACAATTTGTTTTGGGTCTTCAATTTCCAGACGCCAACTCTAATCTGGGTGAAGTTTTTTACAATAATATCTTTATACGACTCGAAGATAAAACCAATATTTTTAAGGTGGGACGAACACTCGCACAGACCAATTTAAATGAATTTCCAACCCTACGTGACGATGATGCACAACAATTTGTATACGCGCTTAATCCTTTTTCTGACGGAGTAAATACAGAACGTGACCAATATGCCAATGTCTTGGATTATACGCATATATTCAAACAACGCTTTTTTGTTTCAATACACGGTGAAAACTTCTACGATAGTTTAGAGCCCGATGATTTTAGGTTGAATTCTATGGGCGTTTCGTTTATTTATAGAGTGCCAGAAAGTCAAAGGTGGAATAGAAATATAGTCCAACAAATCGGGTTGAGCTACAATAATTATTTTACCGACAGACCAGGTTATTCTAATGATTTTGACTCTTCTGTTAAAAACTTACTCTTTAGTACAATACTAAATTTAAAGCCAGACCCAATAAATTTTGTGGATTTTAAATTTCAAGCTATTCAAAACTTTGGATGGGACGAAATAACGGAGCTTAATGACTATTTCGACTATACAAGAACGCAGTCAACATCTCTCTTTGGCACCTTTAGATTTTTGAAACAAAAACTAGAACGCCCGCATTATCAAATTTCTATTGGCGGTGGATATAAATCTTTGGGCAATCTGTCTACTGATTCAGACCAATTAATATTTATAACAAACGGGTTTTATCGAATGGGCCAGAATTTTGATATTGGATTTCAGTATCGCTATACTGAAAATGCAGGTTTTACCCAAAACTTATTTGGGAAGAATGAGCACCGTTTTCAATTGGCATTGGTTTATTCTTTTAGTCAAATATTCAATAAGCAGTTTGGTGACCGTGAAGACTTATTAAACCTAGAACACAATTATATCAAATAAAAGTTAGTGACCTATACCACGCAACATATTAAAACAATAATTGTTCAAATAGTGATTTGGGCAGGCATTTTCTATTTCTTGGTACACCCTTTTACAATGGTCCTCTATTGGTTTGAGTATAGCAATACAGCATTTTCATTTCCTTTGTTTCAAGACGTTTTAAAAACTCGTTTTTTAGAATCTTTCACTTTCGATATGCGGGGAATGGGTATTCTACTCATGCTTTTAGGAAGTTTTCTGGGTATAATCTCAGGTCTGTTTTTCATAACGATTAAACAAAAGAATAAGCTCATCGGCACACAACAACGATTACTTGTTCGCGATATTGATGCATTGATACAAGCTGGTGAAAATGAAAAGGTGGAATTCAAGTCTTCCATACGCTATGACTATTATCGCAAAGCAACCAACCGCGACCTAGAAAAGGTTATCGCTAAAACCATTACAGGTTTTATGAATGCAAATGGTGGAAAATTAATTATTGGTATAGATGATGATGGAAATGTTTTAGGATTAGAAAACGATTTCAAGACCCTTAAACACAAAAACAGGGATGGTTATGAGCGCGAGGTTTTCAGAATCATTTCTACACAATTAGGCCACGAAGCTTGTTTCAGTAGTCACATTTCCTTCTATAGTTTAAATGAAAAAGATGTGTGTTTAGTTGATATTGAACCTTCTGAAAAACCTGTGTACGTTAGCGATACCGAAAATACCACCTTTTATGTTCGGACAGGTAACGCTACTTATCCACTATCGGTTAAAGAAGCTGTTAATTATTTAGAAACTAGAAAATCATAAAGTTATGCAATACGTCTGGTTTATATGGTCACTTATAATTCTTGCGCTTTGGGCAATCATCTATCTATTGAGAAAAGAATCAAGAAAAGAGATGCTCAAAATGAGCCTTATTACTATGCCCTTTGGATTGACCGAACCTTTGTTTGTACCTGAATATTGGATGCCACCTTCGCTTTTTGATTTGGCTGAAAAAACAAGGTTTGATATCGAAAGTCTCATTTTTTCTTTTGCAATCGGTGGTATAGGTGTGGTACTTTATAATCTTATTTTTAAACAAACCTTTCAAGAAATAACACATACAGAGCGAAATCACAGAAGACATCGCTTGCATATATACATCTTATTTGTACCAGCAATCGTGTTTTTAATATTAGCACTATTTACATCATTAAACCATATTTATTGTGGTACTATAGCGATGTTCCTAGGTGGTTTAGCAACATTATACTGTCGCCCAGATTTAAAAAGAAAGATATGGGTTGGGGGCATCTTGTTTACGGTATTATACTTCATATACTTTGGAAGTATCCTTCCATTTTATCCGCAATATGTTGAGCTGTACTGGAACCTTGACAGCCTAACCCATATTCTGGTTCTGGGAATCCCCTTTGAAGAATTATTGTTCGCCTTCACCTTTGGAATGTACTGGTCTGGATTGTACGAACACATCTATTGGCGAAAACTTATACACTTAAATAAAGCACGTAATTAATTTAAAACTATATAAAATGAAACAAATCCCTTTAAATAAAAAAAACAGTAAGATGCAAGTCATAGTCCGTAAAAACCCAGTGGAAAAGATTTATCGATTGTCCATAGGTCTTGTAATGCTTTTATTGCTCTCAATGTTGCTTCTATCTTGTGCCGACAAGAACAAAGAAGTTACTGAAAGTGCACTACAGTCAAATACCGAAGTCTCTAAAAAGATAAAAGAAAACAATTCTGCTGCCCAAAACTATGAAATTGTCCCAAACGACAAAGTGTGTATGGTAAACGACAGGTTTATGGGCGTAACGCAAATACCTATTGAAGCCAACGGAACTACTTATTACGGTTGTTGTGAAAATTGTGTTGAAAAATTACAGAAAAATCTGGGTGATGTCCGTTTTGGCGTAAACCCTCTTAATGATTCAAAAGTAGATAAAGCTTCGGCAATTATTGTTCAGGATAAAAACAGCGGAAGTGTTTTTTACTTCATATCGAAAGAAGATGCCCAAACATTTATAAACAAGAATAAGGCATAGGACATCTCAATTAATAACACCTTCAAATTATGAAAATTGTATTGGCCATAGATGGTTCAGATTTTAGTAAAGTAGCCATTAACGAGCTTAAGAAAATGACTTTATCCTCAAATAGTGAAATTCATATTATAAATGTTTATGAAGTTCCTAAAACAACCAGTCTGGGATTGCATACTATGGGCGGCAAGATAGGAAATTACATAGAAGAAATTAAAAGTAACGCTCAAAAATTGGGAAACAAAATCGTTTCAGAGGCTTCCGATAAAATCAAGGCCGAAAACAAAGCACTTACCATAACCACAAGCGTTGTTAGCGGACTACCCAAAAGTATTATTAATGAAAAAGCAGAAGATTGGGGTGCAGATTTAATTGTAGTAGGCTCTCAGGGTCTCGGTGCTTTTTCTCGCTTAGTATTGGGCTCTGTATCCCAATATTTGACCACAAATGCCAAATGTTCAGTACTGATTGCAAGAGATAGAAATAAAAAATGAAAGAAAAGCAAACACATAGCATTAAATTAGAATCCACTTGTAAGATAACAGATGAGATATGTCTCCCCGATACTAAATTACCTCGTGTGGTTATCGTTGGTGGTGGGTTTGCAGGTTTGGCATTGGTTGAGAAACTGAAACACAAAGAAGTTCAAGTGGTTTTACTCGATAAAAATAACTTCCATCAGTTTCAGCCTTTATTGTATCAAGTGGCAACGAGTGCCCTGGAGCCTGACAGTATTGTATTTCCATTCAGAAAACAAATCAATGGCTATAAAAATGTTTTCTTTCGTTTGGCTGAAGTTGAGGAAATTCAACCTGATTCAAATACTATATTGACCAATAAGGGAAGTATTTCTTATGACTATTTAGTGTTGGCTACTGGCACGACCACCAATTTCTTTGGGATGGATTCTGTGGCCGAAAATAGTTTGGGGATGAAGGATATTCGCGATTCCCTCAACATCCGTCATATGATGTTGCAAAATTTGGAACAGGCAGCTATTACTTGTGATGATGAAGAACGCGACGCGTTGACAAATTTTGTAATAGTAGGTGGTGGTCCAGCAGGCGTAGAAATGGCAGGAGCTTTGGCAGAGTTTTGCAAATATATCCTTCCCAAAGATTACCCAGAGTACCCTTCTTCCATTATGAATATTTATTTAATAGAAGCCATTGATGAGTTGTTAAGCACGATGTCAGACAAGGCATCATCGAAAACCCTCAAATATTTAGAAGATTTGAATGTAAAGGTATTATTAAATGAAGCTGTAAGCAATTATGATGGAAAAGAAGTCACTATCAAAAGTGGTAACACCATTTTGGCTAAAAATCTTATCTGGACGGCTGGCGTAAAAGGACAATTCCCAAAAGGTATTGATGAAAAACACGTGGTCAAGGGCAACCGTATAAAAACTGATTCATTTCTAATGGTTGAAGGATACAAAAATATATTTGCCATTGGCGATATTGCAGCTGTAATTTCAAAAGAAACACCGAAAGGGCATCCACAAGTAGCCCAGACAGCTATTCAGCAAGGTAAATGGTTGGGTAATTCACTATTAAAAATCATTAAGAACGAGTCCCCAAAACCTTTCGAATATAAAGACAAGGGTTCTTTGGCAACTGTAGGAAAACGTAAAGCAGTAGCCGACTTGGGAAAAATGAAGTTTGCTGGCTATTTCGCTTGGTTGCTATGGTCAATTGTACACCTGATGTCCATAAGCGGATTTAGAAATAGATTGATGGTTGGTTTTAATTGGGCGGTAAGTTATTTCACTTATGAAAAGAGCAACCGCCTAATTATTAGAAACTTTAAACCAAAATCCAAAGATTCATAAACAATACTTAAAAAAAAGTAGAAGTAAATAACGTGAATTAATAATGTTAGAGAAGAAAACATATAATGGAATACAAAGTGTATTTAGTGTCACTTCAAAGGGACTAAACAATACTGGTATTTTGCTTCTCATCACTGTTGTCATTGCAATGGTATGGGCCAATTCGCCTTGGCAAGAAATATACCGAAGTTTAATGAGAACGGATATTTCCTTTGCCGTGGGAAGCTTTAAAATCGCTGAACCCTTATTACTGTGGATCAACGATGGATTAATGGCTTTGTTCTTTCTTCAAGTCGGTTTGGAGTTAAAGCGTGAAATATTGGGTGGGAAACTATCGACTCCTCAAAACGCCATACTTCCTATTGGTGCAGCCATAGGAGGTATGGTCGTTCCCGCCCTTATTTATTTTTTGCTCAATTCTACTGGAGAAGCTTCTCAAGGTTGGGGAGTTCCAATGGCTACGGACATTGCTTTTTCATTGGGTGTATTGGCACTTTTCGGAAAACGTCTGCCCATAGCTTTACGGGTTTTTTTAGTAACTCTTGCGGTTGTAGATGACTTGGGTGCAGTAATGGTAATTGCGCTGTTCTATACCTCTGGCATTTCTACTATGGATCTTTTTCACGGGTTGTTGTTTTTTGGAGTATTAATCATCGGAAATTATATAGGTATTAGAAAAACTTGGTTTTATGCATTAATAGGTATTGGAGGTGTATGGCTGGCTTTTTTCTTTTCGGGTGTCCATCCTACTATAGCAGGTATACTTACCGCTGTAGCAATACCAGGAAGAGTGAAAATTAATGAAGGAACATTTCTAAAACGTTTAAGAAACCTTCAGGCACGTTTTATAAAGATTAAACCCGTACAAGGAAGACTAATCTCTGATGAACAACTCGAAATTTTAGAAGATATAAAAACCACCAGTTCAGAAGCCGAAACTCCTCTCCAAAAGTTAGAAAAATCGCTAAGCCCTATCGTAAATTTTATGGTACTACCACTTTTTGCATTGGCGAATGCGGGCATACACTTGCACGGTGAAGTGGGTCAAGTGCTACTTAGCCCAGTTAGTTTAGGGATTGGTGCAGGCTTGGTTTTCGGCAAATTTTTGGGTATTGTTTTCTTTACAAGATTATTCGTTGCATTAAAACTGGCAAAATTACCCGATGCCATTAATTGGAATCAAATTTACGGTGTTGCTTTTCTTGGAGGAATAGGGTTTACAATGTCGTTATTCATCAATGAATTGGCATTTAAAAGCGAAGAATTTATTTATGCCGCAAAAGTGAGTATTCTTTTTTCTTCACTCATAGCAGGAGTTATAGGGTCTATCATCTTAATAAATAATTTGAAAAAACCACAAAAGTTATAAATAGTAAAATGATGAAAAACACCACAGATAAAAATAATAAGCTTTCCTTAATCGGTTCCATATCCCTTGGTACTGGAGTAATGATTGGTGCTGGCATATTTGTCCTTATGGGACAAATAGCTGAGTTAGTAGGCGATTTATTTCCCATTGCATTTATTGCAGGTGCCGTTGTGGTAGGGTTCAGTTCATATTCCTATGTCAAGTTTTCAAATGCTTTTCCATCGTCTGGAGGTGTGGTCAAATTCCTTAACAAATCCTATGGGCCTGGAACAACAACTGGGTTTTATTCTTTGCTGATGTACGCATCAATGGTAGTTTCAGAAAGTTTGGTGGCAGGCACTTTTGGAGCATATACGCTTCGGTTGTTCCCTGAAAGTTTTGCTGGGTACGCATCCGTTCTTGGTATTCTACTTTTGGTAACCGCATATATCGTGAATATATTAGGAAACAGGGTAATAGGTGCAACAGCTACCTTTACAGCAGTCATCAAAGTTTTTGGTATTGCATTGCTCGCCATTGCTGGTTTAATTGCTTCTGGATTTGCAGACATTACAGGAAACTATATTCCTCAAAATACCGAAGCTTTACCACAGGGCTTTGGCTTTGTGGCTGCATTGGCATTGGCAATCCTTGCCTATAAAGGATTTACAACAATCACGAACCAAGGGGCCGATATTAAAAACCCGCATAAAAATCTTGGTAGGTCTATCGTGTTTTCCATACTTATCTGCACACTGATATATGTAGCCTTGGCATTAGCTGTTGCGGGAGGTTTAAGTATTCCTGAAATAATTGAAGCAAAGGATTATGCTTTGGCTGCCGCTGCACGTCCCGTTTTTGGGGAATGGGGTTCTTGGATTACCATAGCAATAGCGATTGTAGCAACCGTTTCAGGGGTTATAGCCAGTGTGTTTTCGGCATCACGTTTATTGGCAATGTTGAGCAATATGAAACAAGTCCCATCTTTAAAAAGAATGGGGAACTTTAAAAATCCTGCACTTATATTCACGGTTGCCCTGGCTATATTACTAACGGTTCTTTTCGATTTGACAAGGATAGCATCCATTGGGGCTATCTTTTATCTTATTATGGATATCGCTATCCATTGGGGGCTGTTCCGGCACCTTAAAAACGAAGTGAATTTTCGGCCTATTATCCCATTAATAGCCATCGTATTGGACATTGCAGTATTAGCAGCCTTTCTTTATATAAAATATCTGAACGATCCATTGGTGCTTATCGTAGCAGCGATTGGGATTGTTCTAATACTTGTTGCCGAACGTCTTTTTATGATTTCACATACAGACGATGAAGGTAATATGCCGATGGGAATGGAAACTACAAACAATAAAACATAATTAATAAAAATCAATTTATATGAAAAACATAGCAGTTATAGGATATGGAGTCATTGGAAAAAGGGTGGCAGATGCCATCAACTTACAAAACGATATGAAGCTTTCGGGCGTATGCGATATCATTAGCGATTGGCGCATTCAAAATGCCGTAAGAAAGGAGTATGATATTTATGCAGCTACCGAAAAAGCAGCCAATGATATGGAGTCAAAAGGAATTTCAGTAAAAGGAAACTTACAGGAACTTTTAAAAAAATCAGACCTTGTTGTGGACTGTACGCCTAAAAAGATTGCTGCTCAAAATGTAGCGATTTATAAAGAACAGAATATAAAATTTATTTTGCACGGTGGCGAAAAACACGAAACCACAGGGCATTCCTTTAGTGCAGAAAATAATTACAAATCAGCTCTAAACTTGAATGCGACAAGAGTAGTTTCCTGTAATACTACGTCTATTTTAAGAACCTTGACCGCTTTAAAAAGAGCCGATTTATTGGATTATGCCAGAGGTACACTTTTAAGAAGAGCTACAGACCCTTGGGAAAGTCATTTAGGTGGTATTATGAATACGATGGTTCCCGAAAAAGATATCCCAAGCCATCAAGGTCCGGATGCTAAAAGTGTTGACCCAGAACTGGATGTCATCACCGCAGCGGTAAAAGTACCCGAAACATTGAGCCATCTGCACTATTGGAATGTGAAATTGAAAAAGCAGGCGACAAAGGAAGAAGTGCTAAATGCTTTCAAAACTTCAAGTCGTATTAAATTAATTCAATATGACCAAGGTCTGGTTTCTAACAATACCATTAAGGAAATGTTTCTGGATATGGGAAGACCTTGGGGCGATATGTATGAAGTAGCCCTATGGGAAGATATGCTGAAGGTACAGGGAGACGAACTCTTTTATGCCTACGTGGTCGATAATCAAGCTATTGTAATCCCGGAAACAATTGATGCTATTAGGGCATTAACTGGAATTGAAACAGATGGTACAAAATCCATAGCCAAAACAAATGAAAGTTTAGGAATCCATTAAATACTATCAAGATGAAAACAGACAAGAATATAGTAGAACTTTTAGGAGAAAAAGCAGACTTCTATTTAGAACACGTTTGTGAAAAAATAACAAAGGATGAATTGCAAGTGCCAAGCAAAAATAGTTTAGAAAAAGTATTTGGCAATAGCAACAGAAATTCACAGGTACTTCGTAGCCTTTCCCAATTATACAATCACGGAAATCTGGCAGGAACTGGTTATTTAAGTATCCTTCCTGTTGACCAAGGTATTGAGCATAGCGCGGCCTTTTCATTCTATAAAAACCCAGATTATTTTGACCCAGAGAACATCATAAAACTTGCTATGGAAGCTGGTTGCAATGGTGTGGCATCCACGTTTGGTGTATTGGGATTGAACGCCCGAAAATATGCCCATAAAATCCCTTTTATCGTCAAGATTAACCATAACGAGCTACTTACCTATCCAAATAAATATGACCAAACATTATTTGGTAAGGTAAAAAATGCCTGGGATATGGGAGCAATTGCCGTAGGAGCTACGATTTATTTTGGTTCAGCAGAAAGCAACAGACAGCTAAAAGAAATAGCTGAAGCTTTTGAAGAAGCACACAATCTGGGAATGGCCACCATCTTATGGTGCTATACACGGAACGAGGCATTTAAAACCAACAAGGAAGATTATCACGCAGCTGCCGATGTAACTGGGCAGGCAAACCATTTGGGTGTTACTATTCAAGCAGACATCATCAAACAAAAATTACCTACCAATAATTTTGGTTTCAAAGAAATCGGTTTTGGAAAATATGATGATGAAATGTATGAGACGCTGACAACAGAACATCCCATCGACCTGTGCAGGTTGCAGGTGGCTAATTGCTTTATGGGAAAAATCGGATTGATTAATTCCGGTGGTGGCTCTAAAGGTAAGTCTGATTTGGTGGAGGCAATAACAACTGCCGTTATCAATAAAAGGGCTGGTGGCTCTGGTTTGATAATGGGAAGAAAAGCATTTCAAAAGCCCTTCGGTGAAGGCGTGAGAGTATTACAATCTGTTCAGGAAGTGTATCTGGATAATAAAATTAATATAGCATAATCAACAGAATGTTTGACACAGAGATAAAATCATTAAAATCACTTAACCACTACCTCATAAGATTGGTAGAAAGTCGTCTATGGCTTAAGGTAATCATTGCCTTGTTTTTAGGTGTTGGATTTGGTCTGCTATTGAGCCCACAAAATGGATGGATTTCTATTGAAACAGCAGATATCGCGGGGAATTGGCTGGCATTGCCTGGTGTACTATTTCTTAAACTGGTTCAAATGATTATGATTCCGTTGATTGTGGCTTCCATCATCACAGGAATAGCAAGCAACGATAAGGATAGTCTAAAAAAACTGGGCGGTGGTGTTTTACTGTATTTTTTAGGCACAACAATAGTTTCGGTTAGCATAGGTACGATACTATCCCAAATTTTTAGACCGGGTCGTTTTCTTCATAAACAATCACTAAAAGAGCATAATGAAATTACGGCAATTTCTACTGATGAACCCGAGCTTTCCTTCGGAATTGAAACGATTCCTGATGCCATCTCAAACTTACTTCCCGAAAACCCGTTGGCATCTATGGTAAGTGGTGAAATGTTAAGCATTGTAATTTTCACAATCATTATTGGTGTAGCTGTGCTATCACTTGAAAATGCCTTACTGCACCCAGTGAAGCTGCTTCTAAGTGCCATTCAGGAAGTCTGTATGACAGTAGTAAAATGGTCAATGCTTCTAGTGCCTATTGCTGTTTTCGGACTTATGGCGCAGCTTACCTCTAGTGTTGGTTTAAGTTCTCTTTCCGGTCTCACCTATTATGTTGGCGTCGTCCTGCTCGGTCTATTACTTTTGGTAATTTTCTATTTAGGGCTAATTGTGCTTCTTGGAAAAACAAACCCTATGCATTTCCTAAAAAAAATAAGGGATGTTCAATTATTGGCCTTTTCAACCACAAGCTCTGCGGCCGTGATGCCACTTTCCCTTCAAACAGCCGAAGAAGAATTGAAGGTGGACAAGACCATTAGCAATTTTATCATTCCCATAGGTGCAACCGTCAATATGGATGGTACTGCACTCTATCAAACGATAACAACCCTTTTTATAGCCCAAGCCTATGGACTGGAAATGAGTTTGCTCAATATTATTGTGGTCATTGTAACTATCGTTGCTGCTTCAATCGGCACACCTGCCATTCCCGGAGGTGGTGTGGTGATACTCGCTTCTGTTTTGGGAAGTGTCGGTATTCCAGCCGAAGGCATCATCATTATTATTGGTGTAGAAAGATTGTTGGGAATGTTCAGGACTGCTGTAAACGTAACGGGTGACCTCACAGCTTGTATGGTTTTTAATAGGTTTTATGGTAAAACCCCAATATTGGTTAATGATAAAACTTTAAAAATATGACATTACTACTCATATCCATATTTTTCATTTTTCCTGTGGTCGCTATAGCAGGATATCAACATTATAAGATTGTTAAGCACCCAGCTTATGATGCTGACAAAACACTCTTAAATTATGAAATTATAGGTGCGGGTGAAAACAAACTCGTTTTGCTGCACGGTTTGACAGGGTCATTGAATTATTGGAAACGCAATTTAGAAAGCATTTCAAAAACACACACTTTGCTATTAATAGACCTTTTGGGTTTTGGTGATTCGCCAAAGCCACAAAGTGATTATTCGCTTTTAATACAATTACAAGCCCTAGAATTGGTACTTAACAAAGAAGGATTCAATGATGGAAAAACCATAGTTGCCGGTCATTCTATGGGAGCTATAATTTCATTGGCTTTATTGCAGAAGCATCCTCATTGGTTCAAAGCAGGTGTTTTTATTGGAATACCTGTTTACAAGGATGCAGATGAATTTAAGAGAATTATGTCCTCACATTCCTTTGTGGATAGGATATCAACAAGCAAATTCTCTAAATACATCTGTATGATTCATCCCATTTTTATGTCGCGTGCATTTAAACCAGACAACCTCACGGATGATGTTTATGAAGATGCAAAAAAACATCATTGGCAGAGCTATTATTATTCGCTTACAGAAGTCATTTTAAAAACAAATTTATATGCTATAGCAAAGAAAATTAAGGATAAAGATGTGCATTTTATTCACGGAGAAAAAGACACTACTGCACCTTTAGAAAATGCCTTGAAATTATCAAAGGAATTTACAAACGCACAAATAATTACTTCATCTGAAGGAGACCATCAGTTCTTTCTGAAAGAAGCAGAATTTGTTTGGAACACAATTCAAGATTTTTCTGTTTCAGATAAAAAATTACAAAAAACAATATCAAATGAGCACAAATAAAATAAAACATATAGGTGTATTTACCTCTGGAGGTGATAGTCCGGGAATGAATTCAGCCTTGTACGCCATTGCAAAAACGGCTGAAGCAACTGGTATAAAAGTAAGTGGTTTTCGAAAAGGATATGAAGGATTGATAGACGGTGACTTGGTTCAATTTAAATCACACGAATTACAAAAACTGACCCAAAAGGGTGGCACAATTCTAAAGACCGCACGAAGCAAACGTTTTCTCGAACTGGAAGGTCGAAAAAAAGCCCTGCAAACCCTAAATGCAAACAAAATAGATGCCCTGATTGCCATTGGTGGCGATGGCACATTTAAAGGACTACTTACTTTTTCAGAAATATGCGACATTCCGTTTATCGGCATTCCTGGTACTATAGATAATGATATTTCAGGAACAGATTATACCCTTGGTTTTGATTCCGCAGTAAACACAGCCATTGAGAACATTGATAAAATAAGGGATACTGCCGAATCCCATAACCGTGTGTTTATTGTGGAAGTTATGGGGAGAGATTCTGGTTATATAGGTATTCATACTGGATTGATGGTAGGTGCGGATGCCATTTTAATTCCCGAGAGCGGCAAAGACCTCATTTATCTATTGGATAAGGTTAAAAATTACGATAGCGAAGATGCTTTTCTTGTCGTGGTTTCTGAAGGGGATGAAATAGGAGCCGAACTTGTTTCATCAAAAATAAAGGAAGTCAATCCCAATGTCGATTTACGCATAACAAAGCTTGGCCACATACAGCGAGGTGGAAATCCTTCTGCTTTAGATAGGATGTTGGGTATTAGGCTTGGGGTGGAAGCCGTAAAATCACTTTTACAAAGTGAAAATAATGTAATGGTTGGGATTTTAAACAATCAATTGCACTTAACCCCTTTTAGTGAAGTGGTCAAACAACATCAGGTCAATAAAGAATTGCACGAACTCTTAGAACTATTTGGAACATAAATTATGAAAACAACAATATACAGCACACATAAATTCGATAAGCCTTCCATTGAAAACGCTAATAAAGGAAAACATCAATTGAATTTTCTGGAATTTAGGCTAACAAAGGAAACCGCCTTATTGGCAGAAGGTTCAAAGGCCATAGCACTTTTCTCAAGTGACGATGCCTCTTCGGAAGTTTTGGATATTTTACACAAACTAGGCATAAAATTTATCGCATTACGTTCGGCAGGTTTCAATCACGTCGATTTAGAAAAAGCAGCTGAATTGAATATAAAAGTGGCCCGTGTCCCAGCCTATTCACCTTATGCCATTGCAGAACATACAATGGCTTTGATACTTGCATTAAACCGAAGACTGATTAAAGCCCACAATAGAGTGCGCGAACAAAACTTTTCATTAAACGGTCTCACTGGTTTTGACCTAAATGGGAAAACCGTTGGCGTGATTGGAACAGGAAAAATAGGGTCTGTACTCGTAAAAATACTTCACGGATTCGGCTGCAATATTCTTGCCCAGGATATAGAAGAAAGCAAAGACCTAATTGATAAATACGGCGTAATCTATTCAGATTGTGCGACGCTCTGTAAGCACGCAGATATAATAAGCCTGCACGTGCCATTAAAAGCTTCAACAAAACATTTAATAAATAAAGAGCATATAGCACTAATGAAATCTGGAGTAATGCTCATCAATACAAGTCGTGGTGGGTTGGTGGACACCAAGGCAGTTATCGAAGGATTGAAAACTAAAAAAATAGGGTATTTAGGACTGGATGTTTATGAGGAAGAAGAAGGATTGTTCTTTGAAGACCATTCCGATGACATTTTGCAAGACGATGTGATTGCACGCTTAATGACTTTCAACAATGTACTAATTACAAGCCATCAAGCTTTTTTAACCAAAACCGCATTGACCAATATTGCAGAAACAACCATATATAATCTGGATTGTTTTGAAAAACAAAAACCTTCTGGAAATGAAATTAGCATTAATTAATAGTTAAAAACAAATATTATGAAAAACATACTCGTACCAACAGACTTTTCAAAAAATTGCAATAAAGCAGAAGAACTCGGAATTGAAATGGCAAAGCTTTACAATTCCGAAATCCATTTTTTCCATTTGATGAAAACCCCTGTTGATTGGGTAAAACTGGATAAACAAAAAGAAAAAAGGTATCCCGAAACTTTAAAGGAAATTGGAGTCGTTAAATCAAAATTGCGGGAACTGGAAAAAAAGGCTGAGCACGAAGGTCTTAAATGTCGAACTTTTCTTCAATTTGATTCGGGACAGAAAGATATTTTAGAACATTCTGGTCATTTCCATCACGATTTTATAGTTACGGGAAGTAGTGGCACCCGAGGCGGTATACGTGAGTTAATGGGAAGCAACGTAGAAAAAATTGTTAGGAAAGCTGATGTACCGGTTGTTGTAGTCAAGGATGAAGAAGTATCCTTTCCTTTTAAGGATATCGTTTTTGTTTCAGATTTTCTTCAAGATGTAAGCGATGCATTTAAGCAGGTTATTTCGATTGCTGAAAAATGCGGTGCACATATCCATTTATTGAGGGTCAATACTCAGACCGATTTTAACAGTATAGAACAAGGGTTGAACCCCATCAATGAGTTCCTGAAAAAATTCCCGGATTTGGATAACTTCTCAATGAACGTATATAACGAACCTGACGTAGAAACAGGGATAAACAATTTTTTACGATATAAAAATGCCGATTTAACTGCAATGTGTACACACGGACGTACAGGCTTTTTAAGCTTATTCTCTAAAAGCATCGCAGAGGGTATTACCAATCACTCCGAACTACCAGTAATGACTATTAAAATGTAAAAATGAATAAATCAGTCTTAATAAAAAAATATTCTGGTGAGTATGAAGCCTTTGATGTAAACAAACTCATCAACTCCCTGCGACGTTCGCGGGCAGATGAGGATATTATTCAAGATATAGCCCGGAAAGTACAAGAGCAGATTGAAGAAGGAATGACCACCAAGAAAATCTATCAATTGGCTTTCAAGATGCTTAGGTCCAAATCGAGAGTAAGTGCATCAAAATACAAACTTAAAAAAGCGTTGATGGAACTGGGACCAACGGGTTTTCCTTTTGAAAAATTGGTAGGCCAGCTATTAGCTCACGAAGGATTTGCAACACAAGTTGGTGTGATTGTACAAGGTAATTGTGTGCAGCACGAAGTAGATGTGATAGCCCTAAAAGACAATAACCATTATATGATTGAGTGCAAATACCATAGTGACCAAGGACGGTTTTGTAATGTCAAGATTCCCTTGTACATCCATTCACGGTTTTTGGATGTGGAAAGGAAATGGGAACATCAAAAAGGACACGAGGCCAAACTACATAAAGGCGGTGTGTATACCAATACACGATTTACAACCGATGCAATACAATATGGTAAATGTGTAGGATTATTATTGACAAGCTGGGATTATCCAATGGGGAACGGTTTAAAAGATAGAATAGATAAATCGGGCCTACATCCATTAACAGCATTGACAACAATGACCAATGCCGAAAAAACAAAATTATTGGATAAAGGCATTGTGCTTTGCAAAGAGATCCACGAAACACCTACTTTATTAAATGAAATCGGGATAGATAAAACAAGACACAAAAAGATTTTGGAAGATTCCGAAGCACTATGTAAAAACCATTAAAAAATAAAAATCTTAAAAATAACAATATGAAAACAGAAGTATTAAAACAACAGAACAGCATAGATTTTGAGCCATTTTACGAAGCATTGGAAGACGACCCAAAACTGCTTGAAGAAGCCTTGGAAATACTATTGGAAATGGTTCACTTTGAACCTAAATCAGTAAAGAAATTGGCTCTTTTTATTAAAGAGGATTCTCGTAATCTATATAAAGAAATAGTGGAATTGAGTAAATCAAAACAAGATAAAGGAAACTCACCTTCCTGCTGCGGTGGGCACAAATTTGGGGAGCAGCTCTTGTAGTAAATTATGTACAACAACCTAAATAGATACCAATGAAAAAAAATAAAATAAACATCCATTTCTTAGGAGCGGCAGGCACAGTAACCGGCTCAAAATATTTAGTGGATACAGGAGATAAAAAGATACTCATAGACTGTGGACTTTTTCAAGGGCTAAAGGAATTACGCCTTAAAAACTGGGAGTACCCACCTGTTAATGTTGCTGATATTGATGCTGTTTTGCTCACCCACGGCCATATGGACCACACAGGTTATCTGCCGAGATTGGTAAAGCAAGGCTTTAATGGTCCCATCTATGGTACCAACCCCACTTTGGATATTGCAAAAATCATTTTGAATGATAGTGCAAAAATTCAGGAACAAGAAGCAGAACGTGCCAATAAAGAAGGCTATTCCAAACATAATCCTGCTGAACCATTGTACGACCTAAAGGATGTAGAAAAAACTATCCCTCATTTTAAAGGAATTCCGCAATCACAATGGATTCCATTGTTTGATGGCATAAGGGCTCGATTTCAATATAATGGACACATTCTGGGAGCAACTTACATTGAGTTGGATGTACACAGGAAACGTTTTGTGTTTTCTGGCGATATAGGCAGAACAAACGATTTATTACTGTTTCCACCCTTAAAGCCAAAAAAGGCAGATGTATTATTTATTGAATCCACCTACGGAGGAAGATTTCATCCTGATGAAGTAGAAGCACTTCCACAGATAGAAAAATTGGTCAATGACACCATCAACAGAGGTGGCAGCCTATTTGTTCCAAGTTTTTCAGTAGAACGTGCCCAATTGATGATGCTGATTTTTTGGAAATTATTGAAAGAGAAGAAAATACCAAAAATACAAATGATAATGGATAGCCCAATGGGAGCAAGTGTATTAGAATTGTTTCATCGCACAAGAGATTGGCACAGGTTGGAAGATAACGAATGTGACGAAATGTGCTCGCACTTTACGGTCGTAAGCAGTTATCGGGAAACAATGGAATTACGAACAGATAATAAACCGAAAATCGTGATTGCAGGAAGCGGAATGCTCACAGGCGGAAGAATGCTAAACTACCTTGAAACACAGGCACAAAACCCCAACAACACCTTGCTTTTTGTGGGTTATCAAGCTGAAGGTACGCGAGGCAGAAAATTATTGGAAGGCGATAAGGAACTTAAAGTGTATGGAAAATGGGTGCCCTTTGATATGGAAGTTGCAGAAATTGAAGGTCTTTCAGCACACGCAGACCACGCAGAACTTATGGACTGGATGGATAAGATAAAAAACAAACCCGAACGTATTTTCATTGTACACGGTGAAAAAGAGAGTGCAGAAGCATTGCAAAAAGGCATCAAGGAAACCTATGGGTGGGATGCAGAAATTCCGCAATTATACACCATCGAAGAAATAGAATAAATCGAAAAATCACAACAACCAATAAAATATGGACACACACTCAAACATATTAAAATATAAACATCTCGGAATCTATACCCAAAACGAAAATGTAGTGTATATGCGCGAAGATTGCCACGTTTGTATTTCAGAAGGTTTTGAAGCACTTACCCGAATAAGAATATCCAATGCAAATACATCAATCGTAGCAAGTCTTAATGTCCTGAATTCTGATATTCTGTTGCCTAATGAAATCGGACTATCAGATGCTGCTGCGAAAAAACTCAATGTTTCCCCAAACGATACATTATATGTTTCCCATTTAGAGCCTATTGAATCCTTAAGCCACGTCAGGGCAAAAATCTATAACAAAAAACTGGATTATAAGGCCTATAACAACATCATAACCGATATCGTGGAAGGCGATTATTCCAACATCCACCTTTCGGCATTTATTACTGCCTGTGCTGGCGACCGAATGGATATTGATGAAATATCCGACCTAACGAAAGCAATGATTGCTTCCGGAAAGCAACTGAACTGGAACAAGGATATCGTGGTCGACAAACATTGTATTGGCGGATTGCCTGGCAATAGGACAACACCATTGGTAGTTGCCATTGTTGCCGCGTATGGGCTTACTATGCCAAAAACATCCTCACGGGCAATCACTTCGCCAGCAGGCACAGCAGATACAATGGAAGTACTGACCAATGTTACGCTCTCTTCCGAGGAAATAAAGACCGTAGTAGAAAAAGAAGGCGGATGTTTTGTTTGGGGCGGTACAGCGCAGTTAAGTCCTGCCGATGATGTGCTCATTAAAATTGAAAAAGCCTTGGATATTGATAGCGAAGGTCAGCTCATCGCTTCAGTACTCTCTAAAAAGGCAGCAGCTGGTTCTACTCACGTGGTCATTGATATTCCCGTGGGAGAAACCGCCAAGGTTCGCAGTACCGAAATGGCAGAAAAACTAAAAAATCATATGGAAACCGTTGGAACTGCTGTTGGGTTGAATGTAAAAGTTGTAGTTACGGATGGCACGCAGCCTGTTGGAAGGGGTATCGGTCCAACTTTAGAAGCCATAGATATATTAAAAGTTTTGAAAAATGAGAAAGATGCACCTAAAGACTTAACAGAAAGAGCATTGCTTTTAGCTACTGAACTATTAGAACTTTCTGGAAAAGTAGAAAAAGGAAAGGGACAGGAAACCGCACATAAAATTCTCAAATCTGGAAAAGCATATGAAAAATTCGTAGCCATTTGTAAGGCGCAAGGTCAATTTTCAAAACCAGTTTTAGCACCTTATAAAATTGAAATTAAAGCTGAAAAGTCAGGCGTTTTGCAACGAATTGATAACCGTAAAATTGCAAAACTGGCCAAACTTTCTGGAGCACCACAATCTAAATCGGCAGGGATTCTTCTAAATGTGCATTTGGGAGAACAAATCGAAGAGAACCAACTGCTTTATACCATATATGCTGAATCCAAAGGTGAACTTAATTATGCCTTGGAATATGAAAACAACCATAACGACATCATAACTATAAATTAAAGAACATACTATGAAAACAATATTATTCAGTCTTCCCGGAAATGAAGAACTCACAGAACTAATGGCTACAAAAATGGATGCTGAAGTGGGTCAAGCCACATTAAGGAAATTCCCTGACGGGGAATCATACACGCGCATATTGTCTGATGTTAAAGATAAATGTGTGGTACTGGTATGCACCTTGCACGAACCGGACGAAAAACTGTTGTCACTATATTTTTTAAGCCACACAGCCAAATCATTAGGAGCTATGTGTACCTGTTTGGTAGCACCCTATTTGGCGTATATGCGGCAGGACAAAGTATTTAATGAAGGAGAAGGAGTGACTTCCGGTTTCTTCGGAAAATTGATTTCTGGTTTCGCCGATAGCATTACCACAGTTGACCCTCACTTGCACAGAATTAGTTCGTTGGGAGAAGTGTATCAAATTCCAAATAAAGTGATTCACGCTGCCGACGCAATTTCAGAATGGATTAAAGAAAATATCGAAAACCCGGTACTTATCGGACCTGATTCTGAAAGTGAACAATGGGTATCAGAAGTCGCCAAAAATGCAGGAGCACCATTTACGGTATTACAAAAGGTGCGTCACGGTGACCGTGATGTAGAAGTCTCTGTTCCCGATGTGGATATATATAAAGATGCTACACCCATTTTGGTAGATGATATTATTTCCACAGCCCGAACAATGATTGAAACCGTACAACATCTTAAAAAAGCAGGAATGAAACCACCTATTTGTGTAGGCATTCACGCCGTTTTTTCAGGAAACGCCTATCAAGATTTATTGGATTCCGGAGTAGAAAAAATAGTGACTTGTAATACCATCCCACACTCTTCAAATGGAATAGATTTAAGTGATATTATGGCAAAAGAGGTAAAAAAATTAATGCACCATATATGAGAAAACAAGGCTTTATAGTACTAATCACTTTATTCAGCATCACAATGACTGGACAAACTGAAATGCTCATTGGGCAGATTTCAGGCAGAGTTGTTATTCGGGAAAACTTTGATGAAAATGGTTCTTTTTTAAATAAACAAACTTTCAAAGCCAGTGAAACAATAAAGAAAAATGGATACTATGAAATTGAGGTAGTTACGGAATTGTTTGATAAAGACAAAAAATTGACCGATAAATACACCACAACCTATCGTTGCAAGCCTGATGAAGCAAGTGTAGTGGTAATGGCTTTCCCGTTTTCCAATCCAAAATCAAAGAAAACAGAAATCAACACCACTTCAAAGAAATTTAAAGAACTATACAATTTGGATAATCTGAAAAATATTGAATTGGAAATGAGTTTTGACTCGGGCTTGTTGAATTTTTTCGGTTCAAAAAGCATCATAAAAATTTACGATCGAAAATTAGAAGCTGGCAAAAACACTATTAAATCAAAAATAAATATTAAGGCCTATGCCTGGGGTATTCGCATCAAGCAATTCAATTATACTGTTATTGAAAAATTAAATGAAAAAGGATTATTGACTTTTCAGAAATTTTCAGAAGCAGATAACAGCTATTTTACAATAAACTATAAATAAAGACAGATGAAAAATTACGATACACTTTCTGAAGCCATAAACGATTTACAGGGAAATGGCTATACATATGATTTTAACCTAAAACCAGAATGTCTGGAGTGTGCCTCACTAAAAATTGAAATACACCCAGAAGATTTTAATGTTGACGAGATGCATCGTTTTGAGGGTATGAGCAGTACCGACGATAATAGTGTGCTTTATGCTATTTCATCAAAAAATGGGATTAAAGGACTTTTGGTAGATGCCTATGGCGTCTATGCCGAAAACATTTCGGAAGCTATGAGAAAAAAATTACGATAACACTTAAACAAGACAATAATGGAAAATCACGAACACCACAATCACGATGAAATGGACCATTCTAAAATGGACCATTCGAAAATGAAACACAAAAAAGAAGACCATTCTAAAATGAACCACAAAGGTGGGGACCATTCGGGTCACAATCCGGGTCACGGAGAACACGGGCACGACCATCATAAAATGATGATTGCCGATTTTAGAAAACGGTTTTGGGTAACCCTTGTACTTACTATTCCCATACTGTTCTTCTCGCCGATGATTCAGGACTTTTTTGGATATGAGTTTTTGCTTCCCGGAAATCCATATATCCTTTTTGCACTTTCCACAATCGTATATTTCTATGGTGGTTGGCCATTTTTAAAAGGATTCTGGTCTGAAATCAAAAAAGGTGCGCCAGGAATGATGACCTTGATTTCTATGGCAATTTCTGTAGCTTATTTTTATAGCACCGCGACCGTATTTGGCTTAAGAGGCGAAGACTTTTTCTGGGAGCTATCAACACTTATAGCCATAATGTTGCTTGGTCATTGGATAGAAATGAAAAGTGTGTTAGGTGCGTCAAAAGCTTTACAGTTACTGGTAAGTATGATGCCCGCAGAAGCCCATAGGGTAAAGGATGATACCATAGAAGACATCCCTCTTGAAGATTTACTAAAGGATGATGTGATTTTGGTTAAACCAGGTGAAAAAGTTCCTGCTGATGGGATTATAGTAGACGGTTCAAGTTACCTGAACGAATCTATGCTTACAGGCGAATCCAAACCTGTAAAAAAAGATGAAAACGATAAGGTTATTGGTGGTTCGGTAAATGGTAACAGTACCTTAAAAGTAAAGGTTGAGCATACTGGAAAAGATAGCTATCTCAACAAGGTCATCAAAATGGTCGAAGAAGCGCAAAAAACCAAATCCAAGATGCAAAATCTTTCAGACAGGGCTGCAAAATGGTTAACCTATATCGCTTTGGCTATTGGTTTTGGAACATTAGCGGTATGGCTGATTTTAGGCTTTCCATTTGTCTATGCTTTAGAAAGAATGGTTACCGTTATGGTCATTGCTTGTCCACACGCATTAGGTCTTGCCATACCACTTGTGGTTGCTATTTCTACTGCTGTATCTGCACAAAATGGATTATTAATCCGTAATAGAACTGCCTTTGAAGAATCACGTAAGATATCCGCCTTACTATTTGACAAAACAGGGACTTTGACCAAAGGGGACTTTGGCGTTACTCGAATCAAATCTGTAAATGTGTCCTATTCAAACGATGAAATCTTAAGACTGTCAAGTGCATTGGAACAAAGTTCAGAACATCCAATTGCTGTTGGGATTATTAAAAAAGTTAAAGAAGACAATATTACAATCCCAAAGCCTGAAAACTTTAATGCGATTACTGGTAAAGGTGTAGAGGCAAATGTAGAAGGAAAGCAAGTAAAAGTGGTTAGTCCTGGTTATTTAAGGGATGAAAAAATAACTATTCCTGAAGATGCTTATAGTGACGCTGCTGAAACTGTTGTATTTGTATTAATTGAAGGACAACTAGCAGGATACATTGCGCTTGCTGATGAAATAAGACCTGAATCTGCGGAAGCTATAAAAATATTTAAAAAGAATAATATCAAAGTTTTGATGGCAACTGGGGATAACGAAAAAACAGCCAAAGCTGTGAGTGAAAAATTAGGGTTGGATGGCTATTATGCCGAAGTGCTACCACACCAAAAAGTAGAAATTGTAGAAGAGTTGCAAAACAAAGGAGAGTTTGTGGCTATGACTGGAGATGGCGTAAACGATGCGCCCGCACTTGCCAAAGCTGATGTAGGAATCGCTGTTGGTTCTGGTACTGATGTAGCCGCCGAAACAGCCGATATTATATTGGTAAATAGCAATCCACAAGATATTGCAAACCTAATTTTGTTCGGAAAGGCTACGTACAATAAAATGATTCAGAATTTGATTTGGGCTACAGGATATAATGTAGTGGCTATTCCTTTAGCAGCCGGTGTATTATATTCTTCAGGCTTTGTTTTAGGACCAGCTGTAGGAGCGGTATTTATGAGTTTAAGTACGATTATAGTGGCCATTAATGCGCAACTATTAAAGCGAAAAATCGGTAAAAAATAAATGGACAAAAAAGAAAAACTCAACAGGATATTTTTAATCCTGTTGAGTTTATTTGTAGTGATGTTGGGCTATGGTATATTATTGCCAACCCTTCCTTACTATACCGAAAGATTAGCATTAAAAGACAATCTTGATACAAACCTTATCAATTTTCATATTGGATTGCTCACAAGCATTTATCCATTTTTCCAATTACTATTTGTGGTGGTTTGGGGAAGGCTATCAGACAATTACGGTCGTAAACCTATTATCATTTGTGGCCTTATTGGTTTTGTAATTATGCAATTACTTACCGGTCTTGCTACATCATTAACGATGCTATATGTTGCTCGCATCTTTGGTGGTATTTTTACGTCATCAGTTATTCCAGTTAGCAACGCATATTTGAGCGACATTACTTCTGAAAAACGAAGAACAAAGATAATGGCCTGGTCTGGTGTTGCAATAAGTTCTGGGGTTATTTTTGGTCCTGTTATTGGTGGGTTACTTTCACAAACTGACCTTCATTTACAATATTCTTTTGGTCTGCTACATTTAGACCGATTTTCAACGCCATTTCTTTTCGCAGCACTACTAGGATTGATTGTCCTATTTATTGTTATGAAATGGTTAAAAAACACTACACGTGTACATAAGTTCACAACCCAAAAAGTGAGGTTGCGATTCACATTTACCAAATATTTTGCCGTATTACTGGTTCTGTCGTTTGTCATCCAATTTGTAGTAACGCTGTTTGAAACCGTCTTTTCAATATATGGGAAAGATGAATTAGGGTTTAACAGTAACCAAATAGGTATTGGTTTTATGCTATGTGGTTCAATAATGGCTGTTTTACAACCTGTGTTCGCTACTTATGGAGAGAAGTTTTTATCGACAAAGAAACAAATTGCATTAGGGTTGTTTATATCTGGATTATCCTTAATTGTCTTTCCTTTTTTTAAGAATGAATACTTGGTATATGTATTAATCGTTGTTTTCGCTGCTGGAGGTGCTATGGTAACCCCAAATTTACTTTCTGCGGTTTCATTAATATCAAAGCAAAATACTGGCAGGAACATTTCTATTCAGAGCTCTACTAATAGTGTTGGTCAAATTCTAGGGCCTGTTTTAGGGACTTGGTTGCTTTCAGGCGGTTTTTACTACCCTTTTATAATTACTGGCAGCATTATTTTGGCTGTTATTGGTTTTTTATTCTTTTTCAAAAACCCGCCATAAAAAAATAAGCACATAACCATAGTTGTTGACAATTAACCCAAATCTAAAGCCCCAAATATTTTGCATAAGCTGATTCATAAAATATTAGATAATTACAAAGAGGAAATAAAAGCAGTTGAGGAATCTAATCTCAACGATTTCAATAATGTTGAACAAGGTATTTCCATTTCAAGACAATACTTACAGAAACTGCGAATCTGTGTAAGGGAAAATGAATTTCAAGACAAACAAAATGAAATCATATTCTTTAAAAAGCACAAACCTTATGTTTATAGCAGATTGAAGTTTTACGCCAAACTCTACAATTTTTTAATAAACAGACCTGCCGGCACCATAAAATCTCAACAGGAATTTATCGATTTAGAAATAAATAAACTACAAGAAAGCAATCGGCGAAATATAGATTTTATAAAATATTACAGGGAGGATTCTGAACTTTTGGATGAATTCTATTTTCTACGAGGAAACGATAAAATCAGTCTGGTGTCAAACACATCTCATTTTTATACCGATGCAGAATTTTCCACAAGCCACGATAATGCAATTGCCAAAATTATGGCCTACGATTTATTAATCAGTCATTACGTAGAAGAGTTAAGTTATTTAAGGGATCTGTCAAACGGTGTACCGAATAAGCTGAATACTTTATCAAATGGCGAGCGACTTGGATGGACAGCCTCAAAAACAGACCTAATTGAATTGATTTATGCCTTACAGGCTTCAGGAGCGATAAAAAGTGGTACGGCTGGGATTAAAGAAATGGCTTCGGCTTGTGAAGACATCTTTGAACTAAAACTTGGAAATGTATATAGAACTTTTCTCGAAATTAGAGAACGGAAAATTGACCAAACCAAGTTTATCGATAGACTGAAAGCAACACTTTTAAGGAGAATGGAGGAAACGGATGGATAAAATCCATTTCGCTTAAATGTTAAATTTCTTCCCAAGTTGGGTACTACTTGGGAAAAAATAAAATTAATTTTAGTTATTATCATTTGGTTTATACTATTTTCAGGACAACCACTAAACAAAACTAATTTAAACCATTGAAAATGAGTATATAAAAACACCCAACTTGGGTATGACTTGGGATTAATATCCAATAAATCATCCCAAATTTGTAGAACGAAAGTCAAATCGACAGATTCACGAACACTTTTTTATTAAAATACTAAAGCTCGTGAGTTAAATCAAGTCAGGGGCTATTAAATTAGTTGAAAGCGATAATGATAGCCCCTTTCTTTTAAAACCGTTCTATTATGCCAGCAAATATTATTACCACAGACGATCTTCGAGAATTTAAAATAGAATTGCTCGATGACATTAAAAACCTTCTTTCCAAACAAGCCACTGGAAAACTCAAAAAATATCTCAAATCTTCCGAAGTTATGGACTTGCTTCAAGTCAGTCCAGGAACATTACAGAATCTTCGCATCAACGGAACATTGCCATACACCAAAGTTGGGGGCATCATCTACTACGATGCCGAGGAAATTCAAAACGTGATGACATCAAATCGTGTACAGCATAAGCTAAATTCTTAAATGATGAACTACATAAAGCTACTTAATGCGGCTTTTGAAAAGTTCTTTTTTGATGACCGCCTCAATCCAACGCATATAAGTCTCTATATGGCACTGTTCCAAGAATGGAACAGTAGCCGATTTGCAGATGAATTTTATGTGAACCGTCGAGAATTAATGCGTGTAGCCAAGATTGGCTCAAAATCCACTTACCATAGATGTGTGACAAACCTTGATTCTTGGAACTATCTCACCTATTTTCCTTCTAATAACCCTTACAAAGGAAGCAAAATCAAGATGGCCATTATCGGTACAAGTGATGAACCGGATATGGGACGGTACGATCCCATATTAGAACAGCTTGCGGAAGAGTACCATCCCATCCGTGAACCTGTTGTGGGACAGCACCGTCCCAAAAATGGACAAGTGGTGGACTCAAACCGTCCCGTGAGTGGACAAGCATTGGTATCTACTATAAACAATACCAAACAAGTAAACAATCTAAAACAACCAAAGGGCTGGCAGGCCGTTATTGATTTTTTTATTGAAAAAGGTTTTAATGCTGATGAAGGAAAAAAATTCTTCGAGTATTATGAAACTCGGAATTGGCAAACGAGCGATGGAAAAGAAATTCGAGATTGGCGAGCCTTGGCCACTAACTGGATGGGCAGGACAGAGTTATATGCCAAAGAAAACAAACCAAACAAAAAACAAGCGTCCCAAATCAAGGACAACTTGCGAACCACTAAAAACAAAGATTATGGACAACCCCTCTAAAATCACCGAAGGTGGCGTGGAATATTCGCTTGGCAAGTTTGACGGCAAGAGTGTTCTCTACGATTTTGACAAAATCCTGATTTACCTGAATGCCAAGGGAAAAATGCTCTTTGGAAAAAATTTCCGAATCTACGATGAGGACACGGCTATCATACGTAACCTCTGCCATTATTTCATCAAGGACAAAGAGAACTGTGAAAAGAACGGAATTGATATCGACAAAGGTATTTTACTTTCTGGACCTGTAGGATGTGGAAAAACCACCTTGATGAAATTGCTGCGCCATATCGTTCCAATGCAACGACCTTATGAAATGATTCCTTGCCGGAATGTAGCGTTTAGTTTTAACCATCTCGGTTTTAAAACCATTGAAGAATATGGTAACTCCAAATTTTTCTGTTTTGATGATTTGGGCGTAGAGCCAGCTGGTCGGTTTTATGGAAAGGATTTAAACGTAATGGGCGAAGTGCTCTTATCTCGATACGAGCTTTACCTACAGACAAAGGGTAAAATAAAAACCCACGCAACCACCAACCTCAATGCCGAAGAATTGGAAGAACGCTACGGAAACCGTGTTCGTAGCAGAATGCGGGAACTTTTTAATTTGATTGCTTTTGATACAAAGGCTACGGATAAACGGAAGTAATTGCTATTCACTATTAAACTTTGGCAAAAAATGTGTATTTTGCCAAAGTTTAACTCAAAATATCATTGTTCTGGAACAAACTATTAAAGATAAAATACCAACATACTTTGTTGACCAGCAAGCTATTTCAAAAACCAGTCTGGTAGAGCTTATTCAGAAAGATTTTCCAACCTTAAAGGAAAGTTCTATCACTGTGTATTTGTCTAAACTTAAAAAAGAAGGTGTGTTAAAAAACCCATCCAGAGGTATGTACGCTTTAAATGGTAAGGATAGATTTATTCCAGTTATTGACACCAAATTAAAACGACTGTACAATAAAATAAAAAAAGACTATCCATTCATTGAATTCTGTGTATGGAACACTTTATGGTTAAACGAATTTATGCGCCACCAACCATTTAAGTTTTACACCATAATTGAATTGGAAAAAGATGTGGCACAGTCCATTTTTTACAAGTTGAAAGACCAGGGTAAAACCGTTTTTATAGAACCAGATGCTGAAACATTTGAACTGTACATTCATAATAGTGATGACGTAATAATCCTTAAACAATTGGTATCCGAAGCACCTTTAGCCGAAATCGAAAATATCGTTATCCCATCCCTTGAAAAATTGTTGGTCGATATGCTTATAGACACTAATTTATTTGGTGCACAACAAAGTGAATTGGAATTTATTTACCGATCGGCATTCGAAAAGTTTGAGATAAGCAAAAGTAAAATGAAACGCTATGCTCACAGGCGCAATAGAGAGATGGAAGTTGAACACTTAAGCAATTTAACTTTGGCAAATAATTAATTTTATTGCCAAACATTAATTTTAATGATTAAAGAAACAACATATCAACCAGAGTGGATTTACGAAGTAAAAAAAAGACTAGGTAAAAAGTATGACCCAAAACTTATTGAAAAGGTTGTCTATGCCTTATTGTTTTTGGAACAACTTAAAATCAACAAACTCGATTTTATTTTTAAAGGTGGAACTGCATTATTGTTGGCAACAGAAGAACCTAAAAGATTTTCAATCGACATCGATATTATTACCGAGCAAAGCCAAAGCGAAATAGAATCTGTCCTTGAAGTTATAAGCAAGGAAATCGAAGCGTTTATACATTGGGAAGATGACAATGACAGAAAGCACACGCCAGATGCACCAGTTGATCATTTCAAGATGTTCTACAAAAGCAATGTAGATGGACGGGTTGAGCCAATTTTACTGGATGTGCTATACACGCCAAATCCTTATCCTGAACTTACTGAAATTCCTATTGCTCACAACTGGCTTCAAACACAAGAGGAAATCACAACAGTAAAAATGCCAACGTTTGATGCTATTTTAGGCGATAAACTAACTGCTTTTGCACCAAAAACCACAGGAATTTTATACAGCAAAGAAAGACCAGTTGAAATTATCAAACAGTTATTCGACGTAGCGTTTTTAATGGATAATATTTCGGACTTGGCAACAGTCCGTAACAGTTACACAAAAGTAGTTGCAGAGGAAATAGCGTTTAGAAAATTAGACATAACCTCAGAACAGGTTTTGGAAGACACCCGAGAAGCGTGTTATGTTCTTTCTACTCGTAACACTAAATCTAATGAGTTTAAACATCTACAAACTGGAATAAGCAATTTTACCAATTTTACATTGGTAAGGTTCAATATTGAAGAAGCCATTACAGCTGCTTCAAAAGTTGCATACTTATCTGAACTGATTAAGGCTGATAGTGATAGCGAAATCGAAAGGTTTACAAATCCGCTTGACGTTAAAGATTGGTTGATTGAGAACCCTCAATTCACCAAGCTAAATAAATTGAAAAAGAGCAATCCGGAAGCGTTTTTTTATTGGTTTAAGGCAATAACTTCACGTTAAAAGCTCATATTTATTGAGGCTTTTTTGAACACACTATTCTTCCCAAATGATGCTAAGAGCTCTACCCTTAAAAGTAATACAATGCTCAAAAAATTTTCTTTGAATATTGCCTTCCTTAACGTAGTTGAAAATATCAACTGCCCAAATCTCTTCTTTTTTGAACAGGTTATCAGTAATGTTCTTAAAGTATTCGCCCATTACTGTATTTGGTGCCACCTTGTTTTCATATAACAGGTATTTGTAGGGAAAATGTTCGCTACAATATTTCCAACGTATTTTTCCATTCTCGCCATAGACAATCATAATATCGTGATTTCCTATATCTGCAAACCTGAATGCACAGGCAGTCCTGCTGACTTTATACTCGTCCTTCAAATAATCTACCAATTCAATACTAAAGGTTTTACGATAAAAATCTTTTGAGAACCTTTCTTCTGGCATCAGCAAACAGGATGCAAAAAAATCCGCCTCTCTTTCAATTTGGTTAAATTGCTTTTGGTTAGTTCTAGACGGATGTGGTTCTAACAGTCCTTTTTTCAATCCTATCCTGTGAGAGTCAATGTAGTAGTGTCCCAGCTCGTGTGCTAACGTAAACCTTCCTCTTGCAGAATCTGGTCTATTACCCAAATCGGTATTTATGTGAATATAAAACTTTCCATTATCATAGAAAGTCATTCCATCAAAGGTGTTCTTGCCGTAGCTGTCATAAAATACCGATAGACCTTCATCATCTAATATTTTGTCAAGAGGCGTTGTCTTTTCTTCATATTCCAATGCAATACTTTCTGCTAGTTCCTTTATGCTTGGTCTATTCCGAATCACTAGAATCTTGATTGTGTTTTTTTCGCATCTTATCTATAATATGTTGAGGCAATTCTTTCTTTCCTTTTCTTGCGACCATTCTTAGGCTTTCAATTTCCTCAACTACATCTTCTTCAAACATTGTTATGACTTTTGGCTCTCTATGAAACGTATTATTAATTACGTCAATTGGGTTAATAGATTTATCATCCAACTTATAATCATAATCTTCATATAATTTATTGAACCTATCTAGTTCAAGTTCATTACTAGGGAATAAAAACCCTGTTGAACCTAACCAACTGTCCAATTGAGCTGTTTCAATTAGTTCTATTTTCTTAGGCTTGGCCATTATTCATAATGTCTAAATAGTTAGTAACGTGTCTATCCGCATCGCCGTAATAGGTGTTCACGGATTTTTGGGTTAAAGAGAGTTTATCTCTAAGCAGTTTTGTAATTGTTCTTAGCACTTTTTTACCTTCCTTTCGATAAGCTCTATAAGTAAAATAAATGATTCGATGCTTTTCAGATAATCGGGTAAGAGCTCTTTCAATGGTTTTAAGTTTTGCCACAACTACCCTTTTTGCCTCAGCGTCGTCTGGTATGTCAAACTTTGCCAACAACTCATCTGCATTTCTAACCAGGCTTAAATCTTCTTCTTCAGTAGGCTCTGCACAAGTGTTCTTTTCGCCATATTTAATTATTTGGGTGTATAAAATTCGATACATCCAAATAAGTATTCCCTTATCCAAATCTCTCGCTTTGGACTTGTCTTTGTCAAATGTTGGGTATTTCCAAACTCTGGCAAAAGTACAATGAGCTATTTCCAAAGCCACCACCTCGTTATATCCATACTTATTGCAGTAAATCTCGGACTTACGTTTCAAATCTTTCTCAAATCGATAACAGAATTGCACAAAAGCGGCTCCTGCCTCTTTTGGAAATTCATCTTTAAAAGAAATATAATCCAGCAGGTCAACGCTAGGTAGTTTTTCAAAATCTATGTCCTGATTAGTACTTGTATTCATCTATATACCAAAACGGATATATCTATAATGGTATATGAGTGGACAGCACCCATAAAACCTTTGATTAAACAACAAAATGCTATAAGTAAATAATTAATAATGAAAATCAAATATAAAAAAAGTAAGTTCAACTAAAAATTAAAACTATGGCTAAAGATTCATCTGGTAAAAAGTTCAATAGAATTCCTGAGCACAAAAGAAAAGTAGGCGGAAAAACTATTATTATCAAGGAACACATTAGAAGTAACCGGAAAGACAGTAAAGGAAAGTAATGAGCGAAAATCCACAGCTCTGAATGGATATTGTTTAACCTAAAAATTCATTTTTATGAATAGTATTAATTTCTCTAAAGGAGGACTGAGTGTATGTCGTAAGGGCAATTGTGTTAATGTGAGTGGAGATATGGCAAAAGCCGTAGTCTTTCGTATTGCAACACTCGTTGTTATAAATGGCATAGCTTCAATATTAGAGCAATCTAATTAGAAGATTGATTGTGGTGATTTTGTAAGCAGAATTACCACAATCAAAATTTATTAAACGGTCAATCTGTCACAAGATATGAATGGCTTAATAATTGAAATTTTAAAATAAAAATTATTATGACTGAAGAATACAAAAAAGAAGTGATTGAAATTTTGGAAAATCTGGGAAAGCAACTAGATATTTCTGAAACTCAATATAATGAAGCTGTAAAAAGTTACGAAGCAGTTGGTGATTGGCTGTCTAAAGAAGGCTCGCCACTTTATCCATATAACCCAAGGATACTTCCTCAAGGTTCCTTTATGTTGGGCACAATTATAAAGCCTATTAACGATGAAGATGATATTGATATAGACCTCGTTTGTAAACTGAAAGGCAAACCAATTTATTGGACACAAAAACATTTAAAAGATACTGTTGGAAATAGACTCAAAGACCATTCTACCTATAAGGAAATGATTGAGGATAAAGATGGTGGTCGAAGATGTTGGACACTTGATTATTCAGACAATGCTAACTACCATATGGATATTTTGCCATCCATTTCAGATAAAAATTTTACGGTTCTACTTAGCGAATCCTTTAACAATAGCCAACGCATAGATACCAATAAGCTGGCAATTCGCTTAACCGATAAGGAAGAGTATAACTATTCTACCGAAACGGACACAGAATGGTGGTTGAAAAGTAATCCTTTCGGCTATGCCAAATGGTTTTATCAAAGAGCCATATACAGTTCAACAAAAATGTTCGCTCTGAGCGAATCTGTTGATCCTGTGAAGCCATACCAAAAAGAAAAGATGCCCTTGCAACGTGTAATTCAGTTATTAAAACGCCATAGGGATATTATGTTTTGTTCAGATGAACTTGATAGTGAAAACAGGCCCATTTCTATTATAATTACCACTTTAGCTGCCAGAGCTTATGACAGAAGCGAGAACATCGTTGATGCTTATGTTAATATTGTGAGCACAATGCGTGGCTTTATAGATACGAAACTGAATCCGAAGACAGGCCGTTACGAAAGATGGATAAGTAACCCTGTCAATGATGAGGAAAATTTTGCAGACAAGTGGAGCGATGTTCCTCAAAAAGAAGAATATTTCTATAAATGGTTGGATAAATTGGAGGAAGACCTCGAAACAATCAAATACAGCCAAGGAGTCGGCCTACAACGATTGAATGAATCCTTTTCAGTACAATACGGGGACAAGGTCGTAAATAAAGCTTTTGCCGACTATGGCGAAAAAAATAGAGTTCTAAGGGAATCTGGTTTGAGAAAAATGGCAGGAAGAACAGGTCTTTTAGGGTCGGTTGGCACTTCAATACCAAACCATAATTTTGAAGGTAATTTATGAGCAAATTTTTTAAGACAGACAGGAAAAGAAAAGTAAAAGGTATTCTCTCAACTGAACAATTGAAGAGGATAAAAAAAGTATTTCCAGAAATCAGGGTCTTAAAAAGCGGATGGGATAATTTTGAAATCATTGTTCAAATTCAACCCACTGCTATAAGCGAGTTATATGACGTGAAAGTTGTTTATACGGAAAACAAATGGGTAAAAATTTTTGTTGTCAATAAAACATTGGAAATCGCAAAAAGCAGAACAAAACTGCCTCACGTTTATAACAGCCAAAAGCAGCAGCTATGTCTTTATTCGCCATCTAAAAAAGAGTGGAATGCGCACAATTACATTATTGATACAATCATTCCTTGGATAAGTGAGTGGCTATACTACTATGAATTATGGTTGCCCGAAGGCAAATGGTTTGGCGGTGGTCATAATGAATACCCTAATGAGAACAAAACAAATATCTTGATAAATGAAGAATACAAAATTTAAAATATTGTCGATTGATGGCGGTGGTATTAAAGGTGTTTTCCCTGCATTGTTCTTAACACTTTTAGAAGACGAATTGAAAAATCGCTCTGATGGCAAAACTAAAATTTATCAGCATTTCGACTTGATTACAGGAACATCAACTGGTGGCATTATTGCTATTGCATTAGCCTTGGGGATACCTGCAAAAGAAATATATCAACTTTATTTAGATAATGCCAAGAAAATTTTTGGCAGCAAAAAACCTTTTTTCATTGGTCAAATCCTTAATTCAGCACACGAAAGAGAATTTTTGGAAAACCTTGTTCGTGAAAAGTTCAGAGATGCAAACAATGGAATTGAACCAAGGTTTGGCGATTGCAAAACAGATGTTTGTATTCCTATCTATGATTTGATACAAGGTAACCCAAGTGTGTTAAAAACCAAATATCATCCAGCTTTTGAGCGAGATTATCACATTCCGGCTTATCAAGCTGCTATGGCCACTTCTGCCGCACCTACATATTACGACCCATATACCTCAGAATATATTGACCTTAATGGCACACAAAAAGATTTTGCAAACAAAGTTGATGGTGGTATAATGGCAAACAACCCTACATTAGTAGCGGTTCTAGAAGCCTTAAAGGCTTTTAAAGTTGAAATGTCTCAGCTCGAAATCCTTTCACTTGGAACTGGATATAAAAAGCTTACCGATGGTAATTCCCGTAAAAAATGGGGTTTGCATTATTGGATGGTAAAGAATAGTAGAAAAAGGCTTATTGACTTATTTATGCAAAGCCAATCACAATTAGTTGCAAATTACATAAGCCTGCTTTACCAAGGGATAGACAGAAGTGAAAAAGATAATCCAAATTTTGTCTATGACCGGATAGATGTTTTGTTGAACGAGGATAATAATATCGAAATGGACGAATCTGACAGAATTAAAATTAAGAATTTTGCAGAATTAGCATCTATTGAATTTCAACACAACAGGACTACTATTCTGAAAAATCACTTTTATTAAATACTATATTACTTTTTCTTTGCTTTAGGTCTAAGTTCTTTAAATAGTATGATGATAATTTGTTTTATAGTAGCAATTATTTCTTCTGAAAATTCTTTCATAATCCAGCATTTAAATAGTTATTCAATTCCATTAAAATAATCAATGCCATAGTTCTGAGCGTTTCAGGTTTTCCTAGATAAAAGCTCTCATCCCAATTACTCAAAAAACCCAATTCCAAAAGCACAGAAGGACAATCGCTAATTGTTTCCCGCAACACCTGAAAATTGGCGAACTTCACACCTCTACTATCATATCCTATAGCTTTGCAGAGCGTTTTTTCTATTTGATAGCCGACAAAAACAGATTCTTTAGAATACTTCGCTTGTTTCTTTGAAGCATAAACTTCTACTCCTCTAGCATTTGGATTATCTGAATGATTGCAATGCAACGACACAAATAAATCAGCTTTTAGAATTTTAGCAAGTTTAGTTCTATCCGAGAGCGAAATAAGCGTATCCTTATATCTGGTCAAATAAATATCTAAAGGTTTTTTTAATTCTTTGTTTAGCTTCAAAATGGCAATCGCTATATCCATTACGATGTCCTTTTCTTGGATTTTATTTATTCCTATTGCTCCAGTATCTTTTCCACCGTGTCCAACATCAATTACAATTCGTTTTTGGGTTGTGGTTTCCTGCCCAAAAATGAAGCACATTTTTAGAAGCAAAATCACAAAACTGACGTTTTTGAGCACTTTTTTCATTTTCAAGTTTTGGGTTATTAACAATTCAACTTCTAAAAATCATAAAATTTGATACCAAATAACAATAACGGAATTCAAACAATATCAAATAATATTTTATTCACAAATATTTGATTTTCAGTTATTTGTGAGCAAATATATGTAAATTTCCAATAACAAAAACAACACAAAATTTTAAACCGTTACGTTATGAAAAAATCAATCTATCTAGCAACTTTTCTGTCTTTGCCCTCAACATCGCTATTCGCACAAATTGGTGGCATTGAAGATTCCGTAAATGATGTAGGTGATACTATAAGAACCATCTTTCCAATTCTGCTCGGTGTCATTTTTCTAGTTGGTTTCCTCTTTAATGCAGGACATTTCTTTGGTGAGAACGCAGATTTAAAAAAGGGAATTACCAGAGTTTTGGTATTTGTCCTTATTGCAGGTGCAGTAGTAGGCATCTTCACATACCTAATCGGAATCGTAGTCTAAGTCGCTAAGCGACATTCAGTAATCAATACATTGGCTTATGAAAAAATTCGAGGTTTATAAAAACATTAGGAAACGGGCAGTCATTTTTGGGCTGCCCATTTCCCTGTTTGCATTAATGATGGTTTCCATTCTCGCATCCCTTTTGGTCATTATTTTCTCTTTCAGTTTTGGGATAATTATAGGCATACTGGTTTTTAACGCTGCCCTATATATTGCGTTGACAAGAATTACCCATAACCCTCAGCTATTTCAGACGGCTAACGCCTTCCCACAAATCATTAGTAACAAAAGAAATTCTGGCTTCGATTATGAATAAGATGAACCTTTCTGCATATCAACCCATCGTGGAAATTCAAGACAATATCGTTTTTGCCAATAATGGTAATGTGATAGTGTGTTATGAAGGTAACCTACCTGAAATCTATTCCTTATCGGAAAAAGACTTTGAGGATATGCACGGTGCCTGGTTTCAGGCCTTAAAATCTTTGCCAGTTGGTACGGTTGTTCATAAACAGGATATTTATTTGAAGAAATCATATACCTCAGAACAACTTCCGAATTCAACCTTTTTAGAAAAAGCTACACACGAGCATTTTAAAGGTCGTGGGCATATTGAACATAAATGTTATCTGTTCTTTATTCTGACTAAAAACAAGGCACTCAACAATTCCAAATACGTTAACCCTTTCCGAAAGGTTTCAAAGGGAATCGTTCAGGAACTGGACGATAACGTAAAAAGCTTTGCCAACTCGGTAAGCGATTCCGTTTCTTTTATCAATAATAGCCGAAAAATGGAATTTCTACCACTCAATGCTGAGAAAATTCAGAAACTAACCAACGGTTATTTCAATGGTTTCAACGAAGGCTTTGATACAGATATTATACTTGAAAAGAAAAGCGTCAATATTGGCGAAAACCATTTTGATGCCCTGGCCATCAACAGCGAACTGTGCTTTGGCGAAAGTGTGCAGAGCAGCAAAACCAATGAGAAATTCACTTCAGACGATTTTGTGTTTCATCAAGGGTTTATTGATGGCTTAGGGCTTACGCTTAACGAAAATCATATTGTCAATCAAATTCTATATCTCGATGACAAACAAAAGTGGCGCAAGCTGCTCGATAAAAAAGTTGAAGAATTGAATAAAAGTTCCAACTTCGGTTCGCAGAACAAAGTGATTCTGGGTAAAATCCAACATATTCTTGACCAAATCAATGCCGATGATAATGCACGGATTATTCGTGGTCATCTCAATATTGTCTATTGGGCAAAGGAAGCCAAAAAACTGGACAAAATCACATCCAAAATCAAGACCGAATTTAAGGAACTGGATATCATCCCATATTATCCACGTGGCGAAGAGCGTAAAAACTATATTCTTAATAGTTACTGCTGCTTTTCTTCCAACTTTTCAAATAACGATTTATATGTAACAGATTTAAAGCACGCTCTGTGTCTGTTCATTAACAATACCAATTACAAATCCGATAACACCGGAATCATCTTCAATGATAGAGAACATAACATTCCAGTGCTAAAAGATGTTTGGGATGAAAAAAAGAAACGGATAAAGGCACGGAATTTTGCCATTTTTGCACCAACAGGCGAAGGCAAATCCTTTTTGGCAAACAATATTCTGCGCCAATATTTTGAAAGTGGTGTACGGTTGGTCATTATTGATTTAGGTGGTTCTTACACCAAATTCGCCAAGCTCTATCCTGAAAAATATACGGTTCTCAGATATGAAAGCGGTAAAAACTTAGGCATCAATCCATTTTACATCAGCGATGTTAAAGACTTGACACCTGAACGTTTGGAAGACCTATCTGTTTTCCTTTTTGAACTGTTCGCTTCAGATTTAAAAGTTACAAAAGCACAATCAGTCTCGGTTAAAAAGATATTGCGTCACTATTATAATAACACCTCAGAAAATCATTCGTTAGATGGTTTTTACAGCTTTATAGAAAGGAAACAAAAAGACCTTTTAGATACCCTAAAAATCCATCCCGACTACTTCAACATAACGAGCTTTTTGCACGTAATGTCCGAATATGTCGGCGATGGTCTATACAGCTTCCTTTTTGAAGTAAGCGAAGACCAAACCTATAAAATCGAAGATAAACGATTGATTGTTTTTGAGCTCGATGAAGTCAAGGACAATAAGGAAATCCTGTCCGTAATGTTGAAGCTGATTAAATCTGCCATCCAAAGAACCATTTGGAAAAACCGTGCTGAAAAAGGCATTATCTTATTTGATGAGTTTGCAAAGCAACTGAAGTTTGAAAATGTACTGGAAAGCGTGGAGTTCTACTATCAAGCCATCCGTAAACAAAACGGTGCGATTGGGATTATTCTACAATCCATCAATCAGCTTCCAAACAATTCCACTTCAGCGAGTATTTTGGAAAACACACAGGTTATTTACAGCTTGAATAATGAAAAGGGATATGATGAATTAGTAAAAAGGCTCAATCTATCCAGTCACGATTTAAACCAACTAAAGTCTATTAAAAACAATCTTTCCGGCCCACGGAAATACACCGAAATGTTCATCAAAATCGGTAGGGAAAGCAACATTTTCCGGTTAGAAGTGCCAAAAGAAGTTTATGCGGCTTACTTAACCGATGGACAGGAAAATGAGGAAATTATGAAGCTCTACGACGAGCATTACGATATGGAAAAAGCAATAATTCAATTTACATCTTAAAACAAATATTATGAAGACAAAAATCAAAATTTTAGTAATGACCGTAGCCCTGACTTTATTTATGACAAGCAAAGCTACTGCCCAAGGAATGCCAGTGTATGACAACACCAACTTTATCAGCTTGGTAAAATCCTTGGTAGAATCTGCCAAACAGACGAGCCAACTTATCAAGTCTGTGAAATTTCTGAAAGATGCAAAAGAAGCCATCGAGAAAGTATCGAGTGTGGTACAACAGCTTAATGCTGTCCAAGAAATTGCAGACAACAATCAACGACTCATCAATGTAATGCAAACCGATTTGCAGGATATTTTGAATTCGCCTTACATCAAACCCGATGAAATCAGTAGAGTGGTGGAATCCTTTGATGCCATTGTACAAAACTCATTGGAAACGGTTGATTTTATTGACGAAGTTCTGTCTAGCGACTACCTAAAAATGAGCGATGCCGAACGTGCAAAAGTACTCAAGGAAAAAGAGAAGGAATCAAAGCAAATGGTGTCCAGCATCACAACCAAAACCAAACGCTATCGTGATATTATTTCCTTCCGAAAGATGCAGGATAAAGTCAATAATCGAGAAACAGACTATTAATAATGACCGCAACCATACTTTTAGGGATTGGGTTGGAATACATCGATACGGTGTTCCAGACCATACAGGCAAGCAACTTTTCACAATATACCATTGCAGGAATGAAAACACTTGCTGTCCTGTTCTTTTTGATCAACATCTTAAAAAAGTATAATGAAGGCATTGCCGATAAGGACGGTTATACTTGGGGCTTGAGTCCCGGCGAATTGGCAAAGAATTTTGCCATCGTCCTTTTAGTAATATTTTCAACGCAGGTGTTAGGATTCTTTGATGGGATATTGGTAGCCATCGAGGGACAGTACAGGGGAACAGCACCTGCGTTACTTCCATTGCAAATGCAGGATATTCCTTTAGAGGAAGATGTAAGTCTTTTTGATGCTGCAAGTTCAGCGATGACGCTTTTGTACGAAGCATTGGTAACACCGTTGTATGGCTTTAAAATATTAGCATTTATCTTAAGCACCATTCTTTGGATTCTCGACCTATTTATATACCCTTTATTTTTAGCCGAACGCTTTTTCCTGTTGGGAATAATGCAGGCATTTTTTCCATTGGTTATAAGTTTAGCGGTTTTTGAAAAATTCCGTTCCCTTGCTTATACATTTTTCAAATTATATGCGGCTGTATATATGTTGGTGCCTGCCTTCTTTCTGGTCAATGTATTTATCAATGCTATTTATACGGAAATCAATACCAATTTTTGGACAAACCTTTTCGGAACCGATACAGGTCAAGGCTTTTTTGCACCTGTCGTTCAATTAGGTTCTGTGGCTTTTATCGTATTCCTAAAATTCAAATTGTATAAACGTGCCACATCTTTTACGCTCAGATTATTTACCAACTAATTCAATTCAGAATGAAAACACCATACAAGAATATCTACAACGTATTAAAATTAAACCGGTTTATCGTTTTGGCAGTTTTGGTCCTAGCATTACTATCCAGCACCTTCGCTTTATGGATGGCATATTCCACAAATCAAAAAGCACTAAATAGCGCTTTTGCCATAAATACCGATGGCAGCATTATTCCGCTGAAGCTCGTAACCCAAAAAGAAAATTTTAGGGTTGAAGCCTTGGCACATTTAGACTTGTTCCACAATTATTTTTACAATATTGATGCGAGTAATTATGAAAGTAATTTAAAAAAGGCACTTTGGTTGGGAAACAGTTCTGTGGACAACCTGTATCGTCAGAAAAAAGCAGATGGTGTTTACAACCGTCTCTTACAATATTCGCTTGTGCAGAAAGTGTTGAGCATCGATTCGCAAATAGAAGAACAAAACGGGACGTATGTTTTTAGGACGGTTACTGTTTTTGAAATCAATAGAGGTTCTATAATTGACACTTACGAATTGGTTTCCACTGGAAACCTTATTATGGTGGATCGAAATTTTCCCAACAATCCACACGGACTTTTAATTACCAATTATTTTGAGAACACCCTTAAAAAACTAAATGATAAAAGTTGAGCCGACCTGCCTGACGGTAGGCTGGTAATCGGCATTTAAAAAATATACTCTTATGAAAGTAGAAAAAAACAAAATAGTATTTGCAGCTGTCTTGGCAGTGATTTTCATATTTCTCATTTCCTATTCTGTAATGGTTATGGGCGATGATGTAAGTGAAACGGAAAGCCTGCAACAAACCTTAGTGCCCGATTTGGATGAAAACCAAAAAGAATATGAATCTAAATTAGATGCCATTAATGATTTGAAGGAAGTGCGCGAAAACAATGCACCCAGCATCTACGATGAAAAACTGATTGATTCTTTGGGTTTTTACGACCCAGACTTGCCGGAACGTGAAAAGGAACGCATCGTCGATAGTATTTATGATGCCGGAAAGATTCAATATTCCGAAAAACGCTATCGGAATTTTGGAAGGAAAAGAGTAGCTCAAACGAAAACTTCAACAATTGATTCCGCTGAAATAAAAAGAGAACAAAAAATCGAAGCCAAAGAATTAGGCTTGGAACATCAATTGTTCTTTGCCGCTTCCCCAAAACCCAATGAAGTTTCAATCATTGGTAATACAGATGAAACTATATACGTGGTAGTAGATGGCGACCAAGTTGTAAAAGCGAATACCAGATTGCGAATGCGCCTGACTAAATCCGCTTCGATTAATGGTAAAAAAATGCCTAAGAATACACCTATTTTCGGCTTCATAAGTTTTCAGCCTAATCGTGCGCTCATTGAAATTGAAAATATTAAGCATCATCCCACGAAGCTCAAAGCATTCGATTTATCTGATGGTAGTGAAGGTATCTATGTACAGAACAATTTTCGAGCAGAAGCCACCACTGAAGTCTTGGACGATATTATTGGCGATATCAACATTCCTACCGTACCACAAGTTGGTGGTATATCCAAAGTACTCAGACGTAACAACCGAAACGTAAAAGTTACGGTATTGAATAATTATAAATTAATTCTAAAACCTAAATTATGAGAGCAACAATTTTAATATTTGCGATACTGATTTCCGCTTTCGCGAAAGCGCAAACAACTACAGTTCTCGATACCCTATATGCCAACGACACCAAAAACGTTGCATTATTCTTCCCTGAACCTATTCGGCAAGGAATAACCGGTTCAGATAATTTTGTATTTACTTACAATCGTGAAAAAGAACAGTATTTTGGACTTCTTCAGGCAAAGCCTGGGAAGGAAAGTAATCTGTTGGTAGTCAATAGAAATGGTTCAATTTTTTCGTATATTGTAAGATATAAAAAACAGCTATCTAAGCTCAATTATTTCATTCCGCTATCAAGTAGTATCGGAAATGAGAAACCAATTAAGGTCGATTCGATTCTTGCTGAATCTTCTGAAGAACGTGTAGATAATAGAGCGTATTACTATCAAAAATTCTGCTCGTATCTTCTTAACAGAAACCAGCGTATTGGTCGGATTAAGAAGCGAACGCAAGGCATTGTCTTGACTGTTGAAAATGTTGTTTTTGATAAGGAAGAACTCTACTTCGTTATCCAGATTGAGAATAATTCTACTTTGGATTACGATTTGAATTTCTTAAACCTTTCGATTGAAACAAGACAAAAAGGGAAAAGAAAATCGTTGCAACGCCTGTATCAAGAACCAACGTACAAACACAATCTGCCTTCAAAAATTGCAGAAAGTGAAACTGTGCGCTTCGTTTATGTATTGCCCAAATTTTCATTATCTAATGACCGTAGGGCGATTTTAGAATTGAATGAAAAGGATGGCGAACGAAACATTGAACTGAAAATATCACATAGATATATCAATAACCCAAATTAAGAATATTATGAAAAAAATTGTCGTTTTCTCGCTCGTACTGCTGTTCCTTTCTTGTGCCGATTCTGATACTAAAATTTCGGGACCAAGTGCCACAGCCCAAATCGTCATCGAAAGCTTTTATGAAAAAGATGAGGAAGCTTTAAAAGCCAACTCAACACCACAGGCATATTCTAATTATATGAATACTATAAATATGTTCAATGCGACGGTAAAGGATGATTCAAACTTTACAGTTTTGCAGGATACGATAATGGGTGATGTGGCTTGGGTAAAATATACTACAGCCTATGATAAGACACCGGGTCTTTTTAAACTGGTTAAGCAAAATGGCAAATGGTTGGCGGATGCGAGAGGCTCAAAGGATAAATCGCCTTTTTAAAAGGATACTTACTGATTTTTTTCGAGATTAATTTCCCAATAACCTTGTGTGCCACCGTGGCGTTTTATAAACCCTTTGGTTTTGAGCGCATTTATATGTTTGCCCACAGGGGATTCATTGATGCCTAAAGCTTCAGCTATTTCAGTATAAGTAATAGTAGTATTGGTTGCAATGAGTTTAAGTACTGCTTTTTGTCTTTTAGTAAGTTCATCTATAGCATCTATTGCACCACCTATTACACCACCCATTGCACCACCTTTTTGACCATCTACTCGACCTCCTTAATTTTATCTGAAAATCGACTTTGATGTAGCGTTGGCTCTTTATTCTTCCTCATCTGACATTTCGACGTTTTCTGTTAATGAAAATCCTTTTTGTCTAAACCAATTTTCACTTATTCTATTATTATCACTTTTCGGTAACGGTTTTGCTTCGTGAACCTTAAAAGTTGTCGGAAGATTTACCGAATGACCAAAAATCAAAGCGTGTTGAGTCGGAATAGATGGCATTCTCCTCAAAATTGTTTCGGAAATATGCGGTGTAATTTGTCGAATATGTGCAAGGTCTTCTGGATTTTGTATTCTGTGGACTATAAAATTACTGCATTGAGATAATACTGTTTTAGATAATTCACTTGGTCTTTGTGATGAAACCAAAAGTAACAGTCCAAATTTTCTCCCTTCTTTAGCAATTGAGTCAAAAATCTTATTTGCTTTAAGGAATGTTCCCATTGGATTACGTGAAATATATCTATGAGCTTCTTCCAAAATTAGATTTACTGGATATGAATTTCGAGGATTTATGTCCTTAACACTTTCATAAATAATACGAGATATAACACAAGATATTACTTCCACAATTTCATCTTCTACTGCACTTATGTCAATAATAGTTATTTGACTAGTTTTTAATTTTTGAGCTTCTACTTCATTTAATCCAATCAAACTGTTTTTATACTCACTTATATTGCCATCATCTTTTTTTAGAAAATTGAAATCCGTTCTGTCCTTGATACTTTTTACCCTTGTAATTAACGAAGAACAATAATCTCTAATATGTCTATTTCCGTGTGCTTCTTCATATAATAGAGCTAAATCGAGAGCATCTTCTATAATGTCAAATGTGAATTTTTGGTACTTTTCATAAGAAGGCATTTGAAATTTTTCTTGAATAAAAAGTGATAAACCATCTCCGTTAGTTTGCTCAAGGAAATAGTGTAATTGTTCAGTACCTACAATTACTCCAAAATGAACATATAAGCAGTTTCTTAAATTAAGTCTAACGTTTTGATTCCCAATACGTACAGAATTATGCTCTGTACCATCTTGGTCTATAAAAGTGAATTCTGTTGTTAATGATATTTCAGCTGTATTGAATTTTTGAAGTATCGATAATATCCTATCGGACTTTGATGGACTGCTAGTTTCATCTCTTAAAATCTCACTTATACACGTTGCTAAAATATGATTTTTGAGTTCATTGACATTTTCTCCAATAGAAAAAACAGATGCTAAACCTAGTGCATTTCTTAATATTGGTATTTGAGTTTTTTCTGTTGCTTGAAGAAGTAAAGCCCATTCATCAATAGTCAAAAACCAATGAGGTAGTGTAAATTCTTTTACATCCTTGTCTGAACTCCCTATACAGAAATTTTGCACTTCAATATCTGTGTTTTCAGATACCTCACTAAAAGCCTGTTTGTATTCGCCATTTACATCAAACACAATGAATGTACTTCCTACAGCACTATGATTTGATAGCTTATAAATAGACTGAAGAATTGAAGAAATTGTACAAGATTTACCACTTCCTGTATTTCCTAAAACAGCAGAATGACCAGCAAAGAATTTATCTATGTCAATTTTAACTTCATAATCTGGGAATATAGTGGAAGTACCAATTGAAAGCGTTTTATATCTTCTCTTTTCACAATCACATTTTTCTTTGTGTTCGCTAGATTTTTCACAAACTATCTCAATTTGTTCCTTAACATTAAAAATGGCATCAAGCTCTTTTTCTTTTATGTAAAGAACGTCTGTATATAATGCAGGATAAACGCTAACTCCAAATTCAAATTTATAATAATCTGGATTTTCATCAACTGGTTTTAGTGTGCCAATAGGAAGTATTTCTAGATATTTACCAGTAGTGCTTTTACTTAAAATTTGTTCTTTAGGATTACTAAAAGGTACATTTAGCTCTTTTTCTCGAACTCCAGATACTTCCGATACTATAAAGTAATTTTGATAGGGTAAAACAACGTAGCTGTTAAGTTGAGCAAAATAATGGATATCATCAAATCCACTAATGTTAAAATTATCAATTCCACTTAATAGTTCAACAGTAAATCTGTCTGAATTTATTGCTACTACTTTACCAATAACTCTTTGTTTATCTTCTCTATTCATTATCTTGGAAATAGAGTTTTTATAGCATTATCGATTTTGTCATCAATTTCGTCATTACTTAAGTCCGGTAATATTTGCTCAATAAAACCTTTGAAATAATGTAGACTTTCTCCGTTTTCTAACTTACCACCTACAATCCAGATTCTTGGGTCATTTAGTGATTTTAGTTTTTTGATTTCTTCACTTTTAGCAAAATCTCCAAACACGATTAATCGGAAAGACGGTATTGTAAATGCTTGATAAATAAGATTGTTTATATGCTCATCACTAAAGCTATATCCAAGAGAAATAAGTATGTTGTTATTTCTCATTAGTCTTTTCTGAAACTCTCTAAACAAATCTGAATATGGACTTCCCATACTTGCATTTTGTTTTAGAGGTGTAGGATGTATCATTATAACATCCTTTTTTTTGAGGTTTTCTAAACTTGTTTCTTGAATTTCTCTTACTCTAAAAAGTTTTGTTTGTTCCTCGTCCTGAACCCAGTTTATAGAACCGTGTATTTTGTATAGGTAAATGAAATTATCAATAACACTCCATTTACCTTGTGATAAATCCATTTTTTCAGCTAGTGCATAATTAAAAATGGTCGGATTAAAATATTTTTTTATGCCACCTGAAAATCCATTTACGTAATGTATTCCCAAACTGTCAAGTGCGATTTCAGAGTATAAATCATAATTTGTTGTAAATATGCTTGGTTTTGGAAGATTTGCATTTCTGTACAACAGTTTGCGATAAAACATTTTATAAAGATTTACTAAATCTATGTCGTCTTCATTACTACGTTTAGTCTCATTCAGACATTGTTCTAAAAGGAAATTTCTTGCTTTATCTATAATCCCTTTGACCTTATTAAATTCGTCGGTTCCATTTTGATTGGTGGTTTCATAAAAATATATAAGACTGTGAAGCGTACCTAAAAAAGTTTCTAAATTGTTTTGGAATGTGGTTGACGTAATATCAAGTTTTACATCGTTTTTCAACCAATTTCGTTCATCTTCTATCAGAATGTTAGCATAAAAATTTGTAGCAAGAGGTGCCATTGTTGGTATACCTATTTCTTCCCATTCTTCATCTTTATTCTGAATTTGATAAGAGGAACAGCCAGAACCCAGAAGAAAGGACAGGTTTTTTCCATCAAGAACTTTATTGAAAGAATCTTGTATTTTATTTAGAAGAGCCGATTCACTTTTTTCGTCTGATTTGTCTTTTATTTTCTTTAGAACTTCTTCGTTTCCTTTGTAAAAATATAATTCAGATTCTGCCATTAATAATTTTTGTTTTAGTTTTTCAATTCAGTTAAAAAATTCTCAATTTGGCATTGGCTATTTTTTCCCTCTATTCAATCTTCGGTTAGACAGCTTTTTCCAAATACTATCCGCTAAGTCAATTTCTTCATCAGTCAAGCCATAATTTTCTTTTAATATTTTTTCGTTAGTAATTTTCAGTAATTCCGAAATGTCTTTCTTTTCACGAATCATTTTGTCAATAATCGGCAGTAATTCCGAATTTTTTTCGCTGTAAGGCAAGAGAATTCTTTCCACTTCGTTAGGCATTAATTCCAAAACTCCACCACCGTGACTTCTTCCACAAATCTCTGCAAAAGCAAATGATAGAGAATTGTAATAACTAGCAGTCAATGCTTTTATGTCAGCTTTTTCTTTAACGGTTACTCTGTGCATAGTATCCGTTGTAAAAGCTTCTGCTTCGTTAATTATTAATTTTGGATACTTATTGTTTCTCCGAATAAACAATGCGTCTGATATTCTTTGAGAAGGCACAATTTGCCATTCATCACGTATTCTACATTTATAACCTTTGTGTATTTTATTTTCTTCTCCCCAAGCAATGTAATCCCTAGCTCCAATTGAGCCATTTAGTTCGTCCATTTTTGGAAATGATAAAAAGTGTGTTCGTGCTTCCGAGTTTCTGTTTTTAATCCAATCTTTTTCTGTGAAAATCGCACTTGGAACTTGAACACTTCTACCAACTAATGGTTTTGCATACTTTTCTAAATTGTAGAATTGTACAATAGAAAGCGGAACTGTGAAAAATGGATTTGAACCTGTTGTAATACCGACCTCTACTTTTGCGTATTCTTTAAGTCTTGGAATTATTTTGTCGTTTTGAAGCTTTTCTAAAAAGTCAATTTCGTTTTGTTCAAGGAAATAAAAAGTCCATTTGTTGGATTTGAAATCAATTTTCTTCTTCGGGCTTTTTAATTTTGATACATCTAGTTTTTCAAGTTCTTCTGCATCTTTCAATTCTAAATGTTCAATTAAATGTGTTTTAGAGTTATTTTTCTCACACAACAAAAGAACTACTTCTTGTTGAATGTCTGGAAATACCAACTTTTCAAAAGAAACAATGTTTATTTTATTATAAAAATGAGCTAAAAACTCTCGTAAAGGTTGAGCATACGAAACTTGTAGTATTTCGGCTGGCAATACAAATCCAATTTTCCCTTCTTCTTTTAAAAGTAGGGAAGAGCCAACAACAAACGAAACCCAAGCATTTGTTAGTTTAGAATACTTTAGTTTGGCTTTGTCGAAAATCTGTGAAGCAAATTCTTGTTGTTCTTTGTCAAAATATTGGTAGCGAATGTAAGGTGGATTTCCGACTACCAAATCAAATTTTTGTATGGTGTTAATGCAGAAATCGTGAAAATCGGTATTAATAACGTTGGTCTTGTCCAAGCCAATTTTTTTAGACTTTTCAGCTTCAATTTCGTCAAATTCTATTGCAGTTATTGAATTATATTCGTAATCACCTTTTTGTATTTCTTCAAGAAATACACCATCTCCACAACTTGGTTCTAAAATATCAAGTTGTTTGTTACCGTTAAATGCCCATTTTAAAATGAATGATGCAATTGGTTTTAAGCCAAAGTCCATTCAGCTATGCCATTTGGCAATTTTTCATCAAACCAATGCCAAATATCAAAACGATATGTCCCTTTTTCCCAATGATAAAAATCTTCGTCAATTTCATCATTTAAGTCAATAGGAATATTTGAAAATTCTTCCCACATAATTTTTAAGTTTTCTATTGTCATAAATTACGATTTCAAGTTATTTTCAATAATTGAAATAAATTTCATTAACTCTTCTTCTGTTGTTATAAAAACTTCATATCTCTCATTTCCAATACTTCCTTTTTTCTTTCTTCCAGGACGTATTCTGTCATCAACAATAGAACCTAAATCGACTACTTCGTTAATATCCGTATTTATTAATAAATAACATTTTCTTCCTGTTTTTCCAGCGTATCCTTGAATTGAAAATGATTGATTTTTAACTCCAACTTTTATCTTTGTTGCTTGAACTTCTAAAGTTGTTTCTTTTGAAGTGTTGAGTGCTTCATAAAATATTTTGAATAACCTTTGAGCCTCTTCTTTTCCATATAAAAATGCTTCAACATCAGCATATAAAGACTTTTTGTTATCTATAATATTTTTAATTTTTCGTAATTTTTCTGCATTCTCTTTTTCAATTAGGTCGTCAGGGTCATTATTGATGTAATCAATTAAAAGCAATTCATTTTCAAACCAGATGTAACGAATTAATGTAGTTAGATTTTTGCTCTTGCTTTTCTTGACTCGTTCAATATCAGTTGACGAATAACTTTTAGCAATCATAACCACTTCTATAGATTCTTGAGAAATTTGGTCAAACTGTGGTAAATCTGCTTTGTAGGTTTGTAGAGACATAAGATAGATTTGACTGAAATTATCTTCGATATAATCTTTATAATCACTTACTTGATTTCTGATATTTTTATCTTTATTCTTTTTAAGTTCAAAAACAATAAACTTATTGGTTTTTGGATTGAAAGCAAGAATATCAATCCTTCCAGAAGTTCCTCTGCTTCGAACATTTCCTTCGATGCTAAATTCACTTTTAATAAAAGTGTATTGTGGAAAAAAATCATTCCAGTTTTCAGATAGAAATATATTTAGTTCAGCTTCTGATTTATCTACAACTTTTATAAGTTTTTTTGATTGCGTTGAAAATAGTTTAAGCATATAATTTATTTTTTTGTGCGTTAGTTTGCGTTAGGGATAGAAGCGGTATCCTTTTTACTGCTGTTTCGCAGTAAAAAGATTTAGCGGATAGCCCGACCCGCAGGGAAACGCCCAAATTATTATCAAACTGTTTGCAAGATGAATCAAATTTTGACTTATAAATAGGTAATTCAAGAGGTGTAAACTCTTTCATATGCTCTGTAGCCATATAAGGCGGATTGCCTACAATTACGTCAAAACGAATTTTGCCAAAATTAAAAGGATTTATTTCAACTTGATTTTTTTTATTTGTTTCTGATGACTCAATTAGGCTATTTCCAAACTGAATATTTTGGTCAAGAGTTGGTAAAGCAGGTGTTGTTATTGTTGCATTGTCTTCATTTTCTAGAAGCTTCAATAACAGGCCAAATTTACAGGCTTGAACTGCATTGTAATCTTTGTCAATTCCAAAAATGCAACTTTCTAAAACTTTCTTTTTGAGGGCAAAAGGTAATTTATAAGTGTTTATTGATGTCTGAATTAATTTTGTTTGGTCACTTGATAAGTAGAAATCTACGAGTGTGTCTTGAAGTAATTGATAAGTTTCGAGTAAAAATGCACCAGAACCACAAGCAATATCTGCAAATGATGAATTTAAAATTTCATCAACATTTTTGTTTTTGCAATGCTCTACAACTGTTTGCCTTAGAATATCTTGAATAATAAAAGTTGGTGTTGTAACAATATCCCTATCAACATTTTCAGGTTTCTTTTTTAAGAGAATTTGCCCGTTTTCTATAGCTAGTTGTTCTCCAAGAAATATTTCATAGATGTTCCCTAGAATGTCCGAAGCAAAAACTGAAAAGGAATAAGTACTTTCAGGGAAATATAAATCTTTGATGATTTCCCAAAATGCAGAAGAGCTATCAGAAACTACTTTTTCGGTTAACGGTTGATTAAATAAGCCTGCGTTATATTTTTTGTCTGCTTCTTTGAATTTTTTGATAAGCGAAGCGAAATCATTATTTTCTGCAAAGTTTAAAAGCATTTTATAGGTTTCTAAATTTCGGTCCTCACAAACTCTTAAAAATATGATACTATTGATATAAGATTGTACAATATCGTTTAATTCTTCAATGCTTAGTTCAGGTTTATGCGAGTAAATTTCTTTACCTAAAACGATTCGCCATTCGTTAATATGGGAAAGGAATAAATCATCTACACTTGAAAGTTTTAACTGTTCTTCAATTTCTTTCCAAGTTTCATCAAATTCTCCAGAATAAACAGCTTGGTTGCTTAGTTGTTTTTTGATTTCCTCAAAAGCTGACTCATATTCTGTATAGTGATAAAGATTGATTCTAGATTTCGTTACTGCATCATCTTTTCCAACTTTTTGTGAGCAATCATAGATTGCCAAATATTCAAAATTTGATAGAACTGAAATTTTAAGTTTTGCGGTAAAACCATATCTACGTATTTGCTTTGCAGGTTCGTTATCGTTTTCAATTTTTACGTTTGGTTTTTTGGCTTCTAAAAAGAATTTTCGCTCTGAAAATAGTCGAAAAGTATAATCAGGCTTTTTTGTGTTAGAACTAGCATCTGCTTTTAGTCCTTCTTCAACTAAGACTTCACGTTCGTTAGTTGGCTTTCCAGTCGAGTTTTTAATATCCCAACCAAGCATTTCAAATAAAGGGTCAAGAAAATCAGTCCTAAGCTGAGTTTCGTTGTAGTCCGCTTTTAGGTATGCGTCTCTATTCGAATGATATTTTTTAATAAGGTCTTTAATGTTCATATTTATTTCAAGTCCAATGAACCTTGTTTAAGATTCTTATTTTTTAAATATTTAATTTTTTCTTCTGCCACTTTCAGGATTTCGTTGGTATTTTCTTCTTCAATAATCTGATAAGCTACTTTGTCGCTAAAAAGAATAAGTCCAAGAGTTTTTTCCTCAATTCCGAACAATTCCGCCAAAACTGGAAGCATTTCTTTATTAGCACTTCTTTCTCCACGTTCAATTTTCCCCAATGTTGATGGGTCAATGTCAAGTTTTGATGCAACTTTTCTTATCGGAAGATTTTGGTCTTCCCTCAATTTCCGCAAGTACTCTCCAAACGATTGTTTCGTATTCATTTCCTTATATTTTTCCTGAAAATATATTCAGGACAATAATTGTCCAAATGTAGTTATTTTTTTTGGGTTCCAGTGAGAAGAGCGGTGGGAAACTTAAGCTCTAATGCTTTTTTGAGCGTTGGATTTAGCGTTGGCTAAAAACAAATGTGCTTGAATATGCGGTTGGCTTTTCAGCTTGCAGGTATAGTTATATCGCAACTAAATATACATATATCACGTAAATTTTTAGGGATAAAGAAGCTTATTAAGATATTCCGCTTTGAAAATTTATACTTCTCCATCACTTAAAAATCGACCTCGCCTCATCATAAACCCTCTCAAAATTAGCTTCTAAATCAACATTTGAATACTGCTTCGTTTCCTGCGGAAGCTCTCTTTTAATATTAGACAGTTTAAACTGTACCTTCTTGTCCTTCCCATCCGCATACGTAATAAACTCGCCTTGCTTTAACCTGAAAAATACATCTGCTCGTATTTTCGGGATTTCCTTTTCGCCTGTGGTAATACGTGTATCAAAATCCAGATTATGACCACGACTTACGCTTTTGGTTGGGTCTTTGATGATTTCAAAAAAGCGTTCGTAGTATTTGGCGGTGTCTGGGTCGTTTACTTTACCAAAAAACTGGTATGATAAATTACTCAAAATTGCCTTGCTTGCCTTATCGCCATACATCATATCGTTTTGTATTTTATCCTGCATTACATAAATCGTAGCAATATTGTAGCTTCTCAATGTTGCCGGAATGCGGTGCATATTTAACAAGCGAATGGTTGGTGCTTCTTCCATTAATAAAAATGAGGGTTTGGAATTACGCACACTCATTTGCTTTGTAATAGTGTGAATAATGGTTGCAATTACTGGCGAATAAGACGTTTCATATTTTGGATTGTTCACTACCGAAATTATGGCAGGATTATCCTCACCATTAATATTCAAAGGTACTTCGTCTGCGGACAATGCCATAAAAATCCGTTGTGTGCTAATTCGTTTCAGCGCATTTGCCAAAGTACTTTTTACACCAGCGGTCTGTCTGTCAGAATCCTTACCACTAATAAAAGCATCTGCCATTGCTCTCGATGTGGTGTTGGTTTCCAAAAACTGCACGAGGCTATCCGTATCAAGGTATTGGTAGATAGCTATTAAATGAGGAAGTGTGCAAAATTGCGGATAGGTAGTTTTTAGTTTCCAGATTAACCCACCAATCAAACCTTCAGCGGCATCGTTAAAGAACTTTGTAGTTCCGGTTGTTCCACTTTCTCTTTGCTCTAAAAGATTTTCAATTAGCACTCTTGAAACCTCGTTTACGCTTTCCTCGCTCTCTAAATAGCGTGGTGCAATGGGATTTACCCGATGGATGATTTTATCGAAGGAAATGACCTTAAACGGCATATCGTTATCCTTAAAAAGTGGATATGCCATTTCGGTCAATTCAAAATCTTTATAGTCGTGAATAATTCCGCAGAAGCGCTCTTTCCGGAAATGCTTCAAAAATCCATAAATCACACTTTCAGTCTTACCACTTCCCGCAGAGCCGATGACGGATGCGCCACGTTTAATATTATCTAATTTGAAGTTCCCTTTGTTTGTAGCAAAATTGACTTGGTACTTGGTATTTCCGTTTTGTACATTTTCAGTTTTATGCAGAAATACATATAGTCCTGTATTAATTAATAGTAGAGGACAAACCAAATAGAGTAATAGCGATACTAATTCGTTTCCCTCTGAAATATAGAACACAAAAATTGAAAGCAATATAAAATTCAAAAGAAACGCATATCTACTTACCCGAAAAAACGCATAGAAAACAGTACTGGCTAAACCAATAATTGAAAGTATCGTTATGAGATTGTTTATTTCCATACTTAGACTCCTATTGAACTTGATTTTATGGCCACCTCTACGCCACGTCTTAATCGCTTAAAAACTCGAAGCGCAATTTGTGCCTGACTTACTGGAATACTTGGTACTATTGGCAATCCAGATTTTGTAATCATTTTAAAAGCCAATGCTTTTTCATTTGCTGGTAATTTCATCAAAGCAGCGAAATATAGATTGGGATTTTTTACAAAATCCTTTCGTGCTTTATAGGTCTCGGCAAAATTGCGTTTGTAGCCAAATTTTGTATCGAAGGTTTTTTCTGCTTTGTCGAAAAATTTGTTTCGGTCAAAACCCCGTTTTACTTTTTTTCCGTGCATTTCAACCTCTGAAGCTTTGTGTTTACTACCAGGTGAAAGACTTACGGAATTGGAAGCATCTTTTCGGCTTACGATGATGTGAATATGACTTTGGTTTCCATCTTTTGGCATTCCCTGTACAATCCGTTTTCCATTTTGTTGATGTGGTGCTTGGCGTTCTAGTTTGGCAATTTCCCTGTTCATCTTTTTAGTACTCCCTTCCGCTCGTCCGTCTTGAATATTTCGTATTTCAGTTTTGAGTTGAAGTATTTTTGTCGCGAAAGGTTGGTTCTCTTTTATCTGAATATCTGTGCCTTTAAAGGTTCGTTGATGTTCAATTTTCGCATAGTATTTTATGTCATCAATAGTTATAGGTCGCCCACTTATTTCCCGATTGAAACTCGACACATAATCCTTCATCAGCTCACGAGTGTAGGTTTTTAAATCTTGGCTATTGTTCTTTAGTTTTCGTAATTCATACTTTGAAGGACTGACCGTAATCGAATAAAACTTGGGTTCTTTCTTTTTTAATTTTGCGGTATTTCCATCAATTTCTTTGACCACTTCTTCAGCGGAAATTTCATCGCCATATTGATTGAAAAAGTGTTCCATATCTCGTTGCTCTAAACCTTCATTTTCTTTTTCTAAATAGCCTACAAAATCCGCTGAACTTTGGCTATAATTACCACCCATTTTTTGAGCTGTGATTGTGATATACATAGTTCAAATATTTATAGCTGATTACTCGGATTTTGCTTTTCGCGAAAGCGGACTTCCTTCTTTTCTTCGGCATATTTCTTTTCAACAATCAAAGGTTTTTTTACAGGTTCTTCCATTTCAAAAAGGGATTGAATCATCGCCACCGTGGGTTTGGTTTGTGTCTTTTCAACATCTCGCATTATTGCAATAACTGCATTGATTCTTTTTAAAAGTTTTGCTTCGATAGTTCGCCCTGTCGGTCCTAGTTTTTCTTTTGGCGAAATTTCGTTGTAGAAGAAAAAATCGAGCATCGTAGCCATTGCCTCGGTGTGCGATTTGAAGTAAGTGCGTGAGAAAGTCTGGAAACGTTTTGCAGTTTCCTTTTTAAATCTAATTCCAATAAATGAGTCCATATTTCGCCGATTTGTCGCAAAATCTTCCCTAAAAATGGGCATTCACAGCCCATTTGTCGCAAATCGCTGATTGTTAGGAAATTAAAATATGTTCAAATCGCTGATATTCAGCAATTTGAAAACGAAAAGGAATCCGAAACATCGCGCAGCGTGTTACCCTCTTGCTATTCCTTTTCGTCACGCGCAAGCGTGACAAAAATCCATACAATCCGGCTAAAAAGCCGATTGCCATTTTCAGGGAAAATGATTTTCCGATATGTTATTTTTCGATGTCTACGGTTATCGGCGAAAGTCGAAAAGTGGATAACCCTACTTAAATTTGAATGCTGAATTTCAGCAAAATAAAGATACGTTTTTTTCTTGACTATATGTTAATTGCATAGAAAAACACCTCTAAAATTTTAGAGGTGTTCGTTGCTCTATATAATAGTGCTAAATGTTGAAAACGAAATTATAGGTGTATAAGTTTTTAATCATTTCCTCGTCAATCAAGTTTTCATAATTTGCACCAGTTTCTTCCACATATTTATTTATGGATTCCCCATAAAGATGTGTTACGTGTTCTCTCGAAACCTGTAAAAGTTCCTCTTGTTTTTCCTCGCTCAAATCTTGAAATTTAATATACATCATAGCTTCAAAATTTTAATATTCGCTTGGTAACATCAGCGTATCATTTACAAAAAATAACCGCAGTTCATCGAGTGGAAAATCGGTTGCTCTATATCCTTGCTTTTCCAAAATATTATCATTGCCATCGCTGTAAATTATCTCGGCTTCATATCCCGAATAATCCTGTTTTTCTTCGGACAATCTTTTAAAGTCGATTGTGATAAATTCGCTTCGGTTCATCAGACTTTTTGCAATTACGGACGTGTCCGTAATGAGCCAAAAACATTCTGCTACTTCGGATAAGTATTTCAATCCGTCCGTAAAACGGGTTCGCAATAATGGGATTTGATAAAACATTTCTGTTCCACTAAAATATTGCAATCGCTCTTTTATTTCGTTAACTTGTGCTTTCATTGTACATATATTTAATGTGTGAATAATGAAAAGAGGGCGAAACTTTCGACAGGTGCGCCCTCTTTAATTTTGAAGATTACTTGTCGCTCTTGCTTCCAAGTAATAGGATTTCATCGGCTATAACTTCGGTAACATAGCGTTGTTCGTTATCATCAGTTGTATAGCTTCGGGTTTTAAGTTTTCCCGATATTCCAACTTCTTTGCCTTTTTCGACAAATTTCTCAACGATTTCAGCAGTCTTGCCCCAAGCTACTACGGTATGCCAGTTGGTGTCCGTTTGCTTTTCGCCTTTACTGTCTTTGTAATACTCGTTTGTAGCAAGTGAGAAGCGGGCTACTTTCTTACCGCTTTCAAGGTTCGTAATGGTTGGTTCTTGTCCAACGTTTCCAATTAACTGTACGTGATTTCTAATAGTACTCATAATAAAAAGATTTGTGTCTGCTTTGTATCAGACTGGTTTATATTTCCCCTATTTGTTTTAAACTGAATTAAATTTTAAGGGGTGTTTGTTCTTTTCTTCTGTGCACTGCACAATGGATAGAGTGGGTTTTGTCAAGACTTTTCGGGCAAAATCAGGTGTGTTTGCGACGTAGTAAAATCCTTAGATTTTCAAGGAAGTAGAAACCTTATTTTTCACTAAAACTTGTATAGTCTTGACAAGTTCCATAAGGGCATTAGCAATTCTTTTAAACGCAGTTGCGTTTGAGCGTACCGACAGTTAAGCGAGATAAGCAGCTGTGTTTATATTAGAATTGGTTATGTCGTGCCTGTTTTTCGACGCCCCGAAAAACAACAAAGGCTTTATCCATTATAAACCCCTTAAAATATGTAAGGCAGCGGTTCGGTTTTTAAGGATTTTCGATTGAGGGCTCAAGAAGACCGCGCCGAAAATCCTGTTAAGAAAACCGAAGGGATGACTTTCCGATGAAAAACGGACTTAATTCTCAATTTTGGCAAAGGAATGAAGTGTTCCTTCCCAGCATAGCGGGAAGGGTTAGCGGAATGGAAAGCTAAAATTGGGGATTGTGTCCAAGACCTTTGTAATGAAGCTCTTTTCACGAAATGTAGCTTTTCGCGAAATGCAGGGGAATGTGCTGAACGGATTAAGAAAATTATTTATTCTCATTATGCAGGATTTAAAGCGGACTTGACTTTGAAGGTGTAGGTTGGAATGCAGTTTGACCGCTTCCCGACTTTTCTCGGGAATGAACGGGCAAGTGGAATGGAAAACGGAAGCTTTGAAGTTGTGTCCAAGATTATTATAGGAAAGCGCTTTTCCCGGAATGAAGCTTTTCGCGAAATGTAGGGGAATGTGCTGAACGGTATTGCTTTTAAACCTATAAATAGCAAGCACAAAAAAATCCAGTTTAAGGTACTGGATGAACCTTTTGGCTTTATGCCATAGCATAGACTTCATTAAACAGCTTTTTATCCAATCGTTCTTGTTGGCCAAAGCTTTTCTTTAAGACATTATGAAGTACTGAATTAAACGCATTGTAACCTAACCAAAGATTTGGTTCTTCATTGAGCAACAAAGCTTCATAGTTTAAGATTTCGATGACCTCACGAGATTTTTTCGACGGGTCGCTGTTCTTGTCGCTACATTCATACCGGAACAGTTTCGTCCTGTCAAGAATCGCTTTCACAAATTCCTGTGTATCGATGATTTTAAATTCTTTCATCTTGTCGAATTTCTTGGTAATGGTGTAGAATTCGTTGTCCAGAAATTTATCGAAAAGATTGTTCAACCTCGGCATAATTAAGTGCGTATTGTTCTTACTGTGCTTTATGGAAAACTCGATTTCAGCCTGTGAAACGTGCAGACCATTTGAGCACACTTCTCTATAAAACCCAAAGTGACCAGAGGTCTTTTCACTTCCGTCATACGAGTTTTTGAACCGAAGCATCGGAAGTATCAAATCTTTATCGTTCTTGACAGTAAACTGGCTTTTGTCATCGATAATAAAGTCAGTAATGAACGACCTATCATTCTTGTTTATGGTGCGTTTGTGGAAATTCAGTTGTGCATCGGTTAACATCTCCTCGGCTTTCTTGAAGAACAGTTGGTTTGGAATATGGCCATAACTGTTCGAGACCACATTGACGATTTTGCCATTTGAAATAATGGCATTTTCAAGCCCTCTTCGAGATTCCATCTGTGTAAGACTTTTTAAGGATTTCATTTCTGATGGAACAAAGATTTCATCCTGTTGCAAATTTTGTAAATACATAGTTTTTGAATTTTAGTTAAACAATATTTGAGCAGTACCCAAACGGAAGCTAAAATCTCAGCTCAAAAGGAAACGGAATAAATAAGCGTAGGGTGTTGCGTGGGCTTTATGCCGTAGTCTTTTGATGGGTGTATTTTACGAGTTTACCTTTGCGCTAACTATTGATTGATAACCCCTTCCTTATGAACCCAACTTTCAAAACACTATCATAAAAAAGAAAAAGGGCCAGCACGAATGCCGACCCTTCTCCAAACAACAAAAGCTAATCGTTGAGTTCCTTAATTTGCTTTTCAAGAACTGTGATACGCTCTTTCAAACGTGCTTCACGCTTGTCTCGTTTTTCGGCATATTCCTTTTCTATGCCGGCAATCTTGGATTTGTAATATCCTTGCATTGCGCTGTAGAATGAAATGTTTGTCAGATTATTGACGTGATTGCTTTCGCCAAAATGAACTTGTTTCGTGAGCATATACCGTATCAGCTTATGGAAGATTTCCTTTTTGAATTTCTTCTTGAAATTCTCGACCATTTCAACTTTGGTCATCTTTAAAGTGTCGTCCAAGAACTTTGAGAAATACTTTTGTTGGCTCATATAGTCCACATTGTTCTCAAATAGCGATATCGAGAATGCCACCATTTCATCTGTTGAAAGTGTTTTCTTTGTATCAACGTATTTCGTTTCACGAATCATCTGAACCACTTCTTCAAACTGCTTGTTATTCTCAATTTGCTTCTTACGGATTTCCCTTTCGTTAATTTTTACGATTTGTTCTTCAGGCGTACAATCTGCCATTTTTCTGTTCGCCAATGGTGCCGAATATTCCGTAGAATCGTTCTTTGATTTTTCAACAATCTTTACAAAAATTTCCTTGTGCTGGAATGAATCGGGATGGAACACAATACCGTTTTTAAATCCTTCTTCTTTTGCTGAACTGAATTTTTCCAATGCTTCTTTATAATTTTGCATTGCTTCATCCAATTCTGCCTTTAATTCATCTTCAGAATAATCGTAATGTTGATATTCTTTCTGAATAGCTTCGATTGTTGGCTCAATCGGATTCTCTATAATTTCAACATCGTCCAGTAAATAAACTTTCAATCCGTTCTTTACCAATTGGGATATAATGAGCTTATTGTTTTCGTCATCTGCCCAATACTGTCGTATTTCAGGAATTAGAAGGATATTCTCTTTCTTGGATTTTTCAATCAGGTTCAAGAGCGATTTGCTTTTCTTCGTTTCAAAACAGGCTGCTTTCGTACAGACCATCTTTCCTTCGCCGAACAGATTGCCTTGATTTGCGGCATTGAAAGGACATTCAACACAAGACCCAGCTTTTGGGACCAATTTTTTATCGGCTACATCAAAAGATGCTTTTTCCAAATAGTATGTCTGGTCTTTAATCATCCTGTTTATCTGATGTGCATTAAAATCCTCGCCCATCGTTTCCAACATCATCTGTTGCTCTTCCGGTTCAAAAAGTGCCACGCCTACGCCCAAGGAAATGGTCATTTCGCCATTGCGTACAAAATGCTTGAAACCATCAATTAATCCGGCCAGTTTCAAACGCTGTCTGATGAAGTTATCCGTTCTACCCAATCGCTTCGCAATTTCGGTAGGTGAATACTTCTCACTTAGGTAAGCAATCGCATCGGCTTCTTCGGTCGGTTCAACATCCTGTCTTTGCAGGTTTTCGATGATTTGAACTTCCAGAACATCATTGTTCTCATAAGTTCTTACGATACAGGGTACGGTCTTTTTTCCTGCAAGCTTGCTCGCACGATATCGGCGTTCGCCCATCACGATGATATAATGGCCATTTAGTTGCCTTACCGTGATTGGCTGCAACACACCGTGCTTTTCGATACTCTCAGAAAGCTGTTCTAGCAACTTTTCATCAAACGTTTTTCTGGGTTGCATCGGGTCGGGTTTGACTTTTGCAATAGGCAGATTCTCAATTTTAAGTGCCTGGACTTTTTTTCCGTTCACTTCTTTTTTGGCAGCTACTTTTGTTCGACTGCGCTTTTTTGTGGTACTCGCTTTTGTTGTCATAATACTCAAATTTTTGATTAAACAATATTTGAGCAGAAACCAAACGGAAGATAAAATCTTGGCTCAAAAGGAAACGGAATAAATGAGTAGTGGAAGAAGCGTTGGCTTTATGCCGTAGTCTTTTGATGGAAGTATTTTATGAGTTTAACTTGCGGTAATATTGTATGATAATAAACTTCACCCTAAAGTATGCTCAATTCTAACTTTTATTCGTTGAAGAATGTAGATGTTTAAATACAAGAATTTGTCCCATATTTATGCTTTTTTTGGGACAAGAGTAAAGTAACTGAAAGAGACTGTTTTTTGAATAGAATGATAAAAAAACGCTAGACTTTATTGAAATAAAGAGTTTTTCATAGCACTTAATGTCAAAAAATTAAAAAGCATATCATTTTATATTAGCACCAAAAAAAAGCAAAATGTTGTACCTATGTTGTACCTGCCCTATTTTTAGCCACTATTTTCAAATGAAAAAAGCCGAAGATTTCTCTTCGGCTTTTGTACGGGCGGGGAGACTCGAACTCCCACACCTCGCGGCATCAGATCCTAAGTCTGACGTGTCTACCAATTCCACCACGCCCGCATTTTAATATTTTAACACTTTTTATTTGGTTTAATCCTAAGTCTAGCGTGTCTACCAATTCCACCACGCCTGCAACTTGTTTCCGTTAATTTCGGATTGCAAATATAATCAATAGTTTCAATTTACAAACAAGTTAATAGCAGATTTTTTTGATTTGCTTTTTGTACTTTTACATAAATCATAAAATTCTCTTATGCAAAACATTTCAACATACGTAAAAGACAACAAACAACGCTTTATTGACGAGCTAATAGAACTCTTAAAAATTCCTTCTATTAGTGCAGATTCTGCTTACAAAGAACATACCTTTAATACTGCAGATGCTGTCGCAGAAAGTTTAAAAAAAGCAGGTTGTGACAACGTAGAAATCTGCCCAACCGATGGTTATCCTATTGTCTATGCAGATAAAATAATTGATAAAAATTTACCAACCGTATTAGTTTACGGTCATTACGATGTACAACCACCAGATCCTCTAGATTTATGGCATTCGCCACCTTTTGAGCCTGTAATAAAACCTACAGACTCACATCCTGAAGGTGCAATTTTTGCACGTGGTGCTTGTGATGACAAGGGACAAATGTACATGCACATCAAAGCAATGGAGTTTATGACCAAAAATAATTGCTTACCGTGTAATGTTAAATTTATGATCGAAGGTGAAGAAGAAGTTGGTAGCGTTAATCTTGGAAAGTTTGTTAAAGAAAACCGTGAAAAATTAGCTAACGATGTGATCTTAATTTCAGATACTGGTATGATTGCTAAAGACGTGCCTTCAATTACAACTGGTTTACGTGGTTTAAGCTATGTAGAAGTTGAAGTTACAGGTCCAAATCGCGATTTACATTCTGGATTATATGGCGGTGCAGTTGCTAATCCAATAAATGTATTAACAAAAATGATTGCTTCGCTTCATGACGAAAATAATCACATTAACATTCCTGGTTTTTATGATAAAGTTGAAGAATTAAGTCAAGAAGAACGTGCGCAAATGGCAAAAGCACCTTTTTCTTTAGACGCTTATAAAAAATCATTAGATATTGATGCTGTTTATGGTGAAGCCGGTTACACAACTAACGAGCGTAACAGCATTAGACCAACTTTAGACGTTAACGGAATTTGGGGCGGATACATTGGCGAAGGTGCAAAAACCGTTATTGCAAGCAAGGCTTATGCAAAAATATCAATGCGATTAGTACCAAATCAAGATTGGGAAGAGATTACCCAACTATTTAAAACACATTTTGAAAACATTGCTCCAGAAGGTGTAAAAGTACTTGTAAAACCACATCATGGCGGACAAGGTTACGTAACGCCAATAGACAGTGTTGGTTATCAAGCTGCAAGTAAAGCTTACGAACAAACTTTTGGAAAAACACCTATACCACAACGTAGTGGCGGAAGTATTCCTATTGTTTCACTTTTTGAAGAGCAACTAAAAAGTAAAACCATTTTAATGGGCTTTGGTCTAGATAGCGATGCGATACACAGTCCAAACGAACATTTTGGCGTATGGAATTATCTAAAAGGCATAGAAACTATTCCGTATTTCTATCAATATTTTACAGAGCTACATAAATAAAATTTGGGTGTTTCCACCTTTTGCTTCTAATGGCAAAAGGTGGTCGCGCTTTTCATTATATCTTAATTTTGCCATATATGGCAGCAAAATTAAGGATGTCATTACAATCGCTAACACAACTAACCCAAAGTGAAAGACCAACATTTTAAGCACGTTTTAGAACTTACTTTTGCTACTTTTTTAATAAGTACGTCTGGTGCTTTAGGTAGATACATAGATATGCCTGCTCCAGTAACAATTTGGTGGCGAAGCATTTTGGCAATGCTTATTTTATTGGGTTATTGCAAGTATAAAAACATCAAATTAAACATTCTTTCAAAAAAAGATTTAGGTGGTTTTATAATTGCATCCATCTTTATGGCATTACATTGGATTACTTACTTTATTGCACTGCAAAAATCTAGTGTTGCAATTGGTATGTTATCACTATTTACATTCCCAATAATTACAGCACTTTTAGAGCCATTATTTTCTAAAACTAAATTTGATATCATGCACCTTATACTTGGTGCAATGGTACTTTTAGGCATTTATATTTTATCTCCAGAAATAGACTTTGAAAACGACGCATTTATAGGCATATTCTTCGGATTGGTTTCTGCTTTGTGTTATGCGCTTCGAATTTTAATAATGAAACAGTATGTAACTACTTATCACGGTAGCCATTTAATGTTTTATCAATTACTAATTATGGGTATAATGTTATCGCCTGTATTAATTTTCTTAGACAGCTCTAATATTACAACCCAATATCCTTATGTTATTATTTTAGCGTTAGTCACTACTGCTTTAGGACATACTTTATTTATACAAAGTTTAAATCATTTTAAAGTGAGTACAGCAAGTATTATTGGTAGTACACAACCTATTTTTGGGATTATTATTGCTTACTTTTTCTTAAACGAAATCCCGACTTGGAACACCTTTTTTGGCGGACTATTAATCCTTTCTACCGTCATTATAGAAAGTCTTAGAACACGAAAGAAATAAAATATTTTCACTCAAAATTCGTTCTACGTTTGTAGAATTCATTTTTATATTCTACATTTGTAGAGGTTATTCTAAAAACATAGAACATGCAGTTATCAAAATCTGAAGAAGAATTAATGAGTTATTTATGGCAATTAGAAAAAGGCTTTATGAAAGACTTGCTAGATGCCTATCCAGAACCAAAACCCGCAAACACAACAGTTGCGACGCTTTTAAAACGTATGAAAGACAAAGGTTTTGTGGCTTACAACAAATTTGGAAACTCTAGACAATACTATCCTTTAGTTAAAAAGAAAGACTATTTTTCTAAGCATGTAAATGGTTTGATTAAAAACTTTTTTAATAACAGTAGTACGCAATTTGCTTCGTTTTTTACTCAAGAAACCGATTTAACAAAAGAAGAATTAGAAGAACTACGCGCTATTATTGACCATCAAATTAAATACAAATAATCATGGGTATTCTGCTATTAAAATCATCGGCATGTTTGGCTATTTTAATGCTATTCTACAAAATAGTTTTAGAGCCGTTAAACCATCATCATTTTAAAAGATTTTATCTATTAGCTGCGCTTTTACTATCGGCAATCATCCCTTTTATCACATTTATTAAATATGTAGAACCAACTTTAGATTTTGGTATTTACGATCCAGAAAGTATGACTACACCACCATATTTTCCTGCAGAATTACCTACAATTACAGAAGAACAACCCAATACATTTTTACCGACACTTTTATGGACAATTTATACTATTGGTGTTATTATATTTTCAACGCGATTTATTTTAAATCTAATCAAAATTTCATCTAAAATTAAAAGGCATCAAAAGGTTAAAACATCTATTTTTATTAATGTCCTAATTGAAAAATTAGCTATTCCGCATACGTTTTTCAACTATATTTTTCTTAATAAATCTGCTTTTGAAAATAACAAAATTCCGAAAGAAGTTTTATTACACGAACAAGCACATGCTAAACAAAAACATAGTTTAGACATCTTGTTTATAGAAATCTTACAGGTTATTTTTTGGTTTAATCCACTACTCTATTTTATAAAAAAAGACATTAAACTTAACCACGAATTTTTGGCCGATCAACAAGTTTTAAAAAGTGGTTTCAACTTAAAAAATTATCAAAATCTCTTGTTAAAGTTCTCATCAAACCAAAAAGAGTTAGCATTGGTTAATGCTATCAATTATTCATCAATCAAAAAACGTTTAACAATTATGAACACACAAACAACACAAAGAACAAAATGGCTTAGAAGCCTATTACTACTACCTGTATTGGCATTGCTTTTATTTAGTTTTAGTCAAACTAAAGATGTTGAAAAAAGTGTTAAGCCAAAAATTAATGTTGCATCTAATGCTAATAAAAATTTAATTAAAACACCAACTCTAACAATCAATCAAAATCCATTATCTCTTAAACTAAATGGTAAGTCGACTAGTTTAGAAAATTTGAGATCAGATTTCATAAACTTATTTGGAAAAAAGGATGTTGAATTACAGATAAACTCAAAAGGTAAAAGTCTAGACTATTCTATTTTAGAAAAGGTAACTGTAGAGTTACAAGGTTTATATAAATCAATAGAGTTAAGTCATGGAATTACTATCAATGACAAAACACATAAAGTTTCTCCAAACAAAGATTACTCTTTCAATGTTATAGAAAAGAAAAAAACTACACAAGACAAACAATATCCAATGTTAGGTATGTCTGTTTTTAAAGGTAATCCTATTTATGCTAATAAAAAATTGATCCAAGCAAGTCAAGTTGCTGTAACAACAGAAAAGAAGGTATTAAATTTTAAGTTTAAAGTACCAGGGAAACCAACAGTAAAAGTTGAAGGAAATTTACTTAATGAAGAAGCTATTAAGTATTTATTAGATGCTAAAGAAGACAGCACCATCCAATATTTTGATATTAAACTTGAAGATGGTAGTAAAGTGCCTTCTATGATAGTAATTATAAGAAATCAACCAAGTAAAAACAATAAAAAGACAATTCCGTTACCGCCGCCACCAGTAGCACATAATGCTACTAAAGAGCAAAAAGAAAAATATAAAAAAGAAAGAGAAGAATATTATAAAAAATATAAAATTATAGATGGTAAACCTACAAAAATACCAACGCCATCAAAGTCAAAAAATTTAAAAGAGGTACCAAAGCCACCAAAGCCACCAAAGCCACCAAAACCAAAATCGCCTTTAGACACAGTTGTTGAAATGGCAAAAAAAGAGGCTACTTTTTATTACAACGATGAAAAAATAACCTCTGATAAAGCTATAAAACTTTTAAAAGAAAATAAGAACTTAAATATATCTTCCAATACAAATAATGGAGTATCAAATGTACATATAAGTGATAGTGCTATTGAGACAATAATTAATCATTCAGCATATGATGTTAATTATTCTAATCAAAAAAACAAAAAAACTAAAGTACACACCTCTAATTTAACGGTTAACGCCGAAAATTTAGAAGAATTAACCAAATTTGATTGGGACGCCTTAAAAACAATCTTTAAAACTAATAGTCCCGAAGATATAATTGAACTTAGCTTTAATTATAATAAGAAAGTAATGTTTAATGAAAATGTCGTTGATAATGTTAATTTCACTATAAAAGGAAAAACTAATGAGTTAGAATCCATGATAAAAAAATCAAAAAATATGATATCAAAGCTTAAAGAAATACATTAAAATTTCTTTAACCCAAATCTATAAAAACCTCAAAACTAATTGATTTGAGGTTTTTTTATTTCAAAAAATGTAACATTTCAGCATAATAAGCGTTCTAATAACTACTTGTTCTGAGTACAGTCCAAGGATCATCATCAATCAAAAAACAATCACATCATGTTACAACAATTCTTTATTATTTGCTCTGGTGCAGATATTAACATCTTAAAAAATGCTTCTTCAAGCGAAAAAAACAAATACGCAGGTATTGGCGCAACGGTCTTTTTTACAGCACTAATGGCTTTTATCGCTTCTGGTTATGCGCTTTATACTGTTTTTAACAATCTTTTTACAGCCATCTTTTTTGGACTAATTTGGGGATTACTCATTTTTAATTTAGATCGTTTTATTGTCTCTACAATTAAGAAAAGAGATTCTTTTTTAGATGAATTTTTACAAGCGCTTCCAAGATTAATTTTAGCTTTAATTATCGCTATAGTTATTTCAAAACCTTTAGAAATGAAGATTTTTGAAAAGGAAATTAACCAGGTTTTATTAGAAGAAAAAAATGCAATGACGCTTGAAAACCAAGAACAAATTGCGCTTCAGTTTTCTCCTAAAGAAACAGAACTAAAGCAAAATATAGAAAACTTAAAATCTGAAATTGATACTAAAGAAACCGAAGTAAATGCACTTTACGACACCTATATTAGTGAAGCCGAAGGTACTGCAGGAACAAAAAAACTGGGTAAAGGTCCTGTTTATAAAGAAAAAAGAGACAAACACGATGCTGCTTTAGCCCAATTACAACAACTAAAAACAGATAACAAAGCAAAAATTGCAGCTATTGAAATGCAACTACAGCAACTTCAAAATAATTATCAAACACAAGTTAATAATACACAACCCATAATTGAAGGTTTTGATGGTTTAATGGCGCGTATTAATGCATTAAACAAATTACCATGGTTACCTTCGTTTTTTATATTTCTATTATTTTTAGCTATTGAAACTGCGCCAATTTTCGCAAAATTAATTTCACCTAAAAGTGAATATGATTTTAGATTAGAAGATCAAGAAACTGCTGTAAAAATAGTAGTACAACAACGTGTTGAAGAACGTAAACTAGCTTTACAAACCGACTTTACAATTAACGATAAAGTGTATACTGATTTATCTAAGGAAGACGAATTATATCAATTTAAACGCAAAAAAGCTAGAGAACTTATGCAGTTACAAGCAGATGCGTTTTATAAAAGTCAGCAAAAATTATTGTAAAAAAAAGCCCGATTTTCAATTAGAAAATCGGGCTTTATTTCATATTAAAAATTTTAATTCTTTTTCACATATTCTGTAATAATCACTATTTGTTGTCCGCCAACTTTACCTTCAATATAATTAGCGTTTTCATGATCTACACGTATGTTCCTAACTGCTGTTCCTTGTTTGGCAACCATGCTAGATCCTTTTACTTTTAGGTCTTTTATTAAAACAACGTTATCTCCGTTTTCAAGGATAACACCATTAACATCACGATGTATAATTTTTTCGCTTTCGTCTTTATCTTCTCCTGTTGCACGTGCTAATGCCAATGCATCTTCATCTAAATACATCATATCTAACAGGTCTTTTGGCCAACCTTCGGCACGTAAACGTTGTAACATACGCCAAGCCATAATTTGGACAGCAACATGCTCGCTCCACATACTATCGTTTAAACAACGCCAATGGTTTGGATCCATATCGGTGTTTTTTTCAATTTGATTATAACACGTATCACAAACCAAAACGCAAGTGTCTACGCTTTCGTTTAAAGATGGCGGAATGGTGTATTGCTGTAAATTTGAAGTTGAAGCACAAAGCTCGCAAGTATCATTGCTTCGGTCTTTTAGCATCTGAAGTACGCTCATGATGTGAAGATTTTATGTGTTTTTGAATATTTACAATGATACATTTATTTGAGTTGTTGTGCAATTATTCTTTCAACGCTTGTTGCATTTTTTTGGGCATACCTTTAACCACTTGATCATAAGAATGATCTATGAGTTTAAATAAGAGTTCTGGTAAAACTTCACCTTTATAGATATAAATCGTGTTCCAGTGTGTTTTATTCATATGAAAAGCACCTTCAATGCTATCATACTCTTCACGTAACTCTAATGCATATTTTGGATCACATTTAAGTGAAATGGAGCCTTCACCAGCTTCCCATTTATCTAAAGGGATTAAGGCAAACATCTTACCTAAAACTTTAAAAACTAAGGTATCTTGATTAAAAGGAAAGGTTTCTTCTACTTTTGGTTTTTGAAGACAATATTGGTGTAATTGCTCTATATTCATGCATAAATATAGTGCTTATTTAATTTCTTTTAATTTAACTTTTTTAGAGTTTTTCTTATTTGTTTTATTAATTTCTCGACTATCATTTTTGATAATTGGAGGAATATCTAAACTTTCTAAAGTATCATTTAAGTAGAGTAATAATCTATTCATAGCTTTGGTTTTGATTATTAATACTTAAAAGGTAATAAGATTTGTTGTTAATACAAAGAAAACTGACTCCTTTTTCGATGAAATACACCCATTTCAAACGTTTTCGTAGCTATTCTCTTATCTTTTTAATATCGTCTGTATCCAAGACTAAATTTTGATAATCTAGTGTCCAACCAATAGTTTCTACAATATTTTCTATTAATTGTAAAGACTCTAAAGCTTCTTGTTTTGCAACATTATATAAACCACTTTCTGGCACTTTTTCAATAATATGTTGCTTAGCTTCTTCATTAAGTGCTGTTAAATCTGCTGCTTCAAACTTATTGAAATAGCCATCTTTTTTATCGTAATAGTTTAAATTAGTTTCTATAGACAATATTTCTGGTTGCGGGAAACTTTTGATAATTACCGTTTTTGTTTTTTGATCTGCTTCTAGACTTATTTTATTAAAATCAAAACCTACATGTGCTTTCGCATTTATTACTACTAATGCTTTTTTACGACTTGAGACTAATTTTAAAAAGCGTTCTTTTACATCTTCGTAATGGTAGATTTCGGCAAAGTCGCCTTCTACAGTAATAAATTTGCATACTTTTTTAATCTTATCTAAAAGTATAACCGATTGTGATGAAACTCTTTTTTTGTTCTTCAAATGTTTTACATAGGTAGTTATGCCTAAAACTACTAAACCACCAATAATAAGAGAGATAAAAATTTCCATTATAAATGTCCTAAATATGTGTTTTTAAAATTATCGGCATATTTAAGTCCGTAACCAAAAATCCGGTCTAAAGCAGCGTGAGAAAACAGAATGATTCCTATTAATTGCATGACTTCGATTTCAAAATAAATTCCAGCTAAAAAAAATAAAATTGCTAGCCCTTTATGATGAAACACATTATAAGTTAATGCTCCTCTTTTTGTATTTACTAAATAGCCTAACATACCAATATCGGGTAGCAAAATTAATACCAAAAACCACCACCAAGTGCAACTTAAGGTAGAAAACAAGTAAATACCTAATGCGAATTGTAATAATTCTTCTAGTTTTAAAACAGATTTCATTTTATTCTATTTTATAAAGAATAGGCTTACTTGGTGTAGCATCGTTTTCAAAAGGTGCGATTTGTAAATTTAAAATATATTTACCGTCTTCTATTTTATTTTTCACGTAAATAAACTCAGTTATAGTAGCATTTTTTCTAATCTTACCATTAACATCCCAAAACGCTTTATGCGCTAATAATTTACCATCATCTTTTTCTTTATCTACACTTGGTAAGTCTACCAAAAGGTGCTGTACACCTATTTTTTTTATAAATTCTGCTGCATCTTCTGTTAAGTATGGCCAATTAGTATTAGAGTATTGTCTAGAAAGCTTATCTTTTGTGTTTGGCATTGTACGAATAACTAATGCTTCTGGCTTACGTTGTTTTAGTAAAAATTTTAATTGCGATTTAGATATAACGTAATCTTCGTCTATTTTTTCTGGTGCTACAGTGATTACCTCTGCTCTAAAGAAAAAAGTTTTTAAACATTTATTAATACTATAAAATTTTTCGGTAATATGTCCAACACACTCGGTATGTGTACCATGCGCATGCGGATTAAATTGAATATTATTAAAGTTAATAGACGCACCTTCTTTTACGCTTGCAGTCCACTCGTCTATTTGCGCTGGTTCTATTTTAGGCTCATCAATATACCATGCATTAGCGTTATCTTTAGAGCCTCTAATTGGCATAGAAATATCTAAAGGTTTAGATAAGTCTATTGTGTATTTTATAGTGTTTATTGTAATTACTGTTTTCATCTAATTAATTTAACATAAATAGCTCACTTGCTATTCCGTCGGTTAGAAATTTTCCTTTTTTTGTAGCTTTTAAGCTGTCTTTTTCAATATACAATAATTGTTCATTGATATAAAACTGAGCCTCTTTTATTAAGAAATTTTTATAATGAAGCCCAAACTTGTCTTCTATTTTAGATAATGACACGCCCCAAATTGTACGTAAACCTGTCATGACAAACTCATTATACTTATCATTTTGGGATAAGGTTTCTATCTCTAAAGGCAATTTGTTGGCTTCAATTTTTTTTATGTAAATGGAATTATTTTTAACATTCCAAGCACGTTGATCTCCGTTAAAACTATGTGCAGATGGACCAATACCAATATATGGTTTACCTAACCAATAAGCACTATTGTTTTTACTGTAATAACCTGGTTTTGCAAAATTAGACAGCTCATAATGTTCAAAACCTGCATCTTCTAATTTTTCTATTAGTTGATGAAATTGTTGATGAGCGACCTCATCATCAACATCGTCAATAATTCCTTTGTCAATAAAATTTGCCAATGCTGTTTTAGGTTCGACAGTTAGTGCGTAACTAGAAATATGTGGCACGTCAAAGCTTAGTGCTGTTTCAATATTATTTAACCATTCCTGCGATGTGCTATTTGGTATCCCGTAGATTAAATCTAAGCTAATATTATCAAAATATTGCGTTGCAATTTCTAAACATTTTTTAGCTTCTGCTGCGTTATGAGCGCGATTCATTAACTTTAAATCTTTCTCGTAAAAAGATTGAATACCAATACTTAGTCTATTGATTGGCGATTGTGATAATTCTATAATTTTTTGCTCAGATAAATCATCAGGATTGGCTTCTAATGTGATTTCTGGTGACGTTGCTACTGAGTAATTTTCATGTACCGTATCTATTAAAAATTGTAATTCTTCAACAGATAATAAGCTTGGTGTACCGCCACCAAAATAGATGGTTTCTACGGTTGAGTTTTTAAATTCATCTTTACGAAGTTGAAGCTCTTTTGCTAAAGCAGAAATTAATTGATCTTTCTTTTTCAATGACGTCGAAAAATGAAAATCGCAATAATAACAGGCTTGTTTGCAAAATGGTATGTGTATGTAGATGCCAGACATATCAGTTGTCAATAAACAATTAACAGTAAACAATTAGCAGTAGTCAATTTACAAATTATCAGATATTAATGATTAGCGACCAACTAACAGTTAAGGTTTTTTATTTATTCTTGTTTTTTTAAGTATTGAAAATAATATTTTTGATAGTTCGTCAGTGTTTGAGTGTAATTTATCAAACTCTATTTTACTTAAAAAATCTGAATCTTTAAGTAAGCTTAACCAGTACTTAGTCTCTAAGCTTTCTTTATAAGCAATTGAAATTTTAGCAGAAAAATCAGCATTTGATATTGCACCGTTTGCTTCTGTAACATTAGCTCCAATGGACGTACCAGATCTTAATAATTGTTTAGATAAGATAAACTCTTTTTTTGAATTAGTTAATTCTTTATAAACATTAACAATTTGAAGAGCTAATTGATACGATTTATCAGCTAAAGGATTATTTGCTTGTTTAGACATTGATAACTGTTTATTGTTTATTGATTTTTGTTGGGTTTTGCTTCACAAAACTTGCCCAACCCGAATAGCTTTTACCAATTTCTACGCGACCTTGATTGTAAAAATGACAGACTGCTGCTGCTAAACCGTCTGTAGAATCTAAATTTTTTGGCAAACTTTTTAGCTTTAATAAACTTTGCAACATTTTTGCAACTTGCTCTTTACTAGCGTTACCATTACCTGTAATTGCCATTTTAATTTTTTTTGGCGAATATTCGGTAACTGGTACTTCTCTACTTAATCCTGCCGCCATAGCAACGCCTTGCGCACGACCTAACTTAAGCATACTTTGTACGTTTTTACCAAAAAAAGGTGCTTCGATAGCGATTTCGTCAGGATGATGCGTGTCAATTAGCTCTATAGTTCTTTCAAAAATTAATTTCAATTTTAAGTAATGGTCGTCGTATTTTTTTAAGTCTAGCTCGTTAAGTTGTAAAAAGCTCATCTTTTTATTTTCAACTTTAATCAAGCCAAAACCCATAATGGTTGTTCCGGGATCAATACCTAATATAATTTGTTCTTTTGCCATTAATTACAAGTTGCGCAACCGCTTAAAGAAACTGCAACACCAACAGTCACGGTTAATAAATTACCGTTAAAAGATCCATAACCTTCTGTTATAGGATCGAAATCGCTTGCAAATCCCATAATATAAGATGCGTCGATATATGCAGAAACAGTTCTACTTATCCCATAATGAAATTCCATTCCTCCCATAGCGTTTAAATAAGACGTTTTATTATCGCCATAAGCATCTAAAGGTTTTATCATAGAATAACCAGGACCAACATGAAAAACTACACCTGTACCGAATGGTAAAAACGTAAAATCTGGTGTAGCATCATAAACAAACTGTGCATTTACACGTGTGTAGTTTACTTTAAAATCTGGTGTATTATCGGCATTTACAAATCTATTATATCCAAAATCTACTTTAGCTCCTAATTGATTAGTAAACATATGCTGAATTCCTAAATTTATAGTCGGAAAATTTAATCCATCAGCCTCAAAAGGCGTTACAAATCCATCTTGACTTGGGCTATTTACACCTACAGCAATTAAAGCTTTCCATTTACTAGTTTCTATTTGTGCTTTTACTGTGGTTAATCCAAACATCAAAAAAGCAACCAAACAAATGATTTTAAATCTTGATAACATTGTGTGTTTTTTAGTTTATTTTGCAAGCATTTCAGAAAAAATAAGATGAATAGTAGCTTACCTTACAAAACTAAGCAATTCTTTTTTGTACTTATCAAATTAAGTATAGTTGTTGGCGCTTTTTACTTTATTTATCAAAAATTACTTAATAATCCTGATTTAAAATTTGAAGATTTTTTAAATTTTATAGACAAAAACAAGCTGTTTTCAACAAAAAATATCATTTTTTTAGTGTTTTTGAGTAGTTTTAATTGGTTTTTAGAAATTGTAAAATGGCGATTTTTAATCTCAAAAATCAAAAGAATAAGTTTTTTAGAAGCTACCGAACAAAGTTTGGGCGCTCTAACTGCTTCTATTTTTACACCAAATCGTATTGGTGAATACGGCGCAAAAGCGATTTACTTTGCAAAAACGCATCGTAAAAAAGTACTGCTTTTAAACCTAATTAGCAATATGCTTCAAATGAGTGTTACTGTTATTTTAGGTGTAATTGGGCTATTTTTTTTATATCACAATTATGAAGTCAATATTGGTTATCGTTTTATTAGAGCTTTAATATTATTGGCTTTAATTGCTTTGTTTGCTGTGTTTGGTTTTAAACAAAAAAGATTTAAGATTAAAGGTTTTTCTTTTGAAAAGGTGATTAATTACATCAAAAATTTAGGTCTAAAATATTTAGGTATTGGCTTTTTATTATCAGTGTTACGATATGCTGTATTTTCTTTTCAGTTTTATTTTATTTTGACACTTTTCGGAATTCAATTAAACTATGTTGATGCCATGATTTTAATTACATCCATGTATTTATTGGCTTCAATTATTCCGACAATTTCAATTTTTGATGTTGTGATAAAAGGTAGTGTTGCGCTGTATGTTTTTGGACTAGCTGATATTAACCAATTACCTATTTTAAGTTGCATTTTATTAATGTGGTTACTAAATTTTGCACTACCAAGTGTTTTTGGAAGCTATTATGTGCTTAATTTTAATGTTTTAAAACCTCAAAATTAATGCTTGTAATTGCTGTAGTCATATTGCTTTTGTACTTATTTTTAATAGGAAAATTTGCTTTTGCTATAGATAAAGTACCAAAATTTAAACTGCAAGATATTCCTGCAAAAACAAAATTTTCAGTAGTTATTCCTTTTAGAAATGAAGCCGAAAATTTACCAGCGCTATTAAATTCTATTGCAGAGTTAAATTACCAAAATTCGCTTTTTGAAATCATTTTAGTTAATGACGATTCTGAAGATCCTTCAAAAGATATTGTTACTAAGTTTATTTCAACTTCAACTTTGGACATTAAATTAATTGAAAACGAAAGACAATCCAATTCGCCAAAAAAAGATGCGATTTCTTCAGCAATAAAAATTAGCAACTATGATTGGATTATCACAACCGATGCCGACTGTGTTTTGCCAAAATATTGGCTAGATAGTTTTGATTCATTCATTCAGCAAAATGATGTTAAAATGGTTGTTGGACCAGTTACTTATCATCAAGTTAATGGATTTTTAAAACACTTTCAGTTATTAGATTTTTTAAGTTTAATGGGAAGTACCATTGCTGGTTTTGGCATTGAGAAACCGTTTTTATGTAACGGTGCTAATTTGGGCTACAAAAGATCGTTTTTTAGTGACATAAACGGTTTTGAAGGCAATGATAACATTGCAAGCGGCGACGATATTTTTTTAATGGAAAAAGCTTTAAAAACAGATGAAAATTCTGTTAAATATTTAAAAAGCACACATGCTATTGTGCAGACAATACCGCAACCAGATTTTAAAAGTTTACTATCGCAACGCATACGTTGGGCTAATAAAACATCTAACTACAATAATAATTTTGCTAAGTTGGTTGGGTTAATGGTTTTACTAGCAAATTCTGTAATTGTCATTGGTTTTGTGTTAATGGTTTTAGGGTTATTTCATTTTAAGACCTTTACTTATTTATTTCTTTTAAAGCTGCTTATAGATTTTCTTTTAATTTATAAAACAAGTGTGTTTTTCAGCAAAGAACAAGCATTAAAATACTATTTACCGTCAAGTTTATTATATCCTTTTTTTAGTGTTTACGTTGCTGTTGTTGGCTCGTTTTCAAGTTACAAATGGAAAAACAGACGCTTTAAGAAATAGTTTTTAATTAAAAATTTCTACTTTAGCGTAGAACCAAATTACAATCTCTATGAAACGATTACTTTTCATTTTAAGCTTATGTGTTTCAACATTAAGTTTTGCACAACAAACCTACACTGTTAATGGCGAATCTACACAATTAGATACCGAAGTTGAAGGTACTTTAGACCTACTTTGGGCTTCTGTTGACGGACAATTTAGATATTTTGTTAAAACCGGAGACAACACAGTAACAGAACTTAAAAACACAAAAAACGACGACAATAAATACCAAAACGAGTACCAAGTGACACTTGCTGATTTAACTGGAATGAATGCATCTAAAACTAAATTTACTTTATTTAGTTTGAAGCAATTTGTAAACAAATACAATGCTTCTGAAGACGATACTTACACAGCTAATGATAGTAAAGCTAAACTTAAAACAAGATTAAGCTTTTTTGGAGGATTAACTAACAATCCGTTTATTGAAAACCCAGATAATGAAAATGCTTTATTTTTTGGAACTGAGCTTGAAATTGTTCAAGATAAAGAACAACCTAAACATGCAGGATTTGTTAATCTAAGGTACATTGCAGAAAATGATAATTTACAATATAGCGCTACACAGTTAGCTTTAGGCTACAGATTTAGATTTATAAATCAAGACAATTTTAATGTTTACGCACAAACTAAATTTGCAACATTAACTAATGTAAACGCAACTTATATAGTTGAAAACCCTGAAAACCCAGGAAATTTAATAGAAAACGAAGTCTCTAATACCGAATTTGACGCACCTTTAATTTTTGGTCTTGGTGCCGATTTTAAAGTTGGTAATGGTTATATCACTTTGGTGTTTGACTCACTGTTTGCGGCTTTTAGTGATAACGAAGGAAACTTCCCTACTGATGTGGCTTTAGGTTATAAAGTTGAACTATAACTAATTTACCTGAAGAATAATAGGTAATTTAAATTGTGTTTTTACTTGTTGACCTCGTTTTATGGCTGCGTAAATTGGCGGTAAACTATCTAAACTACTTTCTATAATTTGTTGAATATTTGGCAACTCCGCTATTGTTAAAGAGTCTGCTGTAAATTGTTGAATTTGTAATTGCCCTTTTTCTGAAATTAAAAATTCTAAAATAATGGTATCATTAATATCTTGAGTGACAACAAAGGTTTCTTTAGCTAATTGTATACTTATATGATTAGCTAACGTAGTTTCAAAACACTGTTTTTTATTGGTTAGTGTATCTAAAGAATCGCAAACAGGAAAGCTTGGATACGTGTCTACTTCATTCCAATTAAATGCTTTTAATTCTTTTTTTAGAATAGCATCTTTTGATGTCTTTTTAGCTTCAAAATACTGACAAGACACTAACAAAAAGAATATAAAAAAAGTTGCTATTTGCTTCATATTAAACAAGTATCGCCGAAAAATACGATTTTTTGATTGATAATTGTATGTTTTATTGATTGATGACTATAAAAAAACCGAAGCAAAAAACTTCGGTTTTAACTATTTAAAAGTGAATTTACTAATCAATTTTAAAGGTTATTGGTAAGCTGTAAGGCACATTAACTTGTTTTCCTTTATCTGTACCAGGTGTCATTTTTGGTAATAAATTAATCACTCTAATAGCTTCTTCTTCTAAATCTTTATGTGGCGCTCTAGCTCTAACATCTACAACATCTCCATTAACATCTATTTTGAAGCTTACAAAAATGCGCTTTACACCTTTTTCTAAACCTAGATTATTTGCTAGTTCTGTATTGAAGTTTTTCATAACATGTTCGTTTATTTTGTTTGAAAAACATTCTTTTTGTTCTTTAAGATTAAATACTGTTTCACAACCTTCTATTAATGGGACTTGTTCTATAACACTAAAAGGAACATCTATTTCGTTTGGATTAAAATCTTCTTCATTTGGTTCTCTAACTTCAATTTTAATATGTCTATAACCATCAGATATTACCAAAGTATGATACCATTCTTCGTTTGTAATCTGTGCTAATTTTGAAGATTGTAAAGCTTTTTCTTCACTAGTTAAATTATCTAAATCTTCAACTAATAATCTTAAAGTGCCACTTTCTGGACTACCAATCCAATTATCTTTAGATTCTTGGGTTTCTTTCTTTTTTAAATAGTCTTGATAGGTTTGATTTTTTATTTTTTGAATGAAATCTGGTATTGAGTCTCCTTCTTTTTTTGTATATGAAATTAAGTAAAGAAAATAAGCCTTAGATTCAGAGTATTCTTCTAAAGTGTTTAAATAATTATCATTATTTATTTTTCTTTCTTTAAATATTGAATAAGGACTATCTGTAGAGGCTTTAAATTCCTCTAAATACTTTTGTACTAACTCTTCTTCTGTCAATGTGGTTTGTTCTGTATTTGCTTTATCAGTTTCGTCTTGAGAACATGAAGAATACACCAACATTGCTGTAATCATTGGTATTAGCAGCAAGTACTTAATTAAATAGACTGGTTTTGATTTTGATTTTTGTAACATAATAATTCGTTTTTTGATTAATGATTGTTTAAAAAATGGATTGATGAAAGGCAACGATTTTACATCAAAAATTTGCTGTAACAAACGTTGATAATAATCTTTTTTATTAATGGTTTTTATGGCATTTTGATCGGCTATATACTCATGCACTTGTGTTAAATATCCTTTGTATATATACACTAATGGATTAAACCAAAGTGCAATTTTCAATACTTCAAACCATAATAAATCTATGCTGTGTTTTTGCTTGACATGAATAAGCTCATGTGCTAAAATGCTTTCTTTTTGCTGTTCTGTTAGTTGGCTACCAATAAACACGTAGTTAAAAAATGAAAATGCAACAGTTGTATTTGGCAGTGATAAAACTTGATATCCATTAGACTTTACTTTTTTAGCTTTTACCCATAATTTTAAAAGTTTTGACAGCTTAAAGGCAAAAATTAAAAATGTAATACAACTACCTAAAATGATAATATTGTTAAGCGTTAACCACGAGGTTTGATTAGCAATAGTTGAAGCTTCTGTAGTAATTTGTGTTGTTTTTTGGACGTTACCCAAAACTACTTCTGGTAAAACAACTACATATTTACTGGGGATGGTTTTAGTAAAACTTTCAATTTTAATTAAAGGCAAGAGTAATGAAAATACTGAAGTTGATAATAAATACCAACGGTTATAATTAAAAAAAGTTTCTTTTTTTAGAAGCGCTTCATAAACCAATAAAAATATAAGTTGAAAAGCGACTATTTGAATGATATAGGTAATCATAACTATTCGTTTTTATTGATTTCTTTTAAAACACTTTCTAGCTCTTCAATATTTATATCATTTTTCTTCACAAAAAAAGACACCATACTTTTAAAAGATCCTTGAAAATAATTTTCGACCAAGGTGTTTAAGCTTTGATTGCTATAGTCTTGTTTTTTAAGTATAGGAAAATACACATGTCCCTTTCCTTTTTTTTCATAATCTACAAATCCTTTGGATTCTAAAATCCTAACAATTGTAGAAACCGTGTTGTAAGCTGGTTTAGGTTCTGGAAGTATATTAATTATATCTTTTACATTAGCTTTTTCTAATTGCCAAAGGACTTGCATAATATCTTCTTCTGCTTTTGTAAGTGGCTTCATTTTTATAACTAAAGTTTTAGTTGAACATAACAAATATAACTAAAAAATTAGTTTAAACTAATTTTTTAGTTTATAAATGTAACATAACAGAAATATAATCGTCATATAAACAAAAACTTATGGATATTTTTTTAACCATTATTGGCTTTGCATTTATCTTGTTAGGCTTAGTTGGAAGCATCTTACCAATTTTACCTGGTCCACCTTTAAGTTGGATTGGTTTGTTATTTTTATTTATGACAGGCGCTGTGCCAAACGACACATCTTTCTTGATTATAACCTTAATCGTTGCGTTATCAATTTTTGCTTTAGACTACATCATACCTGCAATTGGTACTAAAAGATTTGGCGGTAGTAGATCTGGAATGATTGGGACAACGCTAGGTCTAATTATAGGACTAATTGCACCAGTACCATTTGGTATTATTATTGGACCTTTTGTTGGTGCGTACTTGGGTGAGTTATCTAATAAAGCAGATTCTAAAACTGCATTAAAAGCTGCTTTTGGCTCCTTTTTAGGTTTTGTAACTGGTACTTTTTTAAAGTTTATTGTAGCAGTAATCTACATGGGCTTTTTTATTAGTACGTTTTGGGAATTTAAACATTTAATTTTTTAATCATATATTATAAAATAAAAAAGCAACATCGAGCGATGTTGCTTTTTCTTGTGTGTAAATGTAAATGCTATTAACCAAACTAAGTTTATAAGGGAAAATACTTAAATTAATAGTCATTACAAATATAAGTAATTGTATATTATGTCTTTACGGTTTTTACCGCAAGTGGATTGTGGTAAAAACCGTAAGCCTCAAGTATATATAGACTTTTAAAGCTTTTTTTAACGTTAAACAAAATTGTAATTTTCTTTAAAAGTTTTTATATGTAGCCTTTTTCTTTCGCAATTTTAATTAAGGTTTCATCTTTACCATCCTCAACAAAGAAAAGTTCTTTTATGTTTTTCTTTCTTTTTTCAATTGCACTTAATGTTAAGTCTAAATGTTTAACTAAATCTTTTGTCTTTACACCTAATGATAAAAGATGAAGCATTTTATGATTTATCAAATCTAAAGTTATTGGATTTTGTAAGCTTTTTCTTAGTATTTTATTGATAGTACCGCTATAAAATGGAGGATTATTTTGAATGGCTTGAAAAGCACTAGCTAGCTCACTAGAGGTTAAATCGCTTTTTATTAAAAAACCTTCTGGGTTTATAGTTTTTATAATATCATGTATTCTATAAACTTCATCAAACATAGTCAGAATTACTATTTTGGCATCTTCTTCTACCATTCTTACTCGTTTTGCTAAATCTTCTCCAGATTTATATAAGCCATCACTAGACTCTGGTATACTAATATCAAAAAAATAAATATTGTAAGGTACGCCTATGCTTTTTGCTTTTTTCATGGCTTTTAATGCCGAATCACAATCTGAAGCTATATCTATTGTCAAAGATTGGTTTTCTTTTTTTGTAGCCATTAATGTATGCATATAGCCTTCTATAATCATTGGATGATCATCAACCATTAATATTTTTAACTCTTGAGTTTTCATGTTTTTTTAGTTAGTTTAAATGTTTGGGACAGTAATTATAACAGATGTTCCTTTATTTATTTGAGATGTGACATTAAAAAATCCGTTAATTTCTTTTAATCTATCTTTTATATTTTTAAGACCGATACCGTTTTTAGTTTTGGTTTGGTCAAATCCAACACCATTATCTGTTATTTTCAAATTTAATTTATTTTTATCTAAGTAAAACTCGATATCAACTAATGTTGATTCTGCATGTTTATAGATATTTTGCATAGTTTCTTGCAAGATTCTATACAAGTGAATTTTTATTTTGTTATCAAGCATATCCCAATTAATATTAGAATCTGCTTTAAACGTATAATCGATATTGTAGGCTGTCATTTGAGTTTCGACTAGGTTGTTAACCATATTGAAGTATCCTGATTGATTAACAAAATCTGAATTTAACTCATGAGAAACCTTTCTTATATCGTCTTCTATATTTTTTAATTCAGAAATGTATTTACTTCGTTTTGAAATTGCATCTTCTGTATTAACTAGATTTAAGCTATCTAGACTTAATCTTGCTCCAAAAAGTCTTCCTAAGATACCATCATGCATTTCTTGAGAAATTCGGTTTTTCTCTACGCTACGCGCTTCGTCTATTTTTTCTTGTTGAGAGAGCATTAGCTTATAGATCTCTTCATTTGCTTCTTGTTGCTGTTTTTGTAGTTGTAACTCTTTATTTTTTTCTCTTTGAGATTTAATGATATACAAGAAGAATAAAACGCCTAATAATCCTACAGATATAAAAATTAACCATTGTCTTTGCTTAGAGATTTGTTCTTTCTCTTGAAGAATTTCGTCTGTTTCAAACTCAATTCTAGCAAATTTATTTCTGTTTGTTCGTTCTTTGGAGATTAAACTATCGTTTAACCTTATATGTTCATATAAGTATGCTTTAGATTGCTCTCCTGTTTCGGTTTTGGCTTTTAGTATTAACGCATCTAAGACAGTTTGGTTTTCTCCTACTTCTTTTGCTTTATTGTATGCTATATTAGCATATTTTTGAGCAGAATCTATTTGCTTTTGGTGTAAATATAATTCTGAAATAAAAGAGGCGATAATAGACTGTTCTACTTTTATATCTTGATCAATAGAGAATTTGTATGCTGTTTTAAATGTGTTTTCTATTTCTTTTGAAACAAAATTACCTTTTAAAAACTTGGCATAGGCTAAGTTTGAAATTATAGAAACATAGGTTTGAGGATCTTCTTCCTTTAATGATTCTAAGTTTTTTATATTATTTAATACTTGTATTGTTTTATCATAATCTCCTTTTCTTCGATATGCTATGGCTATGTTCATTTTAGAAAAGTCTTTATAATATTTATACCTTTCTGCTTTTAATTTTTCTGCATACTCTACAGCTTTGTTATGATATTCAATAGACTTATCAAACCTTTTTACTTTACTTGAGACTATACCAATTAAATTATTAAAAGCCCATAGGTTAAAGTTGTTTCCGTCAGATATTGGCAATGTTTTTGTTATTTCTATTCCTTTAATGGCATTTATTTCTGCACCTATATAATCTCTTTCAGACTCTTGTATGTTAGCCATATTAAGGATAATATTAGATTCGTTTTGTATATCTTTTAAAAGCTCGTAAAGTTTTCTGGCATTGTAATAATAGTAATAAGCGCTGTCATTTTTATTACTCTCTGCAAAGTAAAATCCTAGATTATTATTTGCATAAGCCATCTTAAGAGAGTCTTTTATTTTAGTAGAAATTTTAAGATTTTCTTTATTTACCCTATATAAAGAATCATACTGACCAGACACTATAAATAACCAAGATAACACTCTGTTACTTTCTAATACTGTAGAGTCTTTATCATATTTTTTTGAAAGCGAAATAGCTTCTCTAGCATATTCAAACCTTTTAGATATGTTTAAATCTGAATTATTGGCTTGTTTCCTTAGTTTTAAAATTTTTAAAATAGGATCTTCTTCTTTAGCTTTTGGTGTAGAAGTAAAAGAGAATAAAGTGATTAGTAAGGTTATATATAATATATATTTCACTAAGTAGAGTTCTTAATAAATCAAATTTAAAATATTTTAAATAAAAAACTAATCCTCTTCTAACTGTTATGCTAGAAGAGGATTTTTATATAATTAAATATATATGTCTTAGCCTTGTGTTGGTACTTTTGATACTTTTTTATCTGTCATAGAGATTAAATCTACTTGCACCTCTTTGACTTCTTTGTTATCTTCTTTAGTAACAGTTTCTGTATCTATTGATGATACTCCAGTTAATATGGCGATTGATGCGATTGCTATTAGTGTGATTTTTAGAGATTTCATTGTATATATTTTTTTGTGAATTATTAATTAACCTTGCGTTGGTACATTTGATACTTTTTTATCTGTCATAGAGATTAAATCTACCTGTACTTCTTTTACTTCTTTGTTATCTTCTTTAGTAACAGTTTCTGTATCTATTGATGATACTCCGGTTAATATGGCGATTGATGCGATTGCTATTAGTGTGATTTTTAGGGATTTCATTGTGTATA